>VFJK01000168.1 GCA_009886125.1 Geobacter sp. | reverse complement strand
GCATCTGCTACCGCAAGCCGGGCGACTTCAAGCCGCTTTCCGGTCACTTCACGACGCATGAAACTCTCTCTGATACCGAGCCTGACACTCCGTATCCCGTTATCAAGCATCTCACCGACTGCCGCACGATTGGCAACCGAGCGCTCCCGGTCACTGCCTCGCTTGAAACCGTCAAAAAGCTGCCAGGTGAGCGTGACCCCTGCACGCCATGAATCGTTGTCAGAACCGAACGGAGCGTCCTTCGCGTTCAGCTGGTAGCTGGCAAAAGCACCGGCAGAAGGGAGATATGCTCTCCGGGCCAGATCGAGTTCAGCCTCGCTCCGCTCCAGTTCACTACGTGACTGCTTCAACTCGCTCCGGTTCTCCAGAGCAAGGCTGACCAATTCATCCTGGGTCCGGCTGACCGGAACAGGGGTGATCACCGGATCGACTTCGACAACATCACCATCTTTCATGCCGAGGAAGCTCGCCAGCTGCAGCCCGGCCATTTCGACCCTGTTCCGCTCACTGAGCAGATTCTGTTCGGCAAGTGCCAGATTCGTCCGTCCCCGCAATTCATCCGATTTGAGGCCGATACCGGCTTCGCCCCGGACAACCGCCAGCCTGAGACTTTCCCGTGCTTCCTTCAGCGTCTGTTCAGCAGCGATCATCTCTGCTTTTGCTTTCTGCAGCTCCAGATAGATCCGGAATGCATTGAATGCGGTATCCTGTTTCGTCGCGTCAAAACCATGCTCCTGCTTCTCCGCGTCCTTCGCTGCCATCTCTTTTATCGGAGAGATCGAGGGGTCGAACAGAGGCTGGTAAAGAGTCAGGGCAGTCTTGAAATCATGGTAGGTGCCGGGGTTGTTAAGATTATTGATAAGGAAGTCGTTCTGGGTGAATCGTCCCTCGTCCAGTTTCATCATGAATGTCTGGGTGGGAGCATTGGATGCAACAAAAGTCTCCTCGAAAAAAATACCGGGGTAATACTTCGACGCTGCAGCTCCGACACCATGACGAGCGGCAATCGCCCGGTATCCGGCAGCCTTGACGAGGCTGTTATCCTTTACAGCACTGCTGATGACATCCGTGACGGAAAGCCTGATCGATTCCGCATTGGCTGTTCCCGCTGACAGCAGCAGGAGCAGCAGTGATATTTTCAAACGAAGCATGAACGACCTCCACCGAGTATATATAAGATATCATATATATTATTTTCTAAATGTCAACCCGGTTATCATTGGATAGTTCTTAAGTATATACGAAAATATCTCTTCTGCACGTTTCGGCCAGATAAAAAGATAGAGATGTGGAGGGAAAATGAAAGGCTTACCACCCCCAGCCCCTCCTAAAATAGGAGGGGAGCTTTTAACCCGCCCCCTGCACCCACCTGAAACAGGAAGGGAACCAGAAAGCCCCCTCCTTGATAAGGAGGGGGTTGGGGGTGGTTGCTTTGACAGCCTTATCCATAACAAAGCCGCATTGAAAGCCCGCCGCAAGATCCTCAGAAATGAATCTACCTGCTGATAGCTTCTACTTGTTATCCGACAGATTATTTTGCCAGGAGTCCGGCTCTCGTTTCAGGTGCATAACAGCGACAATAAAGAGATGATTATCGGTAAACTGGAAGATGACTGCATAGGGGAAGCGATTCGTCAGACAGCGGTGGGTACGGAGGGAAAGCTTGGTCCATTCGGATGGGAAACGAAGGATTCGGGTAATTGTTCGACGTGTCTCGGCGGCAAATTCATAACCAAGTCCCGCACACTGACTGTTGTAATAGGCAACTGCGTCACGCAGTTCCGACTCTGCCGCAGGAAAGAATTGAAGGGTTCTTTTACGGTTCATCGATTGAGTTTGGAGAAAACTTCCTCTGCCGGGATAGCGGCAAACTCGCCACGTTCAAAGGCATCAATCCGGCTTTCAGCTTCTGTAGCCCAGAGTTGATCCAGACGTTTACGGTTGCTCCGATCGAAACTGAAAAACAGTTCTTCGATCAGTTCCGCACGCTCAATAGGTGGTAATGCCAGGGCATCGGTAAGCACTTGTCGCATGGTGTGCATAACTATTCTCCCGTTGATGGAAATTGAACTTAGAATAGCATGAGCGCGTGGAGATGACAAACGGCAATACACAGTTGTCTCTTGAGCCTATGATCGTCTAGGATGAAATGAAATTGCCAAGATTTGCTCTCCTGCTTTTGTTCTACTGCCTGGCAGGCTGTCTGACACACCAGACACGAACGGATCTACCCCGCCAGACTGATGTCTTCGGGATACAGCTACATTCGGATACAGATTACCGGGAGATCAACGGGGTCAAGGGGAGTGAAGAGCCTTGCCTGAAAGGGTACGAACGGAGTTTTGACCCGCCCGGGATAACCATCGGCTACGGATTCGACAGAAAGATCAGGAAGATCACGACAAGAAGCACCGGATCAGCTCTGTTCGGGATCGTACCCGGCATGTCAGCAGAAAAGGGCAGGCAACTGGCACTGCAGGCCGGTCTGGCAGAAGAATCTCCGTACCGGTATCAAGGAAATGGCATCACTCTAACCCTGCTTGTCGATGACAAAAACAGGGTATTCGGCATGACGGTGGAAAATATCGACTAACCTGATGGGCAGGACTTCAGACAGACTCTCCAACGACTTTTCAACTATCTCGTACGAAGCGATCCTCACCGTCCAGACAGTCGATCATCTCCTCGAACTCGGCCGGCTTATTGCAACAGCACCATATTTCAGCATATTGACCTGAGTCAAGGCATCTGAACGTAGAAGAGAACATATTCAGGGAAGGAATCATTACAACCACCGGTCATATCCAGGACCTCTTTATGCGTCTCCTTCCCTTCAATAAAACAATTCTCTGCCTTACCTTGCTGTTCATGGTCCCGATGCCTGCAGATGCCACATCTGCCATTACGTGTCACTGCTTTACGGACCGTTCTTATGATGCTGCACACCCGGCGAAAGCCGACACGTATTTTTTAGCCACGACGCAAAACTCCTTCTTTGCCATCGTCTTTAATACCGACAAGAAGAGTATCGTGATGAAAAAGCAGCAAGGCACTTCTTCTGATGATCTCTGGATTGCCTATTGGATCGCTTCCAGATCAGGTACGGCAGCGGATGATCTGCTTCAGGCAAAGCTGAAAAGTGCCGCCTGGAAGGATGTTATTGCGCCGCTTCGGCTTGCCCGTAAAACCGTGGGAGCGGGATTCTCAAATGCTCTGAACGCAGATGCTCCATCCGGTCGATTGTCGGAAGCAGTTGTTGATGAGCTGTTCACCAGATACCAGTTGCTCGGCGAACGGGAGCTGGCCGACTTGCGTAAAGCGGGTGCCTCCAATCAGGAATTGATCATTGCCACGGTAATCGCCGCCAGGACGAGGCAGCCTGCCAGACAGCTCTATCTTGACGTGAAAAGCGGCACCAGGACCTGGGGCTCCCTCCTCTCAGGAGCAGCTATCGATACTAAAAACATGCAGCAGGAGATTGCCACTATCCTGAAATTGCGCCCGCAGTAATTCATCCCCGTCACGTCCCTCCCTTCTCATACCTGTAGTTCTCTCTTTTGGAAATGAAATCAGTTTATTGACCCACATCAAAGTCATCAGCAGTTTTATCTGCTAACTTCAGAATCATCAGAAGGCAAGGAGGCGTTCAATGAAATTCAACAACGGACTTGGCGATACAGCGATACAGGATGTCATGCAGAGCTACCCGGAGATCGGGGAGATCCTGGCTCGCTACGAAATCGGTTGTACCACCTGCAAAGTGGGGATCTGCCTCCTGAAAGACGTGGTATCCATTCATGGCCTGTCAAAGGAAGACGAAGCGAAAATCGAGCAGGAAATCAACGAACATCTGGCGAAACAAGGAGAATGAATCATGGGAAATCTGGGATGCGGCTGCCCCGGCAGCATGGCGAAAGTGATCGAAAGACCGGTAACAGAAGAAACAGGCAACGTGAAAGCAGTCTCTGAACTCAGGCAGTGGCCGGTGCAACTCCACCTCGTCCCGCCAACTGCGCCCTACTTCATGAAGGCGGAAATTCTGGTCTGCGCAGACTGTGTGGCTTTTGCCATGGGGAGCATGCATCAGGATCTGCTGAAAGGGAAAGCGCTGGCAATTGCCTGCCCGAAGCTGGATGATACGGACAGCTACGTAGGCAAGCTGGCTACAATCTTCTCAACCAATGAGACTCCCCGCGTCACCGTGGCAATCATGGAAGTTCCCTGCTGCCGCGGACTGGATGTCATGGTCAGGGAAGCGATCAGCAAGAGCGGTAGAGACATACCTTTGGAGACAGTTATCGTGGGCATCGACGGCAACAGGAGGAACTGATGAAAACGGACATTACCCAGGCACTGGTGGATGAGCATAAACTGATTCTGCGGATGATTGCACTGCTCGAAAAGAATGCCCCTCAGACGGCTGAAGGGCGCTACCGCAACTGGCAGTTTTACCTCGATGGTATCGACTTCATCCGTCAGTATGCGGACCGTTTTCATCATGCCAAGGAAGAAGATGTCCTCTTCAAAGCATTGATCGATAACGGCATGCCAAAGGATCACAGCCCGGTAGCAGCGATGCTGATGGAACACGATCAGGGCCGTAGTTTTGTCCGGGCCATGGAATCAGCTGT
Source organism: Geobacter sp. (assembly GCA_009886125.1). Classification (GTDB taxonomy): domain Bacteria; phylum Desulfobacterota; class Desulfuromonadia; order Geobacterales; family DSM-12255; genus VEOV01. Next base: position 16,989 of record VFJK01000168.1, on the reverse strand, counting down.
TCATGAAGCGCAGTCAGGCCGTACAGATACCTGGCAGGCAGTTGCAGAGAACGCGCTGGGGTATGCCGCACTGCTGCGTGACCATATTGCCAAGGAAGATGACATCCTCTATCCGTTAGCGGAACGGGTGATTCCTGAAACCATGCGTGCCGTCATCCTGCAAGGGTATCAGACAGCCGAAGCTCTGGTGCCCTCTGGATTCAGCGAACGGTATGCCTCCATCGTCGCACAGTACGAACAGGAATAAGCTGAATAGCGGAGAAGCTCAATGCTCACCACCAGCGAAATCGCAGTAACAGCAGCACTCTGGAGTCTGACCGCAGTCGGCGGTTTCTTCAGCATACGTGCCGCCTTACGCAAAAAGAGATTGAAGCGTAGCGACGCTGATAACTGCGCCAATAAACCGGCAGGGGAGAGAGAAGAGGTGCGGTGACTCCTGCTGCTTCAGCGCTGCTCTTTTCTCATCCGCTCATACTCCTGATAATCCGGCTCTTGCGGTTTCCCGAAACGCTCAGCAGGAGAACCCTGCAGGTCGTTCCGCACCCGGATCCCGTCATAAATCCCACGGGTTACCTTGCCGGTTGTACAGCCTGCGAGAAGTTGCAGGCAGAGCACTAAAAACAGAATTGTTGCGTAGCGGAGCATGCCGATCCGTCCAGGTAAATGTTTATACCCGTAAAAACCCGCCTGTTGATACGATTTCAGGCTTTTCAAGATCAACGGTGCAATCTCCAGCAGACAGTCGCAGACCCGCCGAAAACTACTTGTTATCTTTCGGGACTATCCAGGAGGTCGTAGTCGGCAGGCGGATGCCATCTTCGAGAGTCGCCTGGGTCAGACTGCCGGCCTCCGTCTGGATACAGAAGAAGTAGAGGTCCTCGCTCCCCGCCTTGAACGCCCGCTCACCCGCCGGAGCGACCCGGATCAGGCTCCCTTCCTGAATCGGGAACTCCTCGCCGTCGACAAAGAACGTTCCATTGCCGCGCAGCACGATGTAAAGCTCCTCGTTCCTTTTGTGAGCATGGACAAACGGTATCCCTTTCCCGGCCGGAAGACGGTTGAGCGACACTTCGCAACCGGTCAACTCCAGGTTCTCTCCGATGAAGTACTTGCCGGGGAACCCCATGAAATCGCGCTCCAGGAGCGTTTCAAACGGGCCGGTGTGCTCTGCTGAATAGTTCTTTTTGTGAACGGGCATGATTATCCTCCCTTGTTCAAACAGGTTTGGTGTTCTTTCGTAGCCAGACTTCGGCTTTCTCTTGCCCGGCACCGCTTACCGCCATTTTCGGCATGAAACAGTAGATATCATCCTGTAGACAGGTCGTCAATAGTTGACACTCTAATGTATCTATGAAGCAGCTGAGCCACTCTATGGTATCGGTTTTTCCCGGCTTGACTTACAGGGCTGGTCTCAGATTTTGTTGAAGAATGCTTGCATAATCGTCCGACAGCGTTAGACTTATTAATAATTGATACTCATCCAACAGCACTTTGCCGTCCGGAGTTTATTTGTGAACCTCGACCCCGCTGACAAGTCATCGTCCGACATCAACATTGCGCTTGTAACGCAAGGTCTGACCGAGTTCAACATATTGCGCCGCAACAGGAACCTCTACCCCAGTCAGCACCCCAGCATTGCCCCTTCCGCCCAAAAGATCATCGATATTTTCAACAGGCTTACCGCAGAGTCCGGCAGCATTACCATAGGCATCGCCAGGGATGCACTTCTCATCGCCGACACCCCTCTTGAAAGAAAAAACCCGGTCTTTCAGGACGTGGCAAAGTCGCTCTTCACCCACGAGATCGCTGCCCTGACCATTCTCCCCGATATAGAGATCGAAGAACTGCTCTCCTTTATCGATATCATCAACAGTTCCAAAGAGAAAATCATTGAAAATGGAGGTATCGTTCAGGCGGTTTACGCCGGCAATATCAGGAGGATACAGGCAACCGGGATCGACTATGCTGCATTCAGGCTGACTGAAGAAGAGAGTGTAACTGCGGAGAACCCTGTCAAGGAAGAGCGGACCGTCTCGCTGCTCTGGGAACGATTCGTCCGGGGGGTCATCAATGATGTCCTCGACCAGGAGGGGAGCCTGGCTGTCTCCTGGTCCAAAGTCGACCCTGCCATGCTGGCGGAAATGATCAACCGGAAGCAGGGGAAAACAGCCGGGGGAAGATCTCTCAGTTATGCCCAGGCCATTGTCCAGTTTTTCCGAAAAATCAAACAGGAAGGCTGTGGCGATGAAATCGACAAAGTCAGCCAGTTCATAAACCAGATGAGCCCGGAACTGCGAAAGGAATTCCTCGTCAGTACCCTGGAAGCGCTCAAAGATGACAGGAAGCTGTCCGGTCAGCTTCTCGCAGAGCTGTCAAACGATGCCATCTTTGATGCATTGGTTGAAATGAACAGTAGCGGAGAGACTATCTCCCCGTATATGCATGCCCTGATGGAGCGACTCTCCTCTCTTGGGGCCAGCAATGACGTCATTTCAGCGGCGCAGAAAGGTGAATACAGCAAGGCAGAGTTGACTGACAAATTTAAAACCTTAATGAAGGATGACCAGACAGAATTGTTCCTTCCGGTTGATTATGAGGCGATTATCCGCTCCATCATCTCTACCGGGCAGATCTCTCCTGCAGAGATGGAAGAACGGGATCTGCTACTGGACAGCCTTATCGGCCATCCGCTCGAACTCCAGATGAATGCCGTCGTCCTGAATCTTCTTGAACAGCCTTCCGGCGAAGAACGTCCGGACGTTTTAAAGCAGCACACTGTCGAGATGTTGGCATATTTTCTCGGTACTGGTGACTTCAATGCTCTCTGTGGCATTCATGACCGACTGTCCGGCAACATTGAAGACCCGGAGTTCCGAAAGGAGCTTCTCGATCTCTTTGCCACACCCGACTTTATCAATGAGGTGCTCACCAGTATCTCTATCTGGGGCAAAAGCAAATACAGCGACATCCAATCCTTGATAAGCCGGGTGGGAACCCCGTTCCTGATCCCGACACTGGACAGACTGGCGGAAGAAGAGAGTATGTCCCTTCGTCGCTTCTACATGGAACGGTTGAATGAGTTCGGCAACGCTGCGATCGAACCCACCGTTGCCCGACTGCGGGACGAACGCTGGTATGTGGTCAGAAACATGCTGGTACTGCTGAGAACCCTGAATGCCCCCCAGACGCTGAACCAGATCCGCAGGCTGCTGTCACACCCTAATCCGCGCGTACACCAGGAGGCCCTCCGCACTCTGATCTACTTCCAGGACCCTGAAGCAGACCGGCAACTTCTGCAGGACCTGAAAAACGACAGGCAGGAAGTCCAGTCAGCAGCCATGCAACTGGCAGAGACAAGCAAGAGTCCGCTGGTGCTGGCCAGACTGCTGGACCTGTTAAAAACCGGAGGGGACTTCGAACTGAAAACAGCTGCACTCCGCACTCTTGCCGCGATCGGCAATCCGGTGGTCCTGCCGGAACTGGGCCAGCTTCTCAAGGCCACCAGCATCATGCATCCCATTGCCATGCACAACTTCAAAATGGAGATTATCCGCTCTCTGGATCGCTACCCGGCTCAGCAGGCAAGCCAGATGCTTTCGAAAATTCAGGAACTTGGCGACAAGGAACTTACCATGCTGGCAGATAGCATCTCCCGCAAATTTCAGGCCAGACAGACATGAACAGGGACCGGAGCGGCATATACCAGGAAATAGTCCGCCAGTTGGTTATGGCGGCTTCGACAGCGACATTGTACGCTATTGACCATCCACAGGTCTCCCGACTCTGCGAAGCTGCGGATAAGAGCATCAAGGAGGCAATGGGCGGAGAAACGGAAATCGCCCTGATTGCCATCGGCGATGAGATCATTATCGATGAAGTCCCTTTGAAAGGCAGCTACTACAGCGAGCGGCTTGCCCGACAACTCAAGGCCCGCGGCATAGGTCACCTGAAGATATTGCATAAGGTCACCCCTGCCGAGATCCGGCAGCTGATCGTCACCATCTCCCGAAACAAGCCCGGAGGGGATGATGCCCGCTCTACCGAGAATATCCGGTTCGGGAAAGTCGAGGTCCGGCATAGCGACGAAAAAGGGCAGGAGATCGCCGGTTACGAAGATCTTACTGAAGACGAACTGGGAACTCTCATAAACACTTTTGACAAGATTGCCGAACGGGAATCCTTTGATGTGTCAGGCATCACAAACATCGTCACCGGTTTTGTCGGAGCGATCCGCAACCAGTTCAATCCGCTCCTCGCTCTCGTACCGCTTCGGGAAATGGATGAATATACCTTTACCCACTCCCTGGATGTCTGTGTACTCAACCTTGTCCAGGGCATGACGCTCGGCATCGACGGACCCCTCCTGGCAGATATCGGTCTGGCAGGGATGCTCCATGATGCGGGCAAGATTTTCATCGATCGGGAGGTGCTCAACAAACCGGGAAAACTGGATGAAACCGAGATGGAACATATGCGCAGCCACCCCCGCCGCGGTGCCGAATACCTGCTCGGCTGCCCGGGAATACCGCGAATAGCTATTCTAAGTTCCTTCGAACATCACATCAAATTCAATCTGACCGGCTACCCTTCCGTATCTTCCGACTGGCAGCTGGCTCTCCCCAGCCAGATGACCATGATATCGGACATCTTTGATGCCATGCGCACCAGGCGGATCTACCAGACGTCACTGGATTTTGACTATATTGAAAGAGTACTGCTCGAAAAGGCAGGAACTGAACTGAACCCGTATCTCACCAGAAACTTCCTCAAAGTCATGAAGCGTCTGTCAGTCGAGCTTTGATAATCCCAAAGGTTATCAGTTCTGTATTAATTCAGAGAAGTTCATTCATACTGCCGCTTCTGAAACCCTCAAGATCGACAGCAACATAGGTAAACCCGGCTGCCTTGAAATGTGCCACGACCCTCTCCCGAAGCGGCGATGACACCAGCCGACCGATATCATCACTGCTGACCTCGATTCTCGCCGTATCATCATGGTAGCGCACCCGGAAAGTGGCAAATCCCTCATCGCGCAGGAATGTCTCGCACGCCTCGACCTGGCGCAGCTTCTGGACGGTAATTGTAGTGCCGTAGGGGAAACGGCTGGCGAGACAGGCAAGGGGCTGCCGGTTCCAGGTGGGGAGCCCGAGAACCCGGCTGGCAGCCCGGATCTCGTCCTTGGTCAGTCCGGCCTCCAGCAGCGGGCTGCGGATGTTCATCTCTGCAAGAGCCTGGCGGCCTGGCCGGTAATCTTTTTGGTCGTCAACATTGCTGCCGTCAGCTATCTGCGCCAGACCAAGCTCCTCGGCTATCCTTTTGGCTCCGCCATAAATCACCTTCTTGCAGAGATAGCAGCGATTCGTGGGATTGGCGGCAAATTCCGGGTCTTCGAGCTCATCCGCCTCAATGACTATGTGCCTGACACCGAACTGCTTCGCCAGTTCGCGGGCTTCGATCAGCTCCCAGGACTGATGCAGCGGCGACGCTTCGGTAAAGGCAGCCACCTTATCTCCAAGCGAGGCAACTGCAACCTTGAGCAGAAAGGTCGAATCGACTCCGCCGGAAAAGGCCACAAGAAGTGAGCCATACCCTTTCAGGATTTTTGCAAGCTGCTCAAGCTTTTCATCCAGAGCAGAATCAGTCACAGCTTTTCGGTGTTCCATTTAAATCCCTTCAAACAGGGCGGTAGAAAGATAGCGTTCTGCACCGTCAGGCAGAATCACTACAATAGTCTTCCCGGCAAACTCATCCAGATGTGCAAGGCGTACTGCCGCTGCCACAGCAGCTCCGCAGGAGATGCCAACCAGCAGGCCCTCTTCCTGGGCAAGCCTTTTGGCAAACTCTATCGCTTCATCGCTCGTCACCTGTTCAACCCGGTCAACAATCGAAAGGTCGAGCGTGTCCGGAATGAACCCGGCACCGATCCCCTGGATCTTGTGTGGTCCCGGCTTTAACGGCTGCCCGGCAAGCTGCTGGGAGATGACCGGACTCTCCTTCGGCTCTACGGCTACGGAGAGGATCTTTTTCCCTTTCGTGTTCTTGATGTAGCGGGATATGCCGGTTATAGTGCCGCCGGTTCCGACACCTGAGACCAGGATGTCGATCGCACCATCGGTATCGTTCCAGATCTCCGGGCCGGTAGTCTTTTCATGGATGGCAGGATTAGCGGGGTTTTTGAACTGCTGCGGGAGAAAGTATCTCACCGGATCTGAAGCGGCTATCTCTTCAGCTTTGCTGATCGCCCCTTTCATCCCTTCTGCCCCGGGGGTAAGGATAAGATTAGCTCCGAGTGCTGCCAGCACCCGCCTCCTCTCGATGCTCATCGTCTCCGGCATGGTGAGGGTAAGCTTGTAGCCCCGTGCTGCGGCAACGTAGGCAAGTGCAATGCCGGTGTTGCCGCTGGTCGGTTCGATGATCTCGACTCCGGGTTTCAGTATGCCGCGCTCTTCAGCATCCCAGATCATGTTTGCACCTATCCGGCACTTGACCGAGTAGGCCGGGTTGCGGGCCTCCACTTTTGCCAGTATAGTAGCCTTTGCCCCTGCAGCAATCCTGTTAAGGCGGATCAGCGGGGTGTTGCCGATAGATTTGGAGTTGTCTTCATAGATTTTGCTCATTTTTTGTCTCCTCTTGTTGTTTTCATTAAAGCCGCTTTGTCTATATTTATTGTAGACTTCTCAGGTAATTTTTTTTAGATAGTGAAGTCTACTACCTGCTGTCTCCTCTGCCGCTCGAATTCGCTTCTTTGAAGCATATCAGCCAGCGTCACCGAGTCAAGAACCGAGGCGAAAGCATTGCCGGCATCGGCCATCACAAGCTTGATCCCGCAGGTATCTTCATCAGCACACTCCGGACAGGATGCGCTGGCAGATTCGCTGAGACACTGGACCGGGGCAAGATCACCCTCGAAAGCCCTGACGACCGCTCCGATAGTCACCTGCGCCGGAGCTTTTGCCAGAGAGTAGCCGCCACCGGGACCTTTCCTGCTTGACAGTATCCCGTTGTTCTTGAGAGTAAGAAGAATTGCTTCAAGAAATTTCTTGGGGATCCCTTCAGTCTGCGCAATATCCGCAATAAGGAAGGACTCCTTTTCACTGGTCCGCGACATGTAACCAAGCGCCTTGAGCGCATATTTGCTTCGCATCGAAATCATAGTAATCCATAACGTCTATATTGTATTTAGACATTATCGAGAAAACGTATTCTTGTCAACAATTTATTTATCCTGCAGAAAAAGCAGAATTTCATTTTCAGTTGCCCTTTTCATGCGCCGGTGTCATTATTCATCTCCAGCGAAGAGCATTTCTTCGCTTTTATTGTGTCCGGGAGAGAGCATTAGTGAAAAAGCATAATCAGCTGGAGATCGAACGAAGAAGAACCTTTGCCATTATCAGCCACCCTGACGCAGGAAAGACGACCATCACGGAAAAACTGCTCCTTTTCGGCGGAGCGATCCAGCAGGCAGGAGAGGTACGGGCCCGCAAGTCTGCCCGTCACGCAACCTCCGACTGGATGGAAATGGAGAAACAGCGCGGGATTTCCGTTACCTCTTCAGTCATGAAGTTCACGTATGGCGACCACGAAGTGAACCTGCTCGACACCCCAGGACACAACGACTTTTCCGAAGACACTTACCGGGTTCTGACCGCTGTCGACTCGGTATTGATGGTGATCGACTCTGTCAAAGGGGTCGAAACCCAGACCAAGAAGCTGCTGGAGGTCTGCCGGCTGCGTCACACCCCGATCATGACCTTCATAAACAAGCTGGACCGCGAAGGCAGAGAGCCGCTGGAGCTGCTCGACGAGATCGAGAACCTGCTGAAGATCCAGTGCGCACCCATCACCTGGCCGATCGGCATGGGGAAGCGATTCAGGGGGACGTACCACCTCTACACCAAAGAGCTGACTTTTTTCGATCCTGAAGCTGACCGCGGCACCGGTGAGATCATCTCTGTTCAGGGGCTCGACGATCCACGCCTGGACGAACTTCTGGGGAGCCAGGTTGAAGAACTCCGCCATGATGTTGAACTGCTCGAAGGTGCAGCCAGCCCGTTCGACAGAGAAGCGTACCTTGCCGGAACGCAGACACCGGTCTTTTTCGGGAGCGCTATCAATACGTTCGGCGTCCAGCAGCTGCTCGATACGTTCGTCGCTGAAGCACCGGCTCCGCTCCCAAGAGAGACCCTCAGCCGCATGGTCTCCCCGTACGAAGAGCCGTTCACCGGCTTCGTCTTCAAGATCCAGGCGAACATGGACCCGGCGCACCGCGACCGGATCGCCTTCTTCAGGATCTGCTCCGGGAAATTCACCCGGGGGATGAAGGTGAAGCACCTCCGTCTCGCTCGGGACTTCCAGATCGCCAATGCCACCATCTTCATGGCGCAGGACCGGACAAATGTGGAAGAGGCCTTCCCCGGCGACATCATCGGCATCCATAACCACGGCACCATCAAGATCGGCGACACCTTCACCCAGGGAGAAGACCTCAAATACACCGGCATCCCTAATTTCGCCCCGGAGCACTTCAGAAAGGTCAGACTACTCGACCCGATGAAGTCGAAAGCGCTGGAAAAAGGTCTGGTGCAGCTGGCCGAAGAGGGGACCACCCAGGTCTTCCGACCGCAGATGGGCTCTGACTGGATCGTCGGCGCGGTCGGACTGCTGCAGTTCGACGTGGTCATGCACCGTCTTGAATTCGAGTACAAGGTCAAGGCGACCTACGAGCCGGTCAGCTATGTGACCGCCCGCTGGGTAACAGGTGAGAGAAAACAGATCGAAGAGTTCCAGCGGAAAGAGGCCATGCACTGCTACATCGACGGCGAAGGGAATTTGACCTACCTGGCCGGAAGCCAGTGGAGGCTCGATAACACCATGGAGAACTGGAAAGAGCTGCAGTTTCTGGAGACGCGGGAGCACAGCTGAATCCGCCTTGAATTTTGTACTCAAAAGCCGCTTAAGCCAGTTCCTGAATGTCTAAGCGGCTTTTTTGGATGCTGACCATTTGTGCAACTCCAAAGAGAATAATTATGCCGGACACCGCTATCCCTTCCCCCGCAGCCATTCATACCACTCCGCCATCCCTTGACCGCTTTTTGCCGAAAGCTGAAATATCCGGATACCCGGGCTGACCCGGCGAGCCATCTCCAGACATTTTTCAACATCGAAGTCGAGGTACGGGAGCAGGTCGATCTTGTTGAGCAGCATAACATCGGCCGCATGGAACATCTGCGGATACTTCAGCGGCTTGTCTTCCCCTTCGGTTACCGAGAGGACAACGACCTTGTGCGCTTCCCCGAGGTCGAATGAGGCAGGGCAGACAAGATTGCCGACGTTTTCGATGAAGAGGATATCCATTTCACGTGTCGGCAGCTCTTCCAGAGCATGGCCGACCATATGCGCATCGAGATGGCAACCGGCACCGGTGTTGATCTGTTTGACCGGCACGCCGGTTGCAGCAATCCGCCGGGCGTCGTTGTCGGTCTGCTGATCCCCTTCGATGACTGCACAGCGGAGGTTGCCGGACAGGTCACACAGAGTCCTCTCCAGTATGGTGGTCTTCCCGGAACCGGGGGAACTGACCAGATTCAGGGCAAATATCCCGTTCGCTTTGAACAGGGCCCGGTTCCCGGCAGCATAGCGGTTGTTTTTTGCGAGGATATCGGTCTCTATGGTGATTCTGGTGCCGGGAAGATGCCCGTCGTGGTCGTGATGATGATCGTGCCCTTCTTCAGGACAACCGCAGGTTGTACACATACTTACTCCACCTCCAGATCTTTTACCCGCATCTCTTCGCCCGTTCGCAGCAAAAGAGCCGGAGCCCCGCAGGACGGGCATGAGTCGAAATACGTTTCAACCGGTGAGACGACTCCGCAGTCGCTACAGTAACCGGTTGCTTCCACCCGTTCGATTTCCAGTTCTGCTCCTTCCAGAAGAGTACCTTTTGTGGCAGCTTCAAAGCAGAACTCCAGGGCCTCAGGAACGGCACCGGAAAGGGAGCCGATCTCAAGAGTGACCGCCAGTACGCGCCTTCCGCCACAGTGCTGTTCGCAGAGCTCGACTACACCCTGAACTATGGAAAGTTCATGCATACGAAAAGCCTCTTTACCCGGTTTGAATCATTGGTTCATGGTATCAGAAAGATATGCACATTAGAACAGATATCATTCGGACATTCGCCTTGTTTCAGCAACCGGCCTGATGTATAAATGGCAGCAGGAGCCACACCGTGAATCTTAATGCAAAACTTGTCATAATCATGCTGACCCTTCTGATTCTGGCGATGCTGACACTGTTCACCCTGAACCAGATAAGCCAGACCAAGCTCGTTAGCGAGATACAGGAGAGTTCGACTGCAATCTCCGAGATCCTCCAGAAAAGTGTTGAGGATCTCACCTCGGAAACCGAAGTGGAGACCTCGCAACTTGCCGATTACCTGAAAGAGGCTCGTCAGAAGGGTATCAACGAGATAAACATCGTCAACTCCGAAGGGGAGATCATCGACTCTTCCGACCCGGAAAAGATCGGCAAAAAACGGGAGCTGAAAAAACTTGAGAAGGGTCTGAAGGCAGCACAGGGGAGAAGAGGCGGAGGGGTATCCTCACAGAAACCGTATAACCTGGTCGTGCCGGTTATCGTCGGTGATGAACAACTGGGATATGTCGAGATCGACCTGCTTCTCGACAATATCCGCGGCATCCAGCACGACAACTTTGTCCGGCGACTACTGGCAACAGCGGTGATATTCGGACTCGGGACAATGCTGATCATCTTCCTTGCCCGCCGCTACACTCACCCGATTCAGAGGCTGGGCCTGGAAGTGCGAAAGGTCGCCTCCGGCGATCTCTCCGTAACCGTTCCGGTTGAGAGCTCGGATGAGATCGGCGAGCTTGCTCAGAGCTTCAATGAGATGGTCCAGCAACTGCGGGAAAGAAAAACCCTGGAGGAGCGCCTGCACGAAGCCGAGCACCTTTCAAAGGTCGGCCAGCTTGCATCCGGTATCGCCCATGAGATACGTAATCCGCTGAATTATATCAGTCTTGCCATCGATCACCTGAAAGACGAAATAAAGTACTCCTCACCCGAGAAACAGGAGGAGCTCTCTAAAATCGCGGAAAACATAAAGGCGGAGGTTCGCAAGGCAAACTACATGGTCCTGAACTTCATGAACTATGGCCGCCCGTTGAAACTGCGAAGGTCGGACATCTCATATTCGGAGATCGTGGAAAGAGCTCTTACGGTACTCAGCGACAAGCTGAAAGAGCAGAAAGTTGCGGTCCAGCTTGAGATCCCGGACGATCTGCCGCTTTTGAACTGCGATCAGGAACTGCTGCGAAACTGCCTGTTCAACTTCATCACCAACGGTGCACAGTCGATGCCTGAGGGGGGAACTCTGACAATCGGCGCGGAGCTTTCTGACGGCAGGTTCCGCCTCCATTTCACGGATCAGGGGATAGGTATCCCCTCTGAAGACCTGGAAAAGATCTTCCAGCCTTATTTTACGACCAAAGAGGCAGGCATCGGCCTCGGACTCGCCATTACCGAACGGATCATCAAGGAGCATGGCGGCGAAATTCTGGTATCCAGCATCGAAGGGAGCGGAACTACGTTTACTGTAACGCTGCCGGGAAAATCATAAGGTTCGCAGGGAGAAGCAGTTATGCCATGCAGCATCCTGGTAGTTGATGATGAAAAAGCCCAGCGGGAAATTCTGCAGACCATCTTAAGCCGCGAAGGGTATCGAACCGTTTCGGTCGCAAGCGGAAATGACGCTCTGGAGCAGCTGAAGTATGACGAGTTCGATCTTATCCTTACCGATCTCAAGATGCAGGGGATGTCGGGAATGGAGCTGCTCGAACAGGTGCTGGACCAGAACCCTCAGCAGTGCGTGATCCTCATGACGGCACATGGCACGATCGACTCTGCAGTCGAAGCTACCCGGAAAGGTGCTTTCAATTATCTCGAGAAACCTCTGGACCGCGAACATCTCCTCTTCACGCTGCAACGGGCGTGCGAGCATATAGCACTTCTGCGCGAGAATACCGCCTTGCATCGCAAACTGGAAGAGAGCGCCACAATCCAGGGGATAATCGGTGATCATCCGAAGATCAAGGAGGTCTTCAGGGTCATAAGCAAGATCGCACCGACCGGTTCAACCGTGCTGGTATATGGCGAGTCAGGAACAGGAAAGGAGCTTGTCGCCCGGGCTATCCACGAAAAAAGCCCGCGAAACGGCAAGCCCTTCTTTGCCATTAACTGCGCAGCCATCCCTGAAGCCCTCATAGAAAGCGAACTTTTCGGCCATGAAAGAGGCTCCTTTACCGGTGCCAACAGCCGCGAACTCGGGCTGTTCGAAGCGGCAGAAGGCGGGACACTGTTTCTGGACGAGATCGGCGAGATGAATGTCTCGCTTCAGGCAAAACTGCTCCGGGCTATTCAGGAGAAGGAGATACGGCGCGTCGGCGGCAAGGTCAATATATCCATCGATGTCAGGATTATCGCCGCAACGAATAAGGAGCTGGAAACCGAAATAAAAAAAGGGCAGTTCAGAGAGGACCTTTTTTACCGCCTCAACGTCATAAGGATCACCCTCCCGCCTCTCAGGGAACGCGGAAGCGATATCGTCACCCTCGCCGACTTCTTCGTAAAGAAATATGCCCAGGCAACCGGCATGCCGGTACAGTCGATTTCAAAACCGGCGCTCAAGCTGCTCATCAACTACACCTGGCCGGGAAACGTCCGCCAGCTGGAATCGATAATTGAACGGGGTGTACTGATGGCTGAGGGGAACGTCATCCTGCCGGAAGACCTCCCCTCCGAAGTTCACGAGACTGTCTCCGGGGGAATGTCTCTCCTGTTCGACTTCCCGCCGGATGGGATCTCTTTCGAGGAGCTTGAAAAGGAGCTGATTATCAAAGCCATGGAGCGCGCCGAATGGACCATCAGCAGAGCTGCCCCGCTCCTCAGGATGAGTTACAAGACCCTTCAGTATCGATTGGACAAATTCGGAATAATGAAACCATAACCACAGATGCGACTGATTACTCCCCATCTACTGATTTTTCTGCTGCTGGCCCTCCCCGGCTGCACCTCACTCGTACCCCGGGAGACCCTCTTCTATCCTGTTGTCACAAACGGGTGCGAAGAAGATGTCAAGGCCGCTGCTGTTCCGGCCTCCTTCCCGGCAGGGACAAAGGAGTGCGCTGAAAAAGTTAAAGTCGTTACGCTCCCTCTCCCGGTCATCGCTTCCAGCCCCAATGAGGGGTTGACGACAGGGGCACTGACCGCCTTCCTGGTTCATAATCATCGTGACGAAGTGACCTCGATCATAGCTCCTCAAATCAACTATAATCCGAACTTCGGGACGACCTATACCCTCTATGGCGTCTTCTACCCGTCGCACACCCGGTCGGTCGAGGTCAACCTCTCCTGGTCGACAAAGGTAAACGAGGATTACGAAGCCAGAATCAGGGATCTGACGCTCCTTGGCGGAAAGCTGGAGACCAATCTTTTCATCTACCACTTCACTGACGGATCAAATCGTTTTTTCGGCCTGGGGCCGGGCACAGCGAACAGCAGCGAAACCAACTTTGCCGGTGTAGAGGACGGCTTCACGTACAGTGCCGCCTATCCCCTTTTCGGGGATTTCTATCTGCAACTGGGAGAGCGGCTGCGAAAGGCACGGATCAAAACAGGTGCATTCGAAGATCTTCCCTTCATAAAAGACCGCTTCTCCGAAAGCAGTGCCCCGGGCTTGAACGGATTCACCGCACATGCCCAGAAAATCTCCCTTCTCTACAACTCTCTCGACTCGGTAAGCATGCCGCTTTCGGGCGGGTACGCGAGACTCTCCCTGGAAGGGAGTTCAGCGACACTGGGCAGCTCTGCTGACTACCTTCATTACGAATTCGAAGCGAAAGGCTTTCTGCCGAAAGACGAAGAGAAGCGGTTCATCACCGCTTTGAGATTTCTCTACAGTCAGGTTCCGGGAAGCGCCGTGCCATTCATGGAACGACCATCACTGGGGGGAGAGAGCACTCTGCGCGGCTACGGCAGAAACCGCTTCATCGATTCAACTGCCTTGATACTCAACCTTGAAGAGCGGATCCGGCTTTTCAGGTGGACTGTTTTCGATGTGAATGCTGATTGGGAGTTCGCTCCTTTTATCGATATCGGCACCGTTTCAAGCTCATTGCGCACACTCAGAGGGGATGATTTCAACTTTACCCCCGGCTTCGGATTGAGGGCAGTAGTCCGTCCGAACATCGTGGGGAGGCTCGACGCGGGGTGGGGGAAAGACGGGGTGGCGGTGTTCGTCGGGCTTGGCTATCCATTTTAGGATGGTGAAGCGCAGATATTCCGCATCTAACCCCTCCAACCTCCCCTTATCAGGGGAGGCTTAAAGGCGTCCCCCCTGTCAAGGGGGGATTGAGGGGGGTTGGATTCAGACGTTACGCAGCATTGGACATCTAAACATTCAAGGAGTTTACCATGAAAGTAGCAGCATTCAGCGGCAGCGCCCGCAAAGACGGCAATACTGCAATTCTGGTCCGGCAGGCATTTGTCGAGCTGGAAAAAGAGGGGATCGAGACCGAACTGGTACAGCTGGCCGGAGAGACTATCCGCGGCTGTACTGCCTGTTACAAATGTTTCGGCAGCAAGGATCAGCGCTGCGCGGTCAGCAGTGAAAGCGGCGACGTGGTGAACGATTGCATCGCAAAGATGCTCGAAGCTGACGGGATCATCATCGCCTCCCCGACCTATTTCGCTGATATCTCAGCCGAGACCAAGGCCTTGATCGACCGCGCCGGCATGGTGGGTCGCGCCAACGACAACCTGTACCGCCGCAAGGCCGGAGCAGCAGTCATCGCGGTGCGCAGAGGGGGAGCGATCCACGCCTTCGACTCCATCAATCACTTTTTCCTGATCGGCGAAATGATCATCCCCGGTTCATCCTACTGGAACATCGGCGTTGGCCGTAACATCGGCGAGGTGGAGCAGGATGAGGAAGGGATGAAGACCATGACCGATCTGGGCAGGAATATGGCCTGGCTGCTGAAAAAGCTAAGAGCGTAACGATAACAATTTACTGGCTGTTAAACCTCCCGGCAGGTAAAGCGCCGGCAGATCGAGGGCCTGTGGTCGTAGATCGAACAGCGGCTCTCGATCAGGAATTCGCAGCCGTTTTCGATAACAAGGTAGTGATGCCCGTCAAGCAGGAACTGAAGCCTGGCAGCACCGAGCCGCTCAAGTGCTGCATACTCCTGATGGGTCAGCTCTACGCTCGGGAAGCCCCTGCAGCAGGCGGCATCGCATCCGTTGCAATGGTCATTGCCGTCAACCGGTTCATCGAGAAGTATTCCGCGCTTCTTCACCCTTCTGCTTCTGAACAGATCCATTACTGCACCTCCTCATGGCGCTTATCAACTATGGCCTCGGCAGTTGAATGCTGCCGTAATGAGAGCCTTAGGGACATTTCGTCGCACTTCTTGGCGAAATTGAGCGTTAAGCAGCCGATACTGTCTGAGCGAAGCGAGTTTATCGGCTGTAGCGCAATGAGCCTAGAAGTGCAGAAATGGCACGTCAGCTCGAATGCAGGCAGTGTTCAACTGCCGACTTACGAGTTGAAAGCTTTCGATTTCTTCCCTAGCTCTCCCTCCCCGAATGCCCTGATAACCCCGAACCTGCCGTCATAGCCGGGCTGGCGGATAACATTCCCAGACCTCACCCGCCGGATCGCCTCCGCCAGCAACGGTGCTACCGGCTCGATATCGCTCTCCGGAGTCCGCAGCAGCAGCTCGAACTCGGAGCCGAACAGGGAGAGCGCTTTTGCATACTGCAGCAACACCCCTTTTGTTGCCGAACCGCACCCCAGGATCTCACCCAGCATCTCCGGCAGGGGGATCAGGCTGAATACCTTTGGTGAATCAGCGGCAAACAACGGCTCTTCCCTGTCTGCAAGATCCATGACCCGATGGTGTACACCCACGGTCAACGGTTTGCGACAGACCGGGCAGATATCACCGAGCTTGCGGCTTTCAATCGGATCGAGGCAGACATTGCAATCCAGGTGCCCGTCATAGTGATACTTTCCCTCTTCCGGAAAGAACTCCACTGTCCCCCGAAAGCCGCCACGGCTGTTGCCGCGGATCGCAGCGCGCAGCGAAAAGTAGTCGAAACCGGTGTCGAACAGATTGGCCTCCCGGCCGAGCTTTGACGGCGAGTGACAGTCGGAATTGGAGATGAGTGCATACCGGTCAAGGCCGGATATCAGCCGGTTCATGGCCGGGTCAGAAGAAAGTCCCGTCTCAAGGGCAAAGATGTGGGACGCAAGGTCGCCGAAGCACTCCTCCACACTGTCGAAGCCGGAGCGGGAACCGAAGATGGAGAACCAGGGCGTCCAGGCATGGGCCGGGACCAGGAAGCCGTCCGGAGCCTCCTCCAGCAGGATCTCCAGTAGATCGCGGCTGTCGAGGCCGAGTATCGGCCGGCCGTCAGAAACAATATTGCCGATTGCAGCAAGACGCCTGTTGACCCGCTCGGCAGAGGCAAAATCCGGCACATAGAGGAGATTGTGGACTTTGCGGACTTTGCCGTGCCGCTTGTAGATGCAGCTGACTTCGGCAGAGAGGAGAAACCGGACGGGAGATTGAGAAAGGGTGAGTTCCGGAAGAGGAGAGCTGACTGCGGCCTCGCTCTTCAGCCGGAAAAGTCCCGGTTCAGCAGGTTCAAGCTGCTCTTTGAGCGTAGAGAACCAGGTGGGATGGGTGAAGTCACCACTGGCGACCAGATTGATCCCCTTCAGCTTCGCCCAGCCGTACAGGCCGGCGAGGGTGCTCCCCTTGCTGGTCGCCCGTGAGTAGGGGGAATGGGTATGGAGATCGGCGATGTATTCCATGAAGTCCTCATGTGTGCTGCTGACAATCCTAATACAAGAAGATCAGAAAAAACAGCAAATTGCCGCTTGCCTTCTCCTGCCGCTCGGATAAAATG
>VFJK01000144.1 GCA_009886125.1 Geobacter sp. | reverse complement strand
GTGGGGTTATCCAGGGCACTATTGACCTTGCGCCCTGAGGAGAGCCGCATCTGGGTACGATCAATGTCCCGGCTGATGCCTTGCAGCGAAAAGAGCGCTCCCTGCATACCGGATGTTAATGAGATTGACTGGATGGACATAAGGATTATCCCATTCCTGATAAATGCGGAAATTTGCCACTAATCTATGCTGCTTACGCCTTAACTCACTGTTTTTACTATATTGTCTCCATATTTTTTTTCATGTCAGGCAGCCAAAAGCTCCCGATGACCGCCTGCCAGGCGTTCTGCCAGCTCCTCCCTGCGTGCAAGCTGCTGTATGTCGAGGATCAGTGCTACATCGCCGTCACCGAGAATGGTTGCTCCGGATATCCCTTCAATGTTTTTGTACATTTTCCCGAGCGATTTGATGACCGTCTGATGCTCACCGATTACATGATCGACCACGAAACCGACCTGGATTCCGTCGATACGGGTTATTACGATCTGTTGGATATCCGGTACCTCCCCGGTGACCCGGAACCTCTCCCTGAGGGGGATGTAGGGGATGAGGCGGCCGCGGACACTGGCCAGGTTTCTGCCGTGGGCATTGGCAATATCAGTTCTGGACAGTTCGACACACTCGTCAACGATGGATAGGGGCAGCACGAACCGGTCATCACCGATCTTAACCAGCAGGCTCTCGATGATCGCCAGGGTAAGGGGGATCCTGACGGTGATGGTGGTACCGTTCCCGCGTTTACTGGAAAGCTCTATCGTTCCGCGCAGGGCGTCGATTGCCCGCTTGACCACGTCCATGCCGACACCTCGACCGGACACACTGGTGACTTTCTGGGCGGTTGAGAACCCGGGGGCAAATATCAGCGAATAGATCTCTTTTTCGGACATCTCAGCATTTTCCTGAATCAGCCCCTTCTCCACCGCTTTTCTCCTGATCGCATCCTTATCGAGACCGGCACCATCATCCTTAATGGTGATAAGAACGCTGTCCCCTGAATGAACTGCCGTCAGATGTACCGTCCCTTTTCGGTCCTTACCCGCTGCTGTACGGATTTCCGGGAGTTCAACGCCATGATCGATGCTGTTCCTGATCAGATGAACAAGCGGATCACTGAGCCGCTCGATGACCGTTTTATCGAGCTCGGTCTCTGCCCCTTCTGTGGTCATCTCCACCTCTTTACCCAGCTCATTGGAAAGGTCACGGACCAGACGCTGGAATTTACTGAAGGTGGACCCGATAGGGAGCATGCGGATATTCAGAGCATTATCACGGAGTTCACCAGTCAGCCGTTCTACCTCTTCGGCGATTGATGTGAGTATGCTCTCGTTTTTCAGAGCGGCTGTCTGGCTGAGCCGCGCCTGGACGGTAACCAGCTCACCGACAAGATTTACCAGGATGTCCAGTTTTTCGGCCGGCACCCTGATACTTGCAGCCACCTCCTGACTCTGACGCTCTTTGATCAGCAGCTTGGCATGATTCTGTTCGGTCAGGGCCGAGTTGATCCGATCCGGAGTAACCAGACCTGATTCGACGAGCACCTCACCGATCCGCTTCATACCGGAAAGGGTTTTCCCCAGATCTTCTGTAGACAGATCGCCCCGCTCTACCAGAATTTCGCCCAGTTTCCTGTAATCTCCAGAAATATCGCCAGTTCCGACCTGCATCTGTTCGATTTTAAGTTCACAGTCATCCTCGACAAAGATAAAGACATCCTGAATTGCATTGATTCCGCATGTAGTCGTCAGAACGACATCCCAGAAGAGATAACATGATTCAGGGTTTATTTTCGTGAGGCTAGGAATATTCCTGGTCTGGGCTACGACGCAGCAGTGGCCCAGCCCGCGCAGTTCGTTAAGGAGTGAAACCGGATTAGTGCCGTTCATGAAGATGTTTTCCACCGGGGCAAACCGTATCCGGTACGTAACACCTTCCGATGAAGGGTCGAATTGCTTTGCAGTCGTTAGTTCATCACCTGATAACGTAGATTCGGATGAAGATACCTGACTGTTCGTCACTTCCGTTCCGGTTTGACAATTCACATCTGCCTGTATCGAGCCGGCGGCCAGCTTTTTCAATGATACAGTGATTTCTGTTGTCACGGCACTGTCCCATGTTCCGGTGCCTTCATCCGCCTGGAGCATCCCCTTTACCTGATCTCTTGCAGCAAGGGTGAGATTTATCAGCTCCCTGCTGACCGGGATCACACCGTTGCGTACGAGGTCGAATACGGTTTCAACCTCGTGCGTAAAGGTGGCAATATCATCAAAACCGAACATGGCACCCGATCCCTTGAGGGTATGCATGGCGCGAAAGACCCGCCCGATCAGCTCCGTATCTTCAGGTGATGCCTCAAGATCGAGCAGTGCGGTCTCCAACTCGGCCAAAAGTTCCGAGGCCTCTTCCTTAAACGATTCTCTGAATTTGTCTATCATCCGAGCACCTTTTTAACTACTGCCAGAAGTTGTTCCGGCTTGAACGGCTTGACTATCCAGCCGGTAGCACCTGCGTCTTTGCCCTCTTGCTTCTTCGTGTCATGCGATTCAGTCGTCAGCATTATGATGGGAATGAACTTGCACGCCGGCATTGCTCGCACACCCCTGATCAGCCCTAGTCCGTCAAGATTTGGCATATTCAGGTCGGTAATCAGCATATCTACACTCCTGGATCCGATCTTTTGCAAGGCATCCTTGCCGTCTACTGCTTCGACTACCTCGTACCCGCTCTCTTTCAGGGTAAAACAGACCATCTGCCGGATACTTGCCGAGTCGTCGGCTGTCATAATCACCTTAGCCATCAGTTCCCTCCTCCACCCCAGATGCACTGTTCACCAGCAACGCAGCCTATATGTCGGGGAAATCCGGATGCTGCTGAAAAATCCGAAAACAGCTCATTTGAATTACCGCTAACACTCAGCTTCTTCTTCAGATTAACGGTGTCCCGGTGCAAAGCACATAACAGCTGGATTCCTGTCAGATCCACGTCAGTGACTTCTTTCAGATCAAGCTCTATATGCTTGGTCATTGCAAGCACTTCGATAAGAGCAACCTTGATATCCTGAGCGTGCGGAATTGTCAGTTTTCCACATATGGTCACCACCCTGCTTTCGTTTCCATTTGCCTGCATCACTTTAAAGTCGGCCATGAATCCACCTCTCTGTTTTCCGCACATGTTATATGTATCGGCAGCCCTGCTTAAAACTTGGGACTCTTCCCAATTAAAACAACTCTACATTATCTCCCAGCTCTGAATCTGTCGCTTCCAGGTTTTCCATGCCCAACACTCCGGCAGATGCAAGTTCACCTGTAACACCCCCCATCAAGGATTCATGAACGAACCTTTCACTGCTCATGGTGTAACGGCTTGCCTCTTCCTTCAAGCTCTTTGCTCCCTCGACTGCAACTTTTGCCGGCACAATGGAGCGAGCAACGTCAACGATCCTGTTGAGGTCTTTGATATCTTCACCAAGCAGATCGGCAACCCTTGTGTGGGCCGTGATGCCACTGGTAACATATTCAATCTCTGCGCAAAGGGCCTGAACCTCTCTATCCAGCATCGAAAGCGAGGAGAGAAGATTCTCACTCACCCTGCGCATGAAATCCAAAATGCTGTTCAGCTTGTTCATCAAATCCCCGACATCTTCCTCCATCTGGTGGATGTCCCCGGTCACTTTTAACCACTGACTCGCTGCGGCTTCATCTATTGCAGTAAGAGTTTTTGACACTGAGATAGTCCTGATATTGGTGTCCACCGAAAGCCTCTGAATAGCCTCTGCAATCACTCCAAGGGCCGCCCCTCCTGTACCGATTCTGGCGGACTTAATCTGGGCGTTAATTGATATCAGCTCGATCTCCTCCCATACCTCGTCGATATCGTTTATGAATTTTGCAATATCCCCGACAGTTCCTGCTACATTTGTTATGGCTGTTGAAAGAGTCGAGTTGGACGCAATACTCATGGCAAGTGATTTCTGAACAACAGCGAACCCCTTCTCCATCTCTTCAAAAAATGAAACATCAGTACGGTCGGCAATCCCGGCCATCTTCCGCGTCTCTGTCGACATTCGTTGCTCTTTCCCTGCTATTTCTCCAAGATTTCCGATGATGCTCTCGACTGCTGCGACAAGTTCATTAACAGCGTGATTCAGCTGAGCAGCCTGCAATTCACAGATATCACCTATATCGCTGACCAGATCGTTGCAAATCGAAGCATTGCTCTGGTTCCGTAAACGCTCGACCAGAGACACCAACGCTTCCTGTACGTGCTCCAGTTGCTGACGAACGATATCGTTAAACTGAAGTGAAATGACAACCCCACCGATATTTCTCGATATTTCCTCAGAGAAGGATGAGAGAGCGACAGCCGAATCTGCACACATGGTATTGATCTCGATAATCGCAGAAAGGCTCAATTTTGTTTTATCAAGGATCGTCCGCACATGATTTCGCTGTTCTGCTTCCATAGCAGATACCATACTTCGGGTCTGCTGAACGATCACGCCCAGATCCTTCTTCTGAGCATGGATGGTAATCGATTTATCCTGAACACGTTCAGCCAGAAGATTAACTTCTTCAGCAAGAGTGTTAAATCCAGAGGCATTTTCTCCGATACGTGCGCTTTCAATTTTTGTGGACGTGCCGAACATACGAAGAACTTTGTTCATTTTCCTGAAGCCGACAAGCGGCTCAGTCATGTCATCCAGCAGATTGGAAATAGTGCCCAGGGTTTTCGAGCAGTGAGCAGCCTCATCCTCGGTTTTAGTCAGATACCTCTCTATGTTGCTGACTATCTCCTCCAGATTTGTGATTGCCTTCTTCATCTTCTCGCCCGCAACCTGATCGACAACATCCGCCGACATCTGGACGGCTTCTCTGGCACATTTGTGAAAATGAGCCAATCGTTCTCCTATCTCCAGAAACTCATCATCGGTAGAGGTAGCTATGCTGACCAATTTTTCGGCCAAAGCATCAAGCCGCTCGGTACACTGTCCGGCAAAAACCAGATCCTCCTCCGGGTCACTTACATCCTCAAGCGGAGAGTGAACCGCGAGATATGGAATTAGTTTCTCGCAGGGATCTGTTTTAGATAAAAAAAACCTCAAAGTGTTTTCTCCCTTAAAGCATCAATTCAATTATGACGTTAAGTATGATCACGAAAATAACTGATATTAATTTACAAAGAATATTTGCCGTGCTCATGACAAAAGCAAGAAAGCTCAGGATTGGCTCAGTACGGAGTTTCTCTGTTTTTACTCCCGGAGTGGCTTTTACTGAGCCTCTACTACCGGCCAGTCACAAACTTCTAACGCCCAGATTCCTTTTACCGGACCAATTAGAGAATTATCTCGTAATACAATTATCGGTCGGATGAATGGCGAACTTAAATCGTTTTACTCTCTTCAGGATCAGATTCTTGCTCAGGAGCCTTAAGGTTAAATTGCATCACGTTATACACTTGATAACATTCAATTCGCATGGCATAAGATACAAGCTCTACGTAATGTCATCCAGGGTGAGTATTAATTATGAAGCACCTGATTTTAGTCGTTTCCATAATATTAATTCTTCATACAACAACATCATCACCTCATGCATTTCAACTTCTGCATTTTCCTCAAACAGGCCTCACAACTTGCCAACCACCTTTTATTTGTGAAGAATTTGGTCAGGATAGCTTCTCCTGGCCGAGTTTTAGATTTATTTATAACGATGACGGCACGTTGACAGAGGAGCTGACAGGATTTATTTGGCGAAAAAGTGAAGCCTGCTTTAATTCACCGGACAATGCCTCCGGTTGTAATGCTACAGATCATGCAGAAACAGTGAAAATTTGTAGCTCACTTCCACTGCCCGGATCCCATGACAATGACAACCAGACAATAGCTGACAACTGCTCTCACCTCGTATGGGTAAACGATGGGAAGTTTTTGACATTAGACTCGTTAACCATTTCTCCCGGGAGAACCAATCTCGGATATATTCCTGCCGGCATAGCAAGCAGTCAAAGTGAATTGAGTATTAATAACGAAGGCTCTAGACCAGTTTCTATAACCGGGATTTTTTTCAAGGGTCTCGACCCAAACCAGTTTACCGTTCGTGCAGGCGGGTCATCACCTTGTTCGAACCTTACACCGACGATTCCGACGGGCTCAAAGTGCACTGTCATTGTCACGGCATTGCCGACTTCATCGGGAGTCAAGAGTGCTGCCCTTACGCTTTCAACTGTAACAAACAGCCTCGATATTCCGTACACCGTCACTGCTTTCAATACAGTTTTCGGCACGATCATCGACCAATCCACCGGCCTTCAAGTCACCGGAGCAACAGTTACCCTCAGCAACGCCGCCACAACAGCAACAGGTTTAGACGGCAGCTATCACTTTGCATCTCTTCCGGCGGGAAACTACTCCATCAGCATTTCACAAACAGGCTTTCAACCTGCCGCCAGGAGTGATCTTGTCATAACCCCATCAATATATGCAAAAGCGGATATACTACTTTCAACCGTCGGATCACTCGACATGACAAGTACGTACCTCACCTGGGCTTCTCCGAATTTGCCGTATAACAGCCGTGTAATGGTTGCCGGAGGGACTGCCCCATACACGTTCAATAATGCCTACGGAGAGCTGCCGAAAGGTCTGTTTCTTGACATCTCAACTGGGACAATCAGTGGTATTCCGATTGGAGGAGAAAGCTACGGTTTTGCAATAGGTGTGACTGACAGTGCAGCAGGATACTGCGAAAAGGAGTTCTTGATAGAGCTTTTGCCTCCACTCGACATAGAAATATCTCTACCTTCAGGACAACTTGGGCAATCATACAGCAGCAGCATCTCAGTGACGGGAGGTAAGCCGGAATACAATATTGCTGTTGTAGGTGGAACACTGCCTAATGGCCTTACTCTTGACCCTGATGGGTTACTCTCCGGGACGCCACTCGAAGTCGGCACATTCAGCATTAGAGTGAGAGTTACTGACTCAACAGGAAGAACTTTTGAAACGACAAACAATCTCTCACTGGTTATAGTTGAAAAGCTCAATGGAAATACAACGATTTTACAAGAAGGGAATATTAGGAAAGATTTTTCAACTTCGCCATCCGGTGCCAATGATGCACTTACGCGCTTCCTTAATTTAATATGGAAGTTTTTAATTAGTTCTATTGATTTTTACGTAGTGCTATTTCTTCAAGACCAACCGGTAATGCCTCCGGAAAAATAAGAACTCCTTAGGGACACTGAGGCTTGAGGTAAGTGCGGTAAGGAGTGTAAATCTTAAACGAGAAAGCCGTCTGATAAATGGGCGGCTTTTTTTGCATAGATATCTTAGGAGTAAGATCGTACAAACCAAATGCTTTGGAATAACCTTGATTGTGTTTTTTCATTTTAATGGCATAATCTGAATATTCTCCGGAAAGCTTCTCATCAGTTTTAAATGAAATGGGCTTTTATAAGGGAAGGCAGGTGGAAGCAGAATTTGCCATAGCTTATGAAGCGCTGCTTGATCATTAGAAATAAAGTCGGATAGGAATTTATATGAAAAAAATCCTTGTGATTGATGACGATCAGCAGTTCAACGAGATGATCTGCATGGCCCTTTCTGATACCGGCTATGAAGTCATAACCGCCCCTGACGGGCTGAAGGGAGTGCAGATGTTTACGGCAGAGCGCCCTGACCTGGTGATATCGGATCTCTACATGCCGGAGAAAGAGGGTCTGGAGACGGTCATGGAGCTGCGGCAGATAGACAAGGCGATCAGGATTCTGGTGGTATCCGGAGGCTCTCCGCATATGAAAATGTCCGACATGTTCACCATGGCAGAGATGTTCGGAGCAGATGCTGTCCTGCCCAAACCGTTTTCGATCAGTACGCTGCTCCAGAAGGTCAAGGAGCTTGTGGGAGAATAATCTGCATCATCTGCTTGCGAGGGAAGAAGCATGATTGAATATCTATCAGGAAAGGATTACAGCAAAATATGCTTAACTATTATTCGGACCTGTACAATAGTTTGTGTAAATGGAGAAATCGGTAAAACTCAACCAAAAGGAGAGACCGATGGCCACCACAGACGAACTACTCGACATTTTGATGAAGGACTAGCCCTTACTTGGATATTGGGACCAAAGCTTCAACCTGTCTGAAACAAAATTCAGACTTTTTCAGGGACGACTAAATAGTTGTAGTAGTGTTTGAAATATCGTTTTGTCGATATCTGGAGGGAATATGGCCGCGCAGTCGACATCCAAAATCAAGTGCCTTTTTTCCCACATCTTGGGATAAGATATGAAAGCGTATTTCAAGCTATTTCTGAATCAAGTCTTAAAAAGCTCACTCTACATTGTTGCGTGCATTACGACCCTTATTTTACTCTCTTCCCCATTATATGCTGATAGTGGCAAGGATTTTCTCTCCAAGGAGGAGCAAGAGTGGCTTGCAAAAAACCAGTCACAAATTACTCTTGCAGTAGAGACAGGATACGCACCTTTTGTGTTTATCGATTCTAAAGATTGTCCTGCCGGCCTTGCCCATGACTACATGCTTCTCCTGGAATCCAAGCTGGGTGTTCGATTCAAAGAGAAGCGATTTCCAACTCTAAATGAAATCTTTGACAAGCTTAAAAGCGGTGAAGTCCAAATAGTAAATGCGGTAACTAACACACCTGCCCGCTCAAAATTCATCAAATTTTCAGACCCCTTTATCACCGTTCCAAACGTTATCATCGTTCAGAATAACCGTACAGGACCGTTCAAAGAGGAAACTCTGCACGGTTTAAGGGTCTCCCTGGTAAAAGGATATGCGGTTACCGAGGACTTCATCAATAAAGGTCTCAATTTTACGCCTGAATTGGTGCCAGACGACATCACCGCTCTTTATAACGTTTCTTCCGGTCTTACAGATGCGGCCATTATAGATCTTGCAACAGCCTCCTACCTTATTTCCACAAAAGGAATCACCAATCTCCGTATAGCGGGTGAAACCACTTTCGCCATCCGGCTTGCAATGGGAACAGCAATTGCTGAACCGACGCTGAATAGCATCATCCAAAAAGGGCTTGCGCAAATAACTGACGCGGAACGCAAAGAGATTAGAAGCCGCTGGATCAATGCATCAAGAGGAAATATTTTTGCAGATTGGCGGTTCTGGGCAGTTGTTATCAGTGCTATTTTCGCTCTGTGTGCCGCAATTTTCGGTAATATTTTATGGAACCGGGCACTTCGGAGCCAGGTGGCACTGCGTACGGAGGAATTAACCAGAGAGACCGCAGCGTTACAAAAACTTAAAGAGGAACTTCAGGTACAAAATGAAGAGCTGGCTGTAATCGAAGAGGAGTTGCGCATTCAGAATGATCAGCTGATGGCCACTGAAGAGGAGTTGCGCAGTCAGAATGATCAGCTGATGGCCACTGAAGAGAAGTTGCGTCTTCAAGTATGTGAACAAGAGAACAGCCGGAAATTGCTCTATGACAGCGAAGAACGCTACCGGCTCATCATGGAATCAGTAGCGGTAATACCCTGGGAATTCAATATTCCGGAAAACAGGTGGACCTATGTGGGTCCTCAGGTGGCTGAGCTGTTGGGCTATGCCCCCGAGGAATGGACCACCCTTGAATGGTGGCTGGGGATCATACACCCCGAGGACCAGGTCTGGGTGCCGGCATACTGTGCCGACTTGACCTCCCGTGGTGAAGAACACTCCATGGAGTACCGTCTGATGGCAAAAGACGGGACTATTGTCTGGGTGAATGAACTGGTAACCGTTGAGATGCTGGACGGCAAGCCCGGACTTATGCGCGGTATCATGATTGACATTACCGAACGGAAGCGGGTGGAGATTATGCTGCGCAATGAGCGCAAACGCATAAACTCCATTCTCAACACGGTTAGTGATCCCATATTCCTGAAGGGCAACGACCATCGTATCCTTCTCGCCAATCCTGCCTTCTACGACATGTTCGGTCTGGATGAAAACGCCGTAATAGGTAAAACCCTTGCGGAAAATGTACCGGCAAACGAGCAGCAACAGTTTCTCGCAGTCGACCGGATGGTGCTTGATAGCGGCATACCCGACGAGCGCGAAGAGACGCTTACGGTGAGAGACTTCACGCGAACCATCGTCACAAGGAAGACCCGCTTCTTCGAAGCTTCAGGGGAAAGGTTTCTGGTAGGCTCAATCCACGACATCACCGAACGCAAAAAGTTCGAACAAGAGCTACAAAACAAAAACTCCGAACTGGAGCGCTTTACCTACACCGTTTCGCATGACCTGAAGAGTCCGCTAGTAACCATCCAGTGCTATTCAGGTATGATATTGAGTGATATGCTGGCCGGCAACCTCCAGCAGGCTGAAGTAGATCTCAAAAGGATAGAGGGGGCTGCAACTAAGATGACGGAACTGCTGGACGATCTGCTGGAGCTGTCCAGAGTAGGCAAGTCCATGAACTCCCGTGAGAAGATTGATATGAACAGTCTGGTAAGGGAAGTTCTTTTAGGGCTGGAGGGGTCGCTTTGTCAGCAGCAGATAGAGCTGGTAATCAGTTCGGATCTGCCGGAAATAAATGGCGACTGGAAGCGGATTGAAGAAGTGATGCAGAATTTAGTGGAAAACGCCATCAAATATATGGGTGGCCAGTCAGCTCCGCGGATAGAGATCGGGCTCAGAGAGGAAAATAATGAGCGAGTTTTCTTCGTACTGGACAACGGCATCGGTATAGACCCGCGTTACCAGGAAAAAATCTTCGACCTGTTCAACAAACTTGATCCCAAAAGTGAAGGGACCGGAGTCGGTCTGGCGCTGGTGAAGCGGATCATCGAAAACCATGGCGGCCGGATCTGGGTCGAGTCGGAAGGAGAAGGGCTGGGGAGTCGGTTTTGTTTCACGGTGGGAAAATAATTTACAATTGCAAAATCGGATTGACAGGCTCCTCGACCACTCTCTACATACCCAACAGAAAAGGGCTCCACTCGGAAGCCCCCTTCTCAACTCAGTATCAGTAAGCAGATTACTTGCCCATAACCCTTTCACTCAGATCCTTGCCTACCTTGAAGAAGGGAGATTTCTTGGGTTTGACTACTACGTCTTCACCAGATTTTGGATTTCTTCCGGTATAGCCATCATATTCCCGAACCTCAAAACTGCCAAAGCCACGCACCTCAATTCTTTCACCCGCAGCAAGTGTATCAGCCATCGCATCAAAAACTTCATTGACGACCCTATCAGCAACGGCAAGGGAAAGATTAGCTCTTGAAGCAAGTTCTTCCATTAAATCAGATTTATTCATTTCTCTCCCTCCGCAAGAGCAATAACCCGCTTAGACCACTCGAGAGCTTTCTGATAGCGCTCCAGCTCTTTTGCTGACGGCAATTGACCGTTTGTCATTGTCATTGATGTCTCACGAAGTTCCTTCAGTGATGCAAGCAAGTCAGTTTCGATCAGAGACATTTAGTCTACCCCGCTGAAATCACAATGAAGTTTCTATCACAACCAAAGCGAGTCAGTCCAACACTTAATTTATACAGGAGAAAGCAAATGATCATCAATATACTATTCGCTCAGAGGAAGAAATGAATCGAGGTTATATCCTTCAGTATAGACTCAATATAATCATCGCCTCTATCTTGGGGCATCAATCTAATGCCACGTTTATCAAAATATATTTTATCGTCATCTGAATCTGGAGTGTTCATACTTCCCCTCACTGTATAAATATTTGACCAGTTAAATTTTTATCGGTTACTTTGCCAAAAAGCAGCAAGTGCATCATGTCAGGGGGCTAGAGAATTGGAAGTCGATGGATAAAGGCTCTCTGGTTCGGAAAGTTATGATTTGATTATGAAATAGTGGGATTTACTTCAGTCACGCTTATTTGGTAGTTGAGAAGAGATAGGATCGATCAGAAGAGAAATTCACGCGAGGTTTGGTAGTAGCTATTCCATAGTCCAGACCTTAATATTATACAGAACAGCCAGAGCATTCAGCCGCTCCAGAAACACCACGTCATGATCCTCTTCCATAATTAACACAACACCTGGTAATTTCCCCGTCCGCTCCGCATAATATAACGACTGTCCTACACTCTCCGCCCACTTCGGCGCAAAATCAAACTCGATCGCATATTCATCCGTGAGACAATCGACCCGTGTGCCGTCGTCGAGCCGGTATTCCTTCACCCCTCCAACGCGATCACACCATTCATCTTGGTAATATTTTTCTTTATGTAAATGCGCCGCTAAAGCCTGATTACAAAATAAAATCAACAATAAGACGATAAAACTCTTCACGGTATTTTACCCTGGCCAATTATGGCGAACATTTCCAGATAAAATACATAACCGGAATAAGCAGCCAAAACAGAAAAAAGGTCTTTACCAACTCGATCCCAAAATTCAGCCAGTTTTCAATCTTGCTCTTCTCTGGATCGAATCTCATACCCTTCACCCCTCCTTTAAAGGCTCCTTAAAAGCCTCCAGCGCCACCTTTGCACCCTTCCTGCTCCTCAATAGATTCAAGATCAACGGCTTATCTTCCGGAAGATCATTCACCAGGATATCCACGATCTCCGCCAGCTCCGAATCATCCGGGATTCTATAGTCCGATATCGGCTCAAAAACGCTCTCAGATGGCCTTTCCGGTGCAAACCTTACTTCTGCTGCCAATATCCTGCGATGCAACGATATGTTTTTAGGTGCTTCAAACATCTCGCCTTTGCCAGTCTTTAACCAATCTTCATTTATCGCAAACCGATATGCAATTGTAGAGATAATGGGTGGGGATGGCTCTCGCTTTCCAGACTCGATCTCACTGTAACTATTCTGTTTTATTCCTATTTTTTCCGCGAAAACCTCTTGAGATAACCCCGCGTTTTTACGGACTTTCTTTAGTCTATCAAAAATACTTCCATCGTTAAACGATTTTTCGTTTGACATTGTATCGGTATCCGATTTAATTTACACGTATGCTGAAGGAGCAAGCGGAGGTTAACACATGGAAAATCAAGACTCAATTGAAATCAAGGTAGCCATGCTTCGGCTTAACATCACTCAGGCGCAGATCGCCCGCGAGTTGAAAGCGCTGTACGGACGGATGACCAGGGCCACTGTTAATCAGGTTATCAGCGGCCGCATCAAAAGCAAGCGGGTACCGCCCACTCATTATCTTTGCCGAGCAGGGAAGTGGATCCACTTATAAGGACCGGGCTATCTGGGAGCGCAATATCCGCGCCGGCC
>VFJK01000024.1 GCA_009886125.1 Geobacter sp. | reverse complement strand
TGCGCTGTGACGTGTACGATGTTGTGGCATATGAACTCTCCTCTCAATGTAGGTCGGTTCATTGCTTATACTCATGTCTCAAAAAGCGCAACCACTTCATACCGGTAATTTCTACCTCAGATGCACAATACTTCATGGTGCTTGACAAGAACCGCAAGGGACGCTACCCAAGGGTCAAACCGGCAGAAGCAAGGGTTTTTCATTATGGATGGGTTCGCAGTGAAGAGCAGATGAATGCCAAAGCAGAGAAGGTGCAAAAATACTGGAGCAAGAAGGTGCAGAAAATAGACTACTCCCAGATAGATCAAAAGATTCTCTGCCCCTTTCTCGGTACTCATCCGGCCGTTATGGCGGGCTGGCTTCCCAAGACGCCAACCAGTCTGTTTCAGGCAGATCCGCATCATCCGCTTACCAGACGGGAGAAACGGCATCGGCTGATGCTTCTGCTGGAACGGCTTTTTGGCCTTGAATTAAGCAATAAGCACTACTCTCTGATCAAATAGAGGTTGGATGTCTCCCTCCATACCGGTTTTGATATACCACCATATAAATTCTCATTCCGGGGATACGGTAACTGTTACACCTGATGTATTTACTGATCAGATGAATTTTCTTGCTCAGGCAGGTTATTCGACTCTTTCGATCGATGATTTGATGAATATTCTGCGCAAAGGGCAGAAAGTAAGCAATAAAGCTGTCCTAATTACTTTTGATGATGGTTGGCTTGATAATTATCTCAATGCAGTCCCGGTTCTGAAAAAACTTAGATTTAAAGCATCTTTCTTTATCATTACCGGCAGGGTTGATGCTGCTTCCAATAGCAGAAACAGAGCTGTTTATGATATACCAGTTCATGAGGTTGCTAAAGCGTTCATCAGGCAAGGTGATGCGGCTCGAGTTGTACTTGATTGGGATACAATAAGGCGTGTTGAAGAGAATCCTTTTTTCCGCTTTTATTCACACACTGTCTCTCATCCCAGATGCGCAGAGCTGTCAAATAATGATCTTCTTGATGAATTATCTGAATCGAAGCGGCGGATAGAGAGCGAATTAGGTCGACCCTGCCCATATCTCTGCTGGCCTTATGGTAGTTTCACTGATAATACAATTGAAGCTGCAAAACAGAGCGGCTATACAGGGATATTCACAACACTTGAAGGATTTTGTGACCCGGTTTCTGATCCCTTGAGAATACAGAGAGTTGAGGTGATGAATTCACTCGAATGGATGCAGGACCGTCTAGGACTGATCTGATGCATTCATGATGCATTTTGAACGGGGCAGAGAATATTTGGTGATGATGCCTCAGTATATGAGTTGATGGGAGAGCTATGAATTACACACCTGTTGATTTATCAATGGTCAAGACGTACGCACTAAAAGAAAGAAAAAACAAGATGCTCTTCTCTCGAGACTGTGCTGACCGGATCTTCAAGGGGATGTCGGTCGATCAACTCCTGTCGGCTCTGCCGGAACAGCTTGGGGCTGATTCGCTCTTGAGTGTCATTAATGCGGTAGTGGCTGCACGGAAAAAGGGTAAGCCTGTTGTCATGGCCATTGGCGGTCATGTCATCAAGTGTGGACTTCAACCTGTCCTGAAGAGTCTTGTCGATGCCGGTGCTGTAACAGCATTTGCCATGAACGGCTCTGTTTCTGTACATGATTACGAAATCTCACTTATCGATGCAACAAGTGAAGATGTCGGAGCGGTTCTTCACTGCGGCACCTTCGGTATGGCTGAAGAGACCGGGCGTGACATTAATTTTGCCTTGAAGAAAGGGGTTTCACTCGGCCTTGGATATGGTGAGTCTGTTGGCCGTTTAATTATCGAGAATCAGAACCCTTTTGCCTCTCATAGCCTGCTTGCTCTCTGTGCAGAGAAGGGTATACCTGCGACTGTTCACGTTGCGATTGGCAATGACATCATTCATCAGCATCCGGATGCCGATGGCGCGATTATCGGAGAAGCTTCCTTCAGAGACTTCCGACTCCTGACTTCGATTGTCAGTGAGCTGGGAGATGGTGGTGTATATCTCAACATAGGAAGTTCAGTAATTCTGCCTGAAGTTTTTCTGAAAGCTTTATCCATTGCCCAGAATCTTGGCAAGCATGTGGATAATTTTACTACGGCAAACTTTGACATGCAGCAGCACTACAGACCGTTGCAGAATGTGGTCAAGCGCCCGACTTCAGGCAAAAGCAGTGGATACTCCATAACAGGTCATCATGAAATCATGATTCCGCTGCTGGCAGCAGGGATTCTTGACAGGCTTTAACCGTGAAATCCGAACAGGTAACTGAGGGAATTATGGATAGAAAAGAAACCGAATCATTTTTTACCCGTGCCAAAGAGATCAGGGCTCTGGTAATTGGTGATCTTATGCTGGATGAATACCTGTGGGGGCGTGCAGACAGGATCTCGCCTGAAGCACCGGTTCAGGTGGTTGATGTGATCAGTGAAGATCTTCGACTCGGAGGCGCCGGGAACGTGGTCAATAATCTGGTCGCACTTGGATGTCAGGTAACAGCTTGTAGTGTCATCGGTGCTGATGATAACGGTACTACGCTCTTCCAGGTACTCAACGGGATGGGGGTAGATACGGTTGCCGTGTTTGAGGACCCGGAACGCCGTACAGGTAAAAAGACAAGAGTGCTGGCTGCTCATCAGCAGATTGTACGGATTGACAGGGAGTCGAAGGGGGAGATTGCCGCTGCCTTCGAGGACAGGATCATTGCTTTTCTTGAAAAACAGGGGCCTTCGTTCCAGGTATTTGTAGTTTCAGACTATCTGAAGGGGGTATTGACTGCAAGAGTCCTTCACGCGCTCATTACCATCGGTAAAAGCCTTCGCATCCCTGTAGTTATCGATCCAAAAGGGAACGACTACTCAAAATATCGTGGTGCTACTCTTATTACTCCGAATCGCAAAGAGGCTGAACAGGCCTCACTTGTGCCCATAACTGACGAAATCAGCCTGAATGCTTCAGCTTCCAGATTACTTGCAGCGCTTGAGTTGTCGGCTCTATTGATTACGCGGAGCGAAGCGGGGATGTCACTTTTTAATGCTGAAGGGCTGACACTGCATATTCCAACAGTAGCGCGCGAGGTCTTCGATGTCACCGGTGCCGGTGATACTGTACTTGCAGTACTTAGTCTTGGACTTGCAGTCGGGTTGTCCATGACCGATTCAGCAAGGCTGGCAAATACAGCTGCGGGTATTGTCGTTGGCAAGTTGGGAACTTCAACGATCACTCCGGATGAAATTCTTGACGAGGTCGGTCGTAGTCATAAGGACTGTGATGGTAAGATCAAAAATCTGGATGTGATGATCGAGCTTATAGAGAAGGAGAGAATCCGTGGCAGGAAGATTGTATTTACCAACGGCTGTTTTGATCTGCTTCATGTTGGTCATGTAAAATATCTGCAGAAAGCCCGTTCATTAGGTGACCTTCTGGTTCTGGCAATCAACAGCGATGAGTCTGTACGGCGCCTTAAAGGTGTGAAGCGGCCGCTCATAGGAGAAGAGGAGCGGGCCCATATACTGGCTGCTCTGGATTGTATTGACTATGTCCTTATTTTTGAGGAGGATACTCCCTTGCGCCTTATCTCTGCCCTTAAACCTGATATCCTTGTGAAAGGCGGGGACTACACACTTGACGGAGTTGTCGGTCGTGAAATAGTGGAGTCATACGGGGGCCGGGTTGAACTGGTATCTTTCGTTGATGGTAAATCCACTACCAATATTATAGAAAAGATACTGGAGAGTTATTCGTAGTTGTTTTATATCATGTCGTTCAAGAGGTTAATCCAGAACTAAGGGACTCGGAATTAACTGATATACCAAGTTTTACGCTCAGATTCAGGTCAGATTTGTCGTTCCTGATTGAGCAAAACCGCAGGAGTAGCTTTGCTTACGCTGAGGATTTTGTGATTGAAGGGGCGGCAAAGATGGCCTGAAGATGAGATGTAAAACGGTATATTTGTTAGTTCCGCGTCCCTAAGCCGTCGGAATAAAATAACTGTTAGATATGCTGTGGCAAGAACGGCATAAGGAGCCGTAACGAAATAGCTTGGGATGTAACACTTATTTCGTAACGGCTCCTAAGGAATGTTTGATGAGAAAAGTACTTGTAACAGGCGCGGCCGGTTTTATCGGATATCATCTTTCTAAAAGGTTGCTGCAGGATGGTTTTCACGTAGTCGGCCTGGATAATCTGAATAACTACTATGATGTTCAGTTGAAGCATGACCGCCTTAAACAACTTGAAGATCAAACCAATTTCAGTTTTCACCGGTTGAGCATTGAAGACACCAGCGCTGTCAACGAACTGTTTGCGCGTGAACGATTCGAAATGGTGGTCAATCTCGCAGCCCAGCCTGGAGTGCGTTATTCCCTCGAAAACCCGCGTGCCTATATCGACAGCAATATCGTCGGTTTCTTGAACATACTTGAGGGCTGCAGGCACAACGAAGTACAGCATCTCGTCTATGCTTCATCCAGTTCGGTTTACGGCGCAAACAAAAAGATGCCTTTCTCTGTTCACCAGAACGTCGATCATCCCTTGTCTCTTTATGCCGCGAGCAAAAAGGCAAACGAGCTTATGGCCCATACGTATTCTGCACTCTTCAATCTCCCGACTACCGGCCTGCGTTTTTTTACTGTTTATGGGCCGTGGGGCAGACCTGATATGGCTCCCTTCATTTTTTCAAGAGCTATTCTGGAAGGGCGTCCCATCGATGTGTTTAATTTCGGGAATATGCTCAGGGATTTTACCTTTATTGATGACATCATTGACGGTGTTGTCAGGGTTATGTCCAGGATTCCGACACCTTCTGTCGGATGGGACGGCATGGAGCCGGATCCGGCTACGAGTATTGCCCCTTACAGCCTCTACAATATCGGTAATAGCTGCCCTGTTGAATTGAATCGTTTTATAGAGCTTCTTGAGGATCGTCTCGGTAAAAAAGCAGTCAAGAATTATCTTCCCCTGCAAACATGTGATTTGCCGGCGACGTATGCCGATATTGATGACCTGACACGTGATGTCGGTTTCATGCCGAGCACGACTATTGAAAAGGGCATTCATCTCTTCACCTCTTGGTACAGGGATTATTATAAAGTCTGAGGTGTGTATGGAAAAGATCTTGGTAACAGGCGGCTGTGGCTATATCGGCAGCCATGTAGTGAGGCAACTCACTGAAGCAGGCCATAAGGTTGTCGTATATGACAATCTCTCTACAGGTTTTTCTGAAGCTCTGATTAACGGGGAAGAGCTGGTAGTCGGTGATCTGGCCGATGTTGACAAGCTTGACTCGCTGTTTGCCTTGCATGGATTCAAGACGGTCCTTCATTTTGCTGCGTTTATAGTAGCACCTGAATCAGTGACTTTGCCCTTAAAGTATTACATGAATAATACGCGCAATACTCTCAATCTGCTTGGCGTTTGTTTGAAATATGGTGTTGAAAGGATTGTCTTTTCGAGCACGGCAGCTGTCTATGGAATCCCTTCCGGAGGATACGCTTCTGAACTGAGTCCAACTGTTCCGATTAACCCGTACGGCTCATCTAAACTGATGAGCGAATGGATGCTGCGCGATGCGGCTGCAGCTCATCCCATGAGGTATGTGGCACTCCGCTATTTCAATGTTGCCGGTGCTGATCCTCTCTCAAGAATGGGGCAGAGATCCCCAGAGGCAACCCATCTTATCAAGGTCGCCTGTCAAGCAGCGCTGCGTATGCGCAAGTCAGTTTCGATATACGGAACCGACTACAATACCTCTGATGGTACCGGTATCCGGGACTATATCCATATTGAAGACCTTGCATCAGCACATCTCTCTGCTCTCGCATATCTGAACGACGGGGGAGATTCGACTGCAGTGAATGTCGGTTATGGTCGGGGAAATTCAGTCCGAGAAGTGATAGAAGTCGTCAAAAGTGTAAGCGGTGTCGATTTCGCCGTCGTTGAGGCGCCAAGGAGGCCAGGTGACCCGGCGATGCTCGTAGCAATTGCCGATAAAGGGCGTAAAAATTTTGCTTTTGAATATCGATACGACAATCTCAAGGCTATCGTCACTGATGCGTGGCACTGGGAAAGCAGGTACAGACAGATGACTCAAGACCTGTCGGGAGAGAGAATATGTTGATGAGCATGACCGGTTACGGGAAGTCAGAGGAAGGTACAGATTCCGGGAAGATATCAGTCGAGTTGCGCTCGGTGAACCATCGCTATTCCGAATTGTCAGTAAAGATTCCCCGCCAGTTCTTCCCGATTGAGAATGAGATCCGTAAACGGGTCTCTGAACGATTCAAGCGGGGGAAAATCGATATCTTTATCCAGTTTGACCAAGCCTCGGATGGAGTGACTCCTCCGCAGGCTAACCTTCCTCTTGCCAAAGCGTATCATGATTTATTTATAAATATCTGTCGTGAGCTCGGGTTGAAAGAAGAGGTATCTCTGTCCCAGGTTCTTGCGCAGAAGGATGTCCTTTTGAGTCAGGAGATATCTCTGGACCTTGATAATCTCCTGCCGGCTCTTTTTTCAGCTCTTTCAGGCGCAATAGAAGGTCTTGAGTCAATGAGGATAAGAGAAGGAGAGTCTCTGGATTTTGAGATAAGGGGCAGGGTCGCCTCGGTTATCAGTATTGTTGAAAAAGTATCAGCAATTGCTCCTTCAGCGGTTTTGTCCAATGCCACTCGATTGAAAGAGAGAATTGACCGGCTTATGGGAGAAGCTCAAGTCGAAGAGTCACGGATAGTTCAGGAAGTTGCTGTATTAGCAGATAAAATGGATATTACTGAAGAACTTGTAAGGCTCAAGAGTCATTTCAAGCAGTTTTTTTCGGTACTTGAACTTTCTGAGCCGGTTGGCAGAAAGCTGGATTTTCTGCTTCAGGAGATAAACCGCGAAGTGAATACGATAGGTTCCAAGGCAAATGATACCGGAATTGCAGCTTTAGTCGTGGAGATGAAGTCAGAGCTGGAAAAGGTAAGAGAGCAGGTACAAAATATAGAGTAAGAATGCGGGAAGGGTGAAAAATGAAACGGTCTGGAATTCTTTACATAATATCTGCCCCTTCAGGTGCTGGAAAGACAACCCTTTGCCGGGAACTCCTTGACATTTTCCCGGAGTTACGGCACTCTATCAGCTTCACGACCCGTAAGGCTCGTCCTGGAGAGGCCGAAGGGAAAGACTATTTCTTTATTGATCAAGAAGAGTTCCAGCAGATGGCCGACAACGGTGAATTTGCCGAATGGGCTGAAGTCCACGGGAATTTGTACGGCACCTCTTTAAGAACCTTGGAGGAGAGCAGGGTGGATGGGGTTGACCTGATCCTGGATATAGACTGCCAGGGCGCTGCAAAGCTCAAGGAGGCTGATGTCCAGGGAGTCACTATTTTCATACTGCCTCCAAGTTTTAGCGAACTGAAGAGACGACTTGAAGGCAGGAATTCTGATTCGAAGGAGACCATCGAAAAGAGAGTCTCCAATGCAGCAACCGAAATAAACGAGGCAAAGCAGTATGATTATATACTAGTAAACGATGTTTTCAGTAAAGCGGTAGAAGAGTTAAAGTCGATTATCATAGCTGAACGTTTACGTACCTGCTTCGTTATTGACAGCTTAAGCGGCGAATTTAACATTAACTGAGTAATACAGAGAGTTCTCTGAGGGGAGTATAATTATGGCACGAGTTACTGTTGAGGATTGTCTGGAACATGTAGATAACCGTTTTCTGCTGGTGATGCTTGCAGCAAAAAGGGTCAAGCAGCATTATAAGGGAGCGAGACCACTCATAGAGAACAAGAGCGAAAATAAGAACGTGGTCCTTTCTCTTCGTGAAATTGCTGCCGGCAAGGTTAAATACGAGTTCACCGGGCGTCGCGGATCCAAGTAGTTTTCATGTTTTACCATCGTTAGTATGACGCCTTAGGCGACGGTATTAAATCGTCGCCTTTGTTTTATCAAGTACACTCAGGATATATGATCAGATTAAATGACATATTGAACAAGGTCTCTTCTTACAATACATCTGCCGACCTTGATATCATCCGCAAGGCCTATGTCTTCTGTGCTAAAGTCCATCAGGGCCAGACGCGGCTTTCCGGTGAACCATATCTTGTCCATCCAATGGAAGTCTCAGCGATTCTTGCAGACCTGAAGCTGGATGTCGCTTCGGTCGTAACGGGTCTGCTTCACGATACAGTCGAAGATACCCTTACGACTCTTGAAGAGCTTTCCGATATGTTCGGCGAAGAGGTCTCAAGCCTTGTAAGCGGCGTCACAAAAATTGGTAAAATCCACTTCAAAACCAAAGAGGAAAGTCAGGCTGAGAATTTTCGTAAGATGCTTCTTGCCATGTCTGATGACATCCGCGTCATTCTTATAAAACTTGCTGACCGGCTTCATAATATGAGGACCCTTCAGTATCAGCCCGAGCTTAAGCAGAGAACAATAGCTCGTGAGACAATGGATATTTACGCACCGATAGCGCACCGACTTGGTATCCAGTCAATTAAAAGCGAGCTTGAAGATCTTTCATTCAGGTATCTTGACCCGGAAGTATATGAAGATCTTGCTTCAAAAGTCAGTACTAAGAAGAAGGAGAGAGAAGCCTATATCTCGGAGGTAAAGAAGGAGATTTCTGACAAGCTTACTGAGCACGGAATAAAGGGAGAGGTTTCCGGCCGCAGTAAGCATCTTTATTCGATTTATCGAAAAATGGTGAAACGAAATGTTGATATTGACCAGATTTATGATCTTGTAGCAATAAGAGTTCTTGTTGAAGATATTCGGGCCTGTTATGAGCTTCTAGGCATTGTTCACTCAACCTGGAAGCCTATACCGGGTCGTTTCAAGGATTATATCGCAATGCCGAAGGGTAACATGTATCAATCCCTTCATACGACTGTTATCGGCCCGACAGGTGAGCGTATGGAGGTACAGATCCGAAGCTTTGAGATGCACCGGGTCGCAGAGGCCGGCATTGCTGCTCACTGGAAGTACAAAGAGGGGAAGGGGTACGACGAGCGAGAGGTAAAGCGGTTTGCCTGGCTAAGGCAGCTTCTCGAATGGCAGCAGGAGCTTCAGGACTCGCGCGAGTTCATGGACAGTGTCAAGGTAGAGCTGTTCCCTGAGGAGGTGTATGTCTTCACGCCTAAAGGTGATGTAAAGTCGTTTCCTAAGGGCTCCACCCCGATAGATTTTGCTTACAGTGTTCATAGCGATGTCGGTCACAGATGTGTCGGTGCCAAGGTGAACGGCAGGCTTGTGCCTCTTAAGCATGAGTTAAAGAATGGTGATATTGTCGAGGTCATAACCTCTCCGCATCAAACTCCAAGTAAGGACTGGCTTAAAATTGTCAGGAGCTCACGAGCCAGAAACAGAATCAGGGTCTGGATTAAAACAGAGGAGAGAAAGCGGAGCATTACTCTTGGCCGCGAGATTTGCGAGAAAGAGCTCCGCAGGTACTCTCTTAACTTTGCTAAACTCTCCAAGTCAGGTGATATCAAGCATGCTGCCGCTGAGTTCGGTCTTAACTCTGAAGAAGACCTTATGGCGGCTATCGGCTATGGGAAGCATTCTGCAGCCCAGCTTGCAGGAAAGTTGTCTCCAGGTGGAAAGATAGATCCAAATACTGAAAAGCCGCAGTCCAGAGTAGAAAAAATCATCAACAAAATAAAAGGGAAACCATCAAGTGCCATTCAGATTGGTGGCGTTGATGACGTGATGGTAAGATTCGGGAAATGTTGTAACCCGCTTCCAGGTGATGAAATCGTCGGGTTTATCACTAGAGGGAGAGGTGTTACTGTTCACTCTTTCGATTGTCCGCTCGCACTTGGCAGTGATCCGGAAAGGCGTGTCGAGATCGTCTGGAGCAGGGATAAGAAATCAGCTTTGCCTGTAAAGATCAGAGTAGCATGCCATGATCAGAAAGGAATACTGGCCAATATCAGTCAGGCCATAACCAACTGTGAAGCAAATATCATAAGTGCACATATTCAGAGTACCGTTGACAGGATGGGCGTAAATATCTTTGAAGTCGAAGTCAACGACCTCGATCACTTGAGGAAAGTCATGAATGCCATCATGAAAACTGCAGGAGTCACTCAGGTAGAAAGGTTGAGAGGATGAAAGGAGTTATCGCATGAAAAGAGAAATAATCAGAACTGATAAGGCTCCAACCGCAATAGGACCTTATTCTCAAGGGGTCAAGGCACACGGGTTCATTTTCTTTTCAGGGCAGATCCCGATAGATCCTTTTTCGGGAGAGGTTGTTACAGGGGATATATCACTTCAGGCTGAACAGGTTATGAAAAACATAGAAGCCATTCTTGAGGCATCAAATATCGGATTCGAAGCTGTGGTCAAGAGTACTATTTACCTGACTGATCTCGATGATTTCGGGGTTGTTAACGATATCTACGGGCGCAGATTTACGTCTCCTTATCCTGCGCGTTCTACCGTTCAGGTGAGTGCCCTTCCAAAAGGTGTTGATATCGAGATAGAGATTGTTGCGGTCAGTATGCAGGCAAAATAGAGCCGCACTCTTTTTGAAAAAGTGCGGCATGGTATTCTTGTTTCAATGAATTATTAGAGAGCTTTGGTGACGTTACCCGAGCGGATACAACGTGTACAGACCTTGATGCTTCTGACAGTACCTTGGCGAATAGCTTTAATTTTTTGCAGGTTAGGATGCCAGGTACGGCGAGTCTTGTTGTTTGCGTGACTAACATTATTTCCGAAGCTCGGACCTTTGCCGCAGATTTCACAAATTTTAGACATTTACTTACCTCCTGAGTTACTGAAGCATTAGTTAATATCAGAAACAGTCATGAAATACAAGTATTTTTATTATCTCAAATTTGAAAGGTGATGCATTGTTTACTTTATTAAAGAGTCTGATATCACTACTGATTCTTCTTGCGTTTCTGGTTTCTGCGCTCTTTATCGATTTCGTCTACAAGACTTTTTCCTACAGGGAAAGAGATTATACTATTGATTCTATTGTTGTACTTGCCGGGGGGAAGGGCAGGGTCGACGAAGGGGTAAAGCTGTTTAGAGAAGGTAAAGGCGAGCATCTCTTTTTTATCGGTGTCGATCCACTGGTAAAGAAGTCAGATCTATACTCTGAAAATAGCGGGGAGCGGAGTGGAGAAGAGGTTTATCTTGAGAAGGCGTCCCGCAATACACTTGAAAATGCAATTTTTACAAGAGAATTATTACTTAAATACAATGTGAGGTCAGTGCTTCTTATCACATCCCGATATCACATGAAGAGGTCTCTGCTTATATTCAGAAGTATCCTGCCCAAAGACATAGCTATTTATCCCCATCCTGTTGCCAATAAAAACCCGGCAGATCAATGGTGGAGCCATGGGGGAAGCCTCAGGCTTCTGTTCTCTGAATTCAACAAGTACTGTCTTTACAGAATTATTTTTCTTTTTTCGCAAGGGGAACTGAGGCAACAGAAAAAATAATCATACAGATTGTATACTGTTAAGAATCTACCATTTGCAGTGCCACCGGCATAGCTCGTCCCTCAGTATATCCCATATAAAGTTCACTGGTTGGAGCATTCCTGCCGAATTCGGCAGCCGCATCTGCAAGCGTTACGAAGCGGACCTTTCGTTCGGAAAGTCGTTCAAGAAGTTCTACAAAAGTATCGCGCAGAGCATTTCCTTCAAGCTCAGCATGTATAGTATGAACGTTCAGTCCGGGTTTCAGCAGCATGAGATACTGGTCGTTGATTGTTTCGAGAGTGATGCCGTTCTCACCGAGCAGTTCATCCATTGTGGGCCAGGTGGAGGGTATCTGCAGGGTTTTGAACCGTCTGTTGTTCATTATAGGGAAGAATGGTCCGGTGCCCCTTGTATCACTGCAATAGTCGAGTTCCATGCTATCCTGAATCTCAAGTGAATCGGCAGTGACTGTCCATCCTGGAGCTGCAGTGGTTCGGGAAAGGGTGCCAAAAATCTCTTTGAACATGCTGCTGGCTTGACCGAGTTCTCTGGACGTAGTCTCTTTCTGAAACCGGGAGAGATAATCGTGCCATTTTACATGGTCCCAACAGTGTATACCAACCTCATGCCCGGCCTTTTTAACATTGAGGATGAGATCTTTTAGCTGCTTACCGATAAAAGGTGCTGGAAGGAGCGTGCCATACAGCATTGTCCTTACCCCATACATCGATGGTGCTCGGGTGCGTAACATTTTCTTAAGGAATCCTTTGCGAAAAATCCGCCGGATTGCTTTCCCCGAATTATCAGGACCAAGTGAAAAGTAAAAGGTTGCTTTAATACCGAAGCGGTCGAATATCTCCAGGAGTTGAGGCACTCCGTCACGGGTTCCCACGAATGTGTCCACGTCGATTTTCAGGGCTATGATTGATTGTATGTTTGTCATTAACATGGATTGACGGACAGTATCTTTATCACAGAAGGTGCTCTATCTTCTCCCGATCCTCGACCAGGTAAAAATCCAGAGTCTTACGCAATGCATCGTCTATGGAGGTCTTAGGTTCCCAGTCAAGACGAGCTTTGGCGTTTTTAACTGACGGCACCCGGGTAAGCATATCCTGATAACCCTTGCCATAGAACTCGCCGGAAGACACTTCTACAATTTGACAGTTATCAGCCTTGTCACGATAATCAGGGTACTCCTTTACAAGGGCAATCAGTTTTTCGGCCAACTCCCTGACCGAAAGATCGTTGGTGGGATTGCCTATGTTGAAAATCCCGCTTTCAGCTGAGCCGTTCTCATTTGCAATAATCTTCATCAAACAATCGATGCCGTCCTCAATGTAGGTGAAGGAGCGACGTTGGCTGCCGCCATCCACCAGCTGAATCGCCTCACCTGCCAGGATATTGTAGAGGAACTGGGTGAGGACCCTGGAACTTCCTTCTTTTGCAGTGGAGATAGAGTCGAGTTTGGGGCCGATCCAGTTGAATGGGCGGAATAATGTATATCTGAGGCCTTCGTGAGAACCATAAGCGTAAATGACCCGGTCCAGCATCTGTTTCGCGCAAGAGTAGATCCAGCGCTCCTTGCTGATCGGGCCAAGCATGAGCGGTGAGGTCTCCTCGTCAAACTCCGGGTCCGGGCTCATGCCGTAAACCTCGGAGGTAGATGGGAAGATAACCCTTTTCTTGTATTTGTAGCAGAGACGGATGATCTTCAGGTTCTCCTCGAAGTCCAGTTCAAAAACACGCAGCGGATCCTTCACATAGGTGACCGGAGTTGCGATTGCAACCAAAGGCAGAACTACGTCGCACTTTTTGATATTGTACTCGATCCACTCCTTGTTTATGGTTATATCGCCTTCAAGGAAATGAAAACGGGGATTACCAATAGACCGTTCAAGTTTGTCGCAAGCCATATCAAGGCCGTAAACCTCCCAGTCGGTCGTGGTGAGGATACGGTGGGTGAGGGCGTTGCCGATAAACCCGTTGACTCCGAGGATTAGCACTTTCATTACATATTCTCCTTAGTTACGGCTCCGACAACAGGCCGTCTGCGGCGTTGCGTTCCGGGCCGTGAGGCTCAACTTAGCGCTGCTACGCTTCGCCTCCCGGTCCTCACGCGCCTTGCATACGACGCCGTTCTCGAACCCGGTTGGTTTTTTATT
This sequence comes from Geobacter sp., assembly GCA_009886125.1. Taxonomy (GTDB): domain Bacteria; phylum Desulfobacterota; class Desulfuromonadia; order Geobacterales; family DSM-12255; genus VEOV01. Next base: position 2,502 of record VFJK01000024.1, on the reverse strand, counting down.
TGAACCTTGCTGTTGTCAGCTCTTTTTTTTCTAGAAAAGCGGCGGCTTTAGTTTCCGCTTCTCCATCAATCTGTAGATCACTGATCTCCAGTAATCCCTTGCCTGTTCCTACCTGGAGCGGGCTTACAGAGACAACTTTTCCTGGTTGGCCTGCTCCATCCAGTGGCCAGGCTTTCCAGATGACGACTTTTTTGTCATTCAGAGATGTAAATGCTCCGGGATACGGATGGGTGACTCCGCGGATCAGATTGTAGATCTCTATGGCGCTCTTTGTCCAGTCTATACGTCCATCTTCCGGTTTCCTGCCGCCGCAATAATTTCCTGCTTTTAGGTCCATAGGGATACGCGGGGCAGTGCCGTTTACCAGTTTTGGCCATGTTCGACGGATCACTGTCACCGCGGCTTTGGTCAGGTTGTTGAAAACATCTAACGCAGTATCCCCAAATGCAATTTCAACCTTCTCCTGATCGACGATATCTCCGGCATCAGGCTTCTCCACCATATAGTGCAGGGTAGCACCGGTCTCCGTCTCTCCGTTAATAACCGCCCAGTTCACCGGAACACGACCGCGATATCTGGGAAGATAAGAACCATGAAGGTTTAGCGACCCCCTTGACGCAAGTGAGAGTACTTCAGGACTAATCATGTTGCGATAGTAAAAGGAGAGGAGGAAGTCCGGAGCGATCTTCGCTACTCGTTCCTGATTCTCAGGTTCATTAATGCTTGCGGTAGAATACGGTATGCTATTCCGGTCCGCAAGTTCCCGCACCGATTTGAACCAGATTTCTTCTGTCGGTGAATCCTCGTGTGTAAAAATAAGCCGGATGTCGGCACCCTGACGAAGAAGCTCCTCAATACAGGCGCAGCCGACATTATGATAGGCACAGACAACCAGTTTAAGGCTCATCTGCAGCACCATGAACCGTTCTTACAACATACCGGGGTCTCCGGCGTACTTCCTGGTAGATTCTCCCGACATACTCTCCGACAATGCCGATGCCGAATATTGTGATACCGAGAAAGAAAAAGAGGATCGCGAAAAGAGTAAATACACCTTCAACTTCCGCGCCTATTATGAAACGTCGCACCAGAAGGAACCCGGCAAAGGCGACTGCAAAGAGAGAAGTCAGTATTCCCACGAGAGCAAAAAGCTGGAGTGGAACCACTGAAAAACCGGTCATAAGATCGAAGTTGAGGCGAATTAACTTATAGAGAGAGTACTTGCTCTCTCCTTCAAGCCGTTCAGCATGTGCGACTTCGACTTCGGAGGGACTTGAGGCAAAGGTTTGAGCCAGGGCAGGGATGAAAGTCGATGCTTCCTGACAGCGGTTGATATTGTCCACGATATTGCGATGGTAGGCCCGCAGCATACAGCCGTAGTCAGTCATTTTCATGCCCGTCATCTTGCGGGTAGCGATATTGACCATTAATGAGGCTGTTTTGCGGAAAAATGTATCCTGCCGCTTCTGACGTATGCTGCCGACGACATCATGCCCCTTTTCGATCTCTGCCACCAGCTTCGGGATCTCTTCCGGCGGGTTTTGTAAGTCCGCATCAAGAGTGATGACTATGTCTCCGCGGCTGATCTCGAAAGCAGCAAGAATCGCCATATGCTGACCGAAATTGCCGTTAAACTCCACAATCCTGACTTCTGGATTTGCAGCTGCAAGCGCTTTGAGCAGTTCCAGGGAGCGGTCACGACTTCCATCATCTGTAAAGATGATTTCAAAGGGTCTGCCAGTCTCCTGCATGACAGGGTAAAGGCGACTGAAGAGGCGCTGAATGTTCGGCTCTTCATTGTAGACCGGGATTACTATTGAAATGTATGGGTTCATTTTCGTGTTCTCTCGATGACTGTCTTGACTGCCGATACGACGTCCCGGGCATCTTCATTGCTCATTTTCGGGAAAAGCGGAAGCGATAGTATCCGATCCGAAGCATAATCTGCGTTTGGCAGAGAGTCTGATGGCTGAGGCAGATTCTCACAGTACCATGCATGGTGGTGGATTGCTTTGTAATGGAGGCCGGTACCGATATTGTGGCTCTTAAGTTCGGTCATGAACGTGTCACGATCTATCGTCAGCATCTCTATCCTCACAAGGGGAGTGTAAAGATGCCAGGCGTGGCGCTGTGTGTAAGTTCCAAGAGAAGGCAGGGCCAACTCAGGCAGATCGGCGAAAGCTTTGTTATAGAAATCCGCAATCTCTTTTCGTCGGTCGATGAAACCGTCAAGCTTCGGAAGCTGGTGGATTCCGATGGCAGCCTGGATATCCATCATATTGTACTTGAAGCCGGGGAGGACAATATCATAGTTAGGAGTGCCGGAAGGGGCAAAGCGCTTCCAGGCTTCCCTGTTCATTCCGTGGAATTTGAGAAGTGAAATTTCCTCAGCAATGGATTCATCCGGAGTGCAGACCATGCCACCTTCTCCGGTAGTAATGTTCTTGTTGGGGTGAAAGGAGAAGATGGAAATACTATCGAGAGATCCGATCCGTTTCCCCT
>VFJK01000128.1 GCA_009886125.1 Geobacter sp. | reverse complement strand
CGGCCCGGTGCAGGGCAGGGATCTGGTAGCAGAGCGACTTCCCCCCGCCGGTCGGCATGACGAGGAAGACGTCTTCACCGGCGATGGTCCGTTCGATCACCTCCTGCTGGGGAGGACGGAACTCGTGAAAACCGAAGACGGTCTTAAGGGTATGGTGGATAGTTGTGGTCATGTCAGGGCGCCATTGATTTTGCGAAGACTCCAGCAACCTATTTCCTGTTCGGTAGGGCATCAAACATCCTATTTTTCCAATACCCTGGTTTTCTTTTGGTGTGCATAATCGCAATAACTACAATCTGCTTATCAATAAACCCATACACGATCCCGAAGGGAAAACGTCTCACCAGAATCCTGCGCCATGTTCCGACATATACGGGCCAACGATTGGGGGCTTTTTGTAATGCTTCAAGGGCGTGCTCAATCTCTCGTTCGAATGCCTCTGCGATGTGACTGCCACGCTCATGATACCAGGCATAACTCTCGATATACTCCGTTCGTGCATCGTCATGAATAACCGGTTTATCCATTCACCTTCTCGCGGGCCTGACGCTTGACTTCCTCCCAGGAATGGGTTTGTGCGGTACCATCTGCAAGTGCTTGCTCTCTTCTGCCAATCTCGGCAAACCAGGCGGCATCGCAATCATCCTCAATGACCGGGTCAAGCGTTGTCAAAAGGGTATCTACAAGCTTTGCCCGCTCTGCGTATGGCAATCCGCTTGCTTCCTTGACCAAAACATCGGTACTTAATGGCATAGTCATTCTCCTTTAGGCTACATCTCCCTTAATGTACTCTGCCAGGACTCTTTCAGCTCTGCCAATCCGCTTCTGATCACACTGCTGCCGTTCAATCCCGAAATGACCAGCGCCTGTTCCTCTGTTACTGTACCTATTGAGGCAAAGCAGTTGCCGCTCATGATAGTCTCGAACGCCGCCACCTGCTCCGGATGGACCGTGACCAGATGCCGGGAGGCTGATTCTGAGAAGAGCAGGGCCACATCGCTTTTACCGGACAGGTCCCCTTTCCAGAGGACTTTTGCCAGGTCGATCGCCAGGCCGAATCCGCCGGCAAAAGCGCTTTCTGCTGCTGCCACGGCGAGGCCGCCATCGGAAAGGTCATGACAGGAGGCGACTGATCCGGCATTGACCGCCTGGTGATAGGCCTGATAGCGGCGGTAGGCCCTGGCTGCATCAACTTTGGGCACCTTGCTGCCGATCTGGCCGGAGAGTGCCAGATACTCCGACCCCCCCAGCTCATCGCCGGTTTTCCCCAGCAGGTAGACGATATCTCCGGGCCGTTTGACATCCATGGTGACGGCCTTTCTCGCGTCGTCGATCTTGCCGATGACCGAGAAGAGGAGGGTAGGGGGGATGGATATCTTGGTCGTGCCGTCATAGAAATCGTTTTTCATCGAGTCCTTGCCGGAGATGAGCGGCAGGTTGTACTCCATGCAGATGTCGTACAGCGCCTGATTGGAGCGGACCAGCTGGGCCATCTTGTAGTCGCCGTCCGGGGTCTTGTCGGAGAGGACCGGATCGCACCAGCAGAAGTTGTCGAGTCCGGCGACCAGGTCGAGGGAACCGCCGGTCGCGACATAATTCCGCACCGCCTCGTCGACCGCGTTCGTGGTCATGTCGTAAGTGTCGATATCCGAGTAGCGCGGGCAGATGCCGTGTGCGGTCACCACCCCTTCGAACGAGTCAAGTATCGGTCTGACAACCGCGGCATCCGAGGGTCCGTCATTGCTGACGCCGCTGAACGGCTTGACGACAGATCCTCCCTGAACCTCATGATCATAGCGTCTTACGACAGATTCCTTCGAGCAGATGTTTAAGGATGAAAGCAGCTTTTTCAGGTCGTCATTGTAGCTTTCCTTGACCTCGACCTCAGCCTCCGCCAGTTTCGGCGGGGTCCACTTGGCCGGAAGCTGCATCGGCGGCAGCCCTTCGTGCATGAACTCCATCGGGAGCCAGCCCACGGTCTTTTCACCGTAGAGAATATGAAAGACGCCGCTGTCCGTGAACTCACCCAGGATCGTAGACTCCACGCCGAACTGCTGCGACATCGCCATGAACTGATCGATGTTCTCCGGCTGGACCGCCATGCTCATCCGCTCCTGTGCCTCGGAGATGAGGATCTCCCAGGGGGCAAGGCCGGAGTATTTGAGCGGGGCTTTTGAAAGGTCCATCCGGCAGCCGCCGCATTCGCCTGCCATCTCGCCGATGGAGGATGAAAGTCCGCCGGCGCCGTTATCGGTGATGAACCGGTACAGCCCCTTGTCACGGGCCCTGATAAGGAAGTCGAACATCCGTTTCTGGGTGATCGGGTCGCCGATCTGGACTGCCGTGACCGGTGAGTTCTCGTTCAGCTCTTCGGAAGAGAAGGTAGCGCCGTGAATACCGTCCTTGCCGATCCTGCCGCCGGACATGACGATCAGGTCGCCCGGATTGATCGACTTCTCGTGTCCCGGCTGGCCGTTCAGCATTGCCGGCATGATCCCGGCGGTGCCGCAGAAGACCAGCGGCTTGCCGCAGAAGCGTTCGTCAAAGACGATCGAGCCGTTCACCGTCGGGATGCCGCTCTTGTTGCCGCCATGCTCCACCCCTTCGACGACCCCTTCGAAGATCCGCCGGGGATGCAGGAGCCGTTTCGGGAGGGGCTTGTCGTAGAAGGGGTCGGCAAAGCAGAATACATCCGTGTTGAAGATGAGCTTCGACCCCTGTCCCGTGCCGAACGGATCGCGGTTGACGCCGACGATGCCGGTCAGCGCCCCGCCGTACGGGTCGAGCGCTGAAGGGGAGTTATGGGTCTCGACCTTGAAGACCAGCGAGTGGGTGTCGTTGAATCTGATGACTCCGGCGTTGTCCTTGAAGACGGAGAGGCAGAAATCCTTATCCCCCAGTTTTTCGCGGACATCCTTGGTGGTCCGTTGGATGAACGACTTGAAGAGCGATTTTATCTCTTCTTTATTGCCGTTTTCATCCTCGTACTGCACGGTTCCTGCAAAGATCTTGTGTTTGCAGTGCTCGGACCAGGTCTGCGCCAGGCATTCCAGCTCCACATCGGTCGGCTTTGCGCCGAGCCCCACCTCTTTCCGGAGAGAGAGGACCGCTGGATCACGATAGTGGCCCTGAATGATCTTCATCTCATCCAGGGTCAGAGCCAGAACGCCATCCTTGCTGATGAGCATCAGTTCCTCGTCGCTCACTTCCAGATCGATTTCCTTAACCTCAACCTTGACCTCGACCTGAACCTTCGGGACAAAAGCCGGAAACCCGCCCTGGGCGGAAAATTCTGCTGCCGAAAGGAGCGCATAACGCTGTATGAGGGTGTTGCAGAGCAGACCTGTCGCGATCTTCTCGACTTCCTCCCTTGAAACGGAGCCGGAAATCAGATACTGGACCGAATAGTAGACCCCCTCTGCAGGGGTGCATTTCCGCCCGGTCAGGTACTCCAGGGCTTCGCGGGCAGTCCTGCCGGTATTGTCCGTGACTCCCGGGCGAAAACCGATTTCCACGGCAAAGTCGAAATCACCCGCGAGCGGGGAGTCGATGCTGAAGAGTTGTATGACCGGATCGCTGAACGGGCCCGATGCCGCTCCGGAAAGCTCCTGAGGGGTCAGCACGGCATCGACCGTGTAAACGTCGAGACTCCTGACAGAAGTCACCGGGAGGTGAAAGATATGCTCTATCTCGCTTTTGATCCGTTCGCCGCGTGAGTCACGCAGGCCGTTTTTCAGGGCGACTTCGATTCTGTTTGGCATCTGTTTTTCCTTATGTCTGAATCCGGGACTATTCGAGTCGTTACTCATTCATGCCTCTGCCATTGAGTTTTCAGTCATTGAACCATTCCCTGCCGGGTTTGACCGACAACAGTTGCTGTAGCTGCATAAGCCGCGATTGGCCCCGGCATTTCATTCGTTCCGCTCAAATGGTTCCGGATTCAGGTTATGAATATGTACGGTGCTTGTGGGGTAGGGTATCGACAAGTTATGTTCGCTGAATCGTGTCAGCAGCAGTGAATTGATCCGGTCGGTCACCGAAAAGAGTCTGGTGTAATCCTCCACCCAGAATATCAGCGCCATCTGCATGCTGCTGTCGCCGAAAGCGGTGAAGAAACTTTCCGGAGCCGGGTCACGCAGGACCTCGTCTATTTCGAGGGCAACAGCGTTCATGACCTGTTTGACCTGCTCGACATCGCTTCCGTAGGCAACACCGACGTTGATCCTCCCTCTGGTCTTCAAGTCCGGGAACGCCTGGTTTATGACAGTTGTGTTGCAGAGGTCGGCGTTCGGGATGATAAGAAGGGTGTTGTCGAGCGTCTTGATCTTGGTGCTCCGGAGTCCGATGTCGATGACGTCTCCTGACTGGCCCGTGTTCAGCTGGATCCGGTCGCCGATCCTGAAGGGGCGGTCGATCATCAGGGTGAACCCGGAGATCATGTTGGCCAGGGTGTCCTTGGCTGCCAGACCGATGGCCAGCGAGCCGATTCCGAGCGCCGTGACCAGCGAGAGGATGTCATAGTTGAAGTGCTTGAGGATGATGATCAGGGCAGTACCGATCAGGAAGATCATCGCCAGTTTTTCGATCAGCGGCAGAAGCTGCTTGTCCAGTCCGCCCCGGTCGCTGTCAGCCAGACGGGCGGCATACCAGACAAGGGTCTCGTCTATCGACCGGTAGATGATGTTGGTGAGGATCACCATGGTCAGGACAAAGGCGATGCCGGCGCCGATGGTATGTGCCTTTTCAGCCAGAGGGAGGGATTTCACGGCCAGATAGAGCCCGGCAAAGATCACCAGTAGCGCTGCCGGCGGCGTGATCCGGGCCAGTATCCGGTCGTCCAGGTCGGTAGAGGTAAACGAAGTGAATTTCGGACCCCAGACGGTCAGGAAATAGCTGACGAAACTGGAGAGGAGCCAGAAAGCCACAAAGATCAGGGCTGCGACCAGGATCTCCTTTCCCCAGAACAGATACAGGGAGTCTGACTCCTGAACCCGGTATAGATCCAGAAGTCTATTCACCAAAGACCCTCTTGAATATCGTGTTCACATGTTTCAGATGGTAGTTCAGGTCGAAAGCCTCCCTGATCTTCTCTTCGCCGAGGGCGGTGGAGACTTCGGGGTCTGCAAGGAGCTCGGTCTGAAAATCCTTCCCCTCCTCCCAGACTTTCATGGCGTTCTTCTGCACCAGCCGGTAGGAGTCTTCGCGGGAGACGCCCGCCTGGGTCAGGTCGAGCAGGATCTTCTGGGAGAAGACCAGCCCTTTCATCTGGTTCAGGTTCTTCAGCATGTTCTGCGGATAGACGACAAGATTCCGGATCAGGCCGTTCATCCTCCGGAGAGAGAAGTCGAGGGCGACCGTGGCGTCAGGACCGATGTAGCGTTCGACCGATGAGTGCGAGATGTCCCGTTCGTGCCAAAGAGCGACGTTCTCCAGAGCCGGGATGCACATGGAGCGGATATAGCGGGCCTGACCGGTCAGGTTCTCGGACAGGATCGGGTTCCGTTTGTGCGGCATTGCCGAGGAGCCTTTCTGCCCCTTGGTGAACTGCTCTTCAGCCTCAAGGACCTCGGTCCGCTGCAGATGACGGATCTCAATGGCGACCCGCTCGATGGACGAGGCGATGATGGAGAGGGTGCAGAAGTATTCGGCATGCCGGTCGCGCGGGATGACCTGGGAAGAGACCGGCTCCGGTTTCAGCCCCATCTTTCCGCAGACGTATTCTTCGACATACGGGTCGATATTGGCGAAGGTGCCGACCGCCCCGGAGATGGCGCCGGTAGCGATGTTCTCGCGGGCCGCGGCCAGTCGGGTCCGGTTCCTCTGCATCTCGGCATAAAAAGAGGCCAGTTTGAGGCCGAAGGTCACCGGTTCGGCGTGGATCCCGTGGGAGCGCCCCATGCAGACCGTGTCCTTGTGCTCGATTGCCCTGACCTTGATCGACTCCAGCAGCATGTCGAGATCCGCGAGGAGCTCGTCAGCCGCCTGGGTCAGCTGTACGGAGAGGCAGGTGTCAAGCACATCCGAAGAGGTCATCCCCTGATGGATGAAGCGGGCTTCCGGGCCGACGTACTCGGATACGGAGGTGAGAAAGGCGATGACGTCATGCTTTACTTCGGCTTCGATGGCGTCGATCCGGGCGATATCGAAGTTTCCTTTGGCCCTGATGACCGGGACGACCTCTTTCGGGATCACCCCGAGCTCGGCCTGTGCCTCACAGGCAAGGGTCTCTATCTCCAGCCAGATGCGGAAGCGGTTTTCCGGCTCCCAGATGCTGGCCATTTCGGGTCGTGTGTAGCGTGGGATCATTGCAGGACTCCTTGATATTTACTTGAACTACTTGAATATGTGACGGTGAGAACCGTACCTCACTGCAACGCTATTTGCAAACCCCTCTAAATCTCCCCTTGTCAGGGGAGACTTCAAGGCTTCCCCCCTGACAAGGGGGGACTGAGGGGGGGTGGTTTCAGATGGTACAGCGTAACATCTGGCCATGTGCCCCGGCTGTTTCCGATCGATACGGCTCTCACCATCACAGATTTCGGACAGTTATATATTCAGCACCCTGCCGGGGTGGTACTGGGTACCGATGAGCAGTTCCGGACTGCAGACCGTCTGGCTGCCAAGCAGCTTTTCAGCGGCGAGCTGCGGCAGTTTCGGGTCGTTGTTGACTTCCGAGAGATGGGCCAGAAAGACCCCCTGCAGCCCCTCGTGCAGCAGCTCTTCGAGCAGGTTCACGGATTCGGTGTTGGAGATGTGGCCATGCCGTGACTTGATCCGCTGCTTCAGATGCCAGGGGTAGGGCCCGTTCATCAGCATCTCTTCGTCATGATTGGCCTCGATGACGAGCGCCCGGCATCTCCTGAGTTTTTCGGTCAGGAGGCGGGTGACGATGCCGAAGTCGGTCGCATGCCCGTAGCGCCCCTCAGTCGAGTCTATGACGAAGCCGAGCGGGTCGACCGCATCGTGGGTGGTCTGAAAAGGGTCTATGCTGATGTCGCGAAAGGTGAACGGGTACTCCGATTCGAATTCGATGACGCTGCACTTGTGCAGCAGTTTTTCCACTGCTTTCCGGGTCCGGTAGCTGACGAGCACCGGTATTTTCAGCTTTCGTGCCAGGGTGCCTGTCCCGCGGGTATGGTCGGAGTGATCGTGGCTGATCAGGATGCCGTGTATCGAGGATGCCTCCACGCCGATGAGCGCCAGACGCTTCAGAATCTCGGTCGCCGAGAGCCCGGCATCGATGATGAGCCTGGTCCCGCCGGTTTCGATGTAGACAGCATTACCTTTGCTCCCACTTGCAAGCAGGCAGATCTTCAATGGTTTCTCCGGTGAGCAGGCAGCGAACAGCGTTGGACTTGAGCGTGAGCATCCAGCTAGCGAATGACATCCGGATGTAACAAGATTTTATACCCCAATCCAGGTTTTTGTTCAAGGCTAAAACTGGCGGAACACTTCGTTTTCAGGAGCATCCCATATGAATTCTCTAAGGAAAATCTTGACGATAAATTGGAGGTTTGTATAGTATGCGAAACCTGCGGCTTTCGACCTGTGTGGGCAATTGGAATATTTTGTTGTGCTCTCATCCTTTTCCCTCAATTTTGTAATCAATTAAACAGCTTCCCTCGTAAATCCCTCGCAATTCCCTTTATACCCTCATTTGAGTTCGGGAAAGGGGCAAAGAGGGAAGTTGTCACCGGGAAAAGGTAGAACAGTTCTCAATGCACAATGCAAGGACTTCTTGATGACGTATATTAACAAATATTACTCCCTGATAGTGGTTGCTCTATACTTTACACTGTCTGTGTATAGTATCGACTATCCCGGTGTATTCTACGACGAAATTCTCTGGGGTAATGCAGCACTTGGTGGGCGCGACGATTCATTTATCATTTTGAAGATCTTTGATATCCCAATCATGTTAATGAGTTATATCGGGGCATTGAAGGCGTGGTTGTATTATCCAGTGTTTAAGATATTTGGCGTTTCGGCACATTCTATCAGAATCCCGATGATTCTTTTAGGTTGTATGTCTCTATTCATGGTTAACCGGATAACTACCCTGTTTTTTAACTCCAAGATCGCGGCCATTGTGATGGTAATTCTGGCTGTAGACTCTTCATTCGTAACCCAGACCCGTGTAGATCAGGGACCTGTCGTCCTGGCCCTTTTCATTTCTCTCGGGTGCATTTACTTTTTTGTCAAGCTGCTGGCTGAGGTCAGGTCAATCTACCTCTGGTCGATCTTCGTGCTGGCTCTGGCGGGGATTTTTAACAAGTTGAATTTCATTTGGTTCTTAAACAGTTTTTTTGCCAGCGCCTTGTTGGTGTACGGCAGTGAAGTCCAATCAGGGATACGACTTCGTTACCCTCAACGAGCCAAGCTGGTATACCTGACAATTTTTACAGGCTATCTGGTTTGTGTTTCTTACTTCATGATTCTGAGCAGAATCTTTGGTCTCACTGGAACGATCGAGATTAGCAATCTGCCCGAAAGATTCTCCCATGTTTTTGCAGGATTATTTGTTCAGCAGATAAGAGGCGACAGTTTTTACAATTACGCGCTTAGTAACCTGCATTCCAGAGCGTCCAGCTATTACTGCTGGTTCTTGCTGGCAGTCGTAGCTGTCGGGCTTGTCGTTGCATTCATCAAACGCAGGGAGATGGATGCGTCAATTAACAGGAGTTTGGTATTTACTGCATCCATTACCATACTGTTATTTGTACAGATAATTATAACTGACAAAGCCTTATCCTACTGGCATATCTATGTATTGTACCCGTTCATATCCATATTATTCGGGTATGCAATATTCTGTCTGACCGATCGCCTTGTGAGCAGCAAAATATACAGCAGAGTTTCATTGTCTCTGATATTAACAATCATCATCATGTATCAACTGTACATGAATTCACTCTATCTCCGTTTTTACGGCAAACCTGAAAACAATATCAACTGGTCATCGGCAATCTATGACCTGCTTAACTATACTACGAGTGCGCCCTACACGTTTGTATCCGCAGACTGGGGGATACATAATCAGCTGATAACCTTCAGCGGCAGGGGCGACAAATATATTGAGATATGTTACTGGCTTGACCGGCTCAATTCATATGAATACAAATACGACCATGCCGCTTCGCTGTTGAATAACGAGCTCTTTCAACTCATTCAGAATACAAACAAAAGACCATTGAAGACCTATTCCTTGCTGACTAAAGCAGGTTTCGAAAGCAGCAAAAAATGGCTTTTCACCGAAGCTCTGAATCCCCTCAGGGAATATGCCTTCATTTTACACAATGATCAGAACACGCAGTTTAGAGATGCCAGGCTTAATTTATTTCAGCAGGCGTTAATAAGAGGCGTCAGATTGAAGCTGGTAAAAACCATTGCCGATGGAAATGGAAGGACGATATTCGAAATATACCTTCCAACTGATGCGGCACCTTCTGGTCATAAAATATAACAGCTTTGGCAGCTTCGCTCAGCGCTCAGATCCAATCCGGCCAGGCACAAACTGAGCAAAGACATTGTTTCTCAGGCGCATCTTCAGGGCGCACTCTTCCTGCTTCAACCTGATCCGACAAGCCAATCAGACTCCGTAATTCACACAGGTTCTCTTGCGGTTGCTCATAGAAGAGACAGCGGTTCTGGCACAGCAGATCAGCGTTATGGCAGGCGATGGATTGAATATGAATTCTCTAAGGAAATTCTTGACGATGGGGTGAAGGTTTGTATAGTATGCGAATTCTGCGGTTTTCAAGCCTGTAGACGAAAATACTTCGAGGAGGAAGCACATGGCAATCAGATTAGGGATCAACGGTTTCGGCAGGATCGGACGGACAGTGCTCCGTTACGCTATGAAGGAGAAAGGGATTGACATAGTTGCTATCAATGATCTTACAGATGCCAAAACCCTGGCCCATCTGCTCAAATATGACTCAGTCCATGGTAAATTTGCAGGCGAAGTGGAATACACTGCCAACGAACTCATCATTGACGGCAAGGCGATCAAGATTCTGGCCCTCAGAAATCCGGAGGAACTCCCCTGGAAAGAGCTGGGTGTCGATGTCGTGCTGGAGGCTACCGGGCTGTTTACCGCCAGGGCAAAAGCCGAGCTGCACCTCAAAGCCGGCGCAAAAAAGGTTATCATCTCCGCTCCGGCGACCGATGAAGACATAACTGTCGTCATGGGTGTCAATCACACACTTTATGACGGCAGCAAGCACAACATAATCTCCAACGCTTCCTGCACCACCAACTGCCTTGCTCCGGTGGCCAAAGTCCTGAACGACTCCTTCGGCATCGAGAAAGGTCTCATGACCACCATTCACTCCTACACCAACGACCAGAACATACTTGATCTGCCCCACAAGGATTTGCGTCGCGCAAGAGCAGCGGCTCTCTCCATGATCCCGACCTCAACCGGTGCAGCAAAGGCAGTATCGCTGGTGCTCCCAGAGCTGAAAGGAAAACTGGACGGTTTCGCTATCCGCGTTCCGACCCCCAATGTTTCCGTAGTTGACCTGACCTGTACCCTCAAGAAGTCTACCGATGCTGCTGCGGTCAATGCCGCTCTCAAGGCAGCTGCTGAAGGCCCGCTCAAAGGCTTTCTCGGATATTCGGAAGAGGAGCTGGTTTCCATCGATTTCAACGGTTGCCCCCTCTCTTCCATAGTTGATGCCAAAAGCACCAAGGTCATCGACGGGAACATGGTCAAGGTCCTCTCCTGGTACGACAACGAGTCCGGCTTCTCCAAGCGGGTCATCGACCTGATCAACTACATCAGCAAATAAAAGTTACTTCGAAAGAGGGGGAGTGTTCCCCCTCTTTTTTTATACATTCCTGGATAAGTGCCGGCACAAGCCGCTTCGAACGGAAACAGCCGGGGCACATGGCCAGATGTTGCCATGATTGATGCTGCCCTGACATCCATTGCCGGTGAACAAGTTGCTGTCCCCGCAGAAGCAGAGGCGTTGCAGTGAGAAACGGTTTGTGCCGGCTCTTATCCAAAGCTTGATAAATAATTTTCAGAGAAGGAGTAAGCCATGCCGATCCGTTATATCGATCAGCTCAAAGACCTGAAAGGGAAGCAGGTGTTTATCCGCGTCGACTTCAACGTGCCGCAGGATGAGAAGGGGAACATCACCGAAGACTCCCGGATCGTCGGCGCCGTACCGACCATAAAATATGCGCTCGAACAGGGGGCGAAGGTCGTGCTGGCCTCCCACCTCGGCCGTCCCAAGGGCGAGAAGAAACCGAAATATACCATGGCTCCGGCCTCGAAGCGCCTTTCCCAGCTGATCGGCAAAAAGGTCATCCAGGCGCCGGACTGTTTCGGCCCCGAGGTCGACAGGCTGATAGCTGCCCTGAAACCGGGCGAAGTCGTCATGCTCGAAAATGTCCGCTTCTACCCGGGGGAAGAGAAGAACGATCCGGAGTTTGCGAAGAAGCTGGCGAACGGCTGTGATATCTACGTCAATGATGCCTTTGCCGTCTCCCATCGTGCCCATGCGTCGGTCGAGGCGATCACGAAGATCATCCCGACGATCGCGGCAGGATTTCTGATGAAGAACGAGATGACCTTTTTCGACAAGACCATGAGCAACCCGGTCAGGCCGCTGGTGGCCATTCTCGGCGGAGCCAAGGTCTCCGGCAAGCTGGAAGTGCTTGAGAAGCTGGTCGACAAGGTCGACAAGATCGTCATCGGCGGCGGCATGGCCTTCACCTTCCTCAAGGCGATGGGTTATTCGGTCGGCAAGTCGCTGGTCGAGGACGAGCTGATAGCAACGTCAAAGACGATCATGGCCAAAGCTAAAAAACGCGGGGTGACCTTTTATCTCCCTGTTGACTGCGTGGTCGCCAATGCATTCGATGCCAAGGCCACGAACTTCATCACCACTGTGCAGGAGATCCCTGAAGGGTGGATGGGACTCGATATCGGCCCGGCTTCGGCGACCCTCTTTGCCGAGACCCTGCGGGATGCCAAGACCGTCATCTGGAACGGTCCGATGGGGGTCTTCGAGATGGATGCCTATGCCCGCGGGACCTTCGCGGTGGCCGAAGCAGTCGGCAACTGTTTCGCCACCACGGTCATCGGCGGTGGGGATACCGATGCTGCAGTCAACAAGGCCGGCGTGGCCGACAAGGTCAGCTACATCTCCACCGGCGGCGGGGCCTTCCTCGAACTGCTCGAGGGGAAAGTGCTGCCGGGTGTCAAGGCGCTGGATATCAAGGGGAAATAGTAGGCTATGGGCTATAGGCTATGGGCTATAGGTAATGGGCTATAGGTAATGGGCTATAGGCAATGGGTAATGGGTAATGGGTAATGGGTAATGGGTAATGGGTAATGGGTAATGGGTTAAACCTATGACCTATTGCCTATTGCCTATCACCTGATTCATTTTAGGGAGGATTTATGCGTAAACCGGTCATCGCTGGTAACTGGAAACTTTTCAAGACATCATCAGAGGCGGTCGAGCTGGTCACGGCTCTCCTGCCGCTTGTCTCAGGTGCGACAAACGTCGAGATCGTCGTCGCGCCGGTATTCACGGTCCTCGACCGGGTCCAGAGGGTCATCTCCGGCAGCAATGTCAACCTTTCTGCACAGGACTGCTACTGGGAAGCGGAAGGTGCCTTCACCGGTGAGATTTCCCCGAAAATGCTCCTTGATGCCGGCTGCAGCCATGTCATCATCGGTCATTCCGAGCGGCGGCAATTTTTCGGCGAGACCGACGAGACCGTCAATAAAAAGATCAAGGCCGCGATCGCCTCCGGGCTGGTCGTCCTCTTCTGTATCGGCGAGACCCTGGCAGAGCGCGAGAGCGAAAAAACCTTCGATGTGCTGAAACGGCAGATCATCGGCGGGCTGACCGGGATTCCGGAGAGCGATCTGGCACAGGTCATCGTCGCTTACGAGCCGGTCTGGGCGATCGGCACCGGCAGGACCGCTTCCGACGATCAGGCACAGGAGGCGCATGCCTATATCCGCGGGGAGATCAGGAGTCTCTACTCTGCTGCTGCGGCAGAGGGGATGAGGGTCCTGTACGGCGGCAGCGTCAAGCCGGAGAACATCGCCGGCCTCATCTCACGGCAGGATATCGACGGCGCGCTTGTCGGCGGGGCCAGCCTTAAAGCGGACTCTTTTGCCGCTCTGGTGAACGCCGCGCAAAAATAACTTTGATTTGAGTCGCGGAATATGGTATTCAATTTAATCCCGATACGGGACTAAAGAGGGAAAAAGCGATGTATTACGTACTACTGTTTCTTCATGTCTTTGTGAGTATCTCCATGATCGGCATCGTTCTGCTCCAGTCGGGCAAGGGCGCCGAGATGGGTGCATCATTCGGGGCAGGCGGAAGCCAGACCGTGTTCGGTGCAAGCGGCGGCAATACCTTCATGAACAAGATGACCACCGGCGCAGCCATACTCTTCATGCTGACTTCGCTGACACTGGCGCACCTCTCTTCATCCAAGAACAGTTCGTCGATAATGTCATCCAAATCTGCTCCGGCGGCCCCGGCTCAGAAGAGTGCTCCGGCAGCACCGGCACAGCAAGCTCCGGCACCTGCGGCTCCGGCAAAATAGCAGTTTTTTAGTTGACAGCTTCGGCTGACTGATGTAAACAGATATCTCTTTTTTGCAGGCAGCATTGATAACCGAATATCGTTTGTGCGGTGGTGGCGGAATTGGTAGACGCACCAGCTTGAGGGGCTGGCGGGGGCAACTTCGTGATGGTTCGAGTCCATTCCACCGCACCATTTATATAAAAGAGCTCTGAGAAATCAGGGCTCTTTTTTTGTTTTCAGACGAAAAAACATAACGCTTGACGTTATTAACGAAGAGGGGTATTTTTTCAGGTATGATACTGAGCTTTGCGGACAAGGAAACAGCTGCCATATTCTCTGGCCTTGCAGTAAGACGCTTGCCGCATGAAATGCAGCAGACGGCCCGGCGCAAGCTGATGCAGCTGGACGCAGCCAGAATGATCGATGAGCTGCGCATCCCTCCCGGTAATCGGTTGGAAGTCTTGAAGGGGAACAGAAAAGGTCAATGGAGCATCCGGATCAACGATCAATGGCGGATCTGTTTTCATTGGGAAGATGGTAATGCCGAGGATGTTCAGATTGTGGATTATCATTAGTAAGTTAAAATATATTTTCTGTGAATTTCAACAGGAAATAAATTAGTTAACGCACTTATCCTGTTTGTCAGGGTTAGGAGAAACAGCATGGCGATTAAAAGAGAAAAGATCGAGAACATGGATTTTTCGGATCTGTCGGACGGGACGAGACTTGCGCCTGTTCATCCCGGAGAGATATTGCTGCATGACTTCATGGAGCCGCTTGGTGTGACTCAGCATCGGCTGGCGATAACCATCGGTGTGCCGCCCCGGAGGATCAACGAGATCGTGCACAGCAAGCGTGGGGTTACGGCTGACACGGCATTACGGTTGGGACGTTTCTTCGGGACGACGCCGGATTTCTGGACGGCTTTGCAGGCTTCATATGATACGGAGAAGGTCCGCTTGCATATCTGGGAGACACTGAAAACCATCCCTCGCTTTGAGCAGATGTTGAAAGGACAGAAGCATAAGATAGCAGCGTAAGTTCCCGGCTCAGTGGCAGATCGAGCGCAGTTTTGCGATTATAGATGACGGCAGACAGGAGTTGTCATGACTGGTAAGACGATGAGAAGAGTACTTTGGGGCTGGTGCGTGCTTCTTGCCCTGGCGACCGGTGCCATGGCCGATGGCGGGGGTGGTCAGGCAGTGGATCCGGCC
Organism: Geobacter sp.; assembly: GCA_009886125.1. GTDB lineage: Bacteria > Desulfobacterota > Desulfuromonadia > Geobacterales > DSM-12255 > VEOV01. The sequence goes on along the minus strand of VFJK01000128.1, from coordinate 2,743 downwards.
CAGGTGCAGGAGCTGCAGGAACGGATGCTGCAGGACCCGGGGATCATGGCGGCCATCATCTCCCTGCAGAACGACCCGGACATGCAGGAACTCCTCAACGATCCGGTGGTGGCGGCGAAGATCCAGTCCGGTGACCTGAACGGTCTGGCAAACGATCCCCGTATGATCAAGCTGCTTGATAAGAAGCAGGTCAAGGATGTGGGGAAACGGTTACAGTAACTGCTACACCGTTGATTTACTTGACAACATGACATGAAAATACGATATTACCTTAAGGCAACCGGAGGCCTTTGCATATGCAGACCATGACGGTAGGTCATTTTAAATCACATTTTTCCCAAGTGCTTGATATCGTTCAACATGGAGAGGATGTAGTCATCAGTTACGGCAAAAAGAAGGAAAAGATTGCCGTGCTGGTCCCCTATGACCGTTATGAAGGCAAGCCTGTTCGCGTTCTTGGTCTTTTGGCAGACAAGGCATCGTTTTCAATTGCGCCTGACTTCAAGGTCAGTGATGATGAATTGCTGTCGCTATGAGCTGCCTGCTCGACACGCATGCCCTCCTCTGGACGCTGTTCGACCCATCCCGTCTTGGCAATAAAGCGGCGGAGAGTATCCGCAACCCGGAAGTGACCGTCTCTGTAAGCGTGGTCTCTTTTTGGGAAATCTCTCTCAAATATGCCACCGGAAAACTGGAACTGTCCGGCGTAACCCCGGATGATTTCCCAGCCATAGCCCTCCAATCCGGTTTTGATATACTTCCTGTTGCAGCGGCAGATGCTGCCACCTACCATCACTTGCCTCGAATGGGACACAAAGACCCTTTTGACCGTCTGATTATCTGGCAAGCCATCTCCCACAAACTGACACTCATCTCCCAGGATAAGGCTTTTGCTGTCTATCGAAAACTTGGGCTGAAAGTGCTCTGGTAAGAGTGCTGTAGAAGGATGTTAACTGCAATTATGAAGGATGAAGTATGAAAACGATAAGGCAATTATGAAGGATGAAGTATGAATTATGAAATGAAAGCTGAGGCCAAAGAGGATCGCGATCTGAGGGCGCGGACAAAGGCGTTTGCTAGCCGGCATTTTTCAGCTCTTTAATCCAGTGAGCAAAGGTGCGGCTGGCAAGTGTAGTCTCGAATGCGAAGTTTCCATGCTCATCTGCAAGCTGCTGCAGCCTCTCCAGCATGATCCGCCCGGCGTGAAATGCCAGGCTGTTTTATAAAGTCAAAATTTATTGGGAGAAATTCAGCCGGTCGTATTTTCAAGGCATTCTGATGGTAAACTGCCGGTAAATCTGCTAAGTAAATCGGGCATGACAGATTATCTCGACAAAGCAAAACGGTCATGGAACATGAGCCGGATTCGTGGTGAAGTGACATCTCGCTAATGGGCTGGTGCCGGTATGAATGGCGATGGAGATACTTAATGAAAAAGAACCTTATCTATGTTGATACCTCGGTATTTGGAGGATGTTTTGATACGGAATTTTCTGAAGATTCCGTTGCTTTTTTTGATATGGCGCGCAGTGGAATCCATACAATTCTCATTTCTGATGTTGTGCTTGAAGAGCTTGAAGAAGCGCCTGACAGGGTCAGGAATCTTGTCATATCTCTGCCGGAGCAGTCCGTGGAATACATATCGGTATCCGAAGAGATCATCCGTCTGCGGGATGCCTATCTTGCAGCAGAGATTCTGGGGCCGAAATGGCTTGACGATATGACACATGTTGCTGCCGCTACGGTATCCCGTGCTGACGCCATTGTCTCATGGAATTTCAGGCACATTGTCAGACTGGATAAAATGAAAGCATACAATCAGGTAAATCTTTTGAACGGGTACGGAATTCTGACTATCATCTCTCCCAGGGAGGCGCTTACTTATGGCGACGACTAAGGACTTCGACTGTATCAGTTTCAAGCGGGCTGCTCAGGAAAAGATCTATGAGCAGATCAAGGGGATGACTCCGGCTGAGGAGATCGCCTGGTTTCGGCAGAAGGTTGCGCTCGGCCCGTTCAGGGAGTTGGCGGATAAACTTCGATCACGCCAGTCGGCGGTTTCCAGAGTAAGCCACTGCAGCGAATCAGAAGAGCCGTATAACGACCTCAAAAAGAACCCCTCCTGAATACAGAACCGGTATGACAGATCATCTCGACATGCTGTAATTATGAAGGATGTTAACTGCAATTATGAAGTATGAAGTATGAATGATGAAAGGAAGGACTTGAGGGCGCGGACGAAGGCGTTTGCGATCCAGATGATCCGGATGTTCTCCTCCTTGCCGAAATCAACAGAAGCCCAGGTGCTGGGCAAGCAGGTTTTGCGTTCAGGAACATCGGTCGGCGCCAACTACCGCGAAGCTTACCGTTCCCGTTCAAAAGCCGAATTCGTCGCCAAGCTGGGAGACTGTCTGAAGGAGCTCGATGAAAGCAGCTACTGGTTTGAGCTGCTGGTTGAAACTGGAATAGTGACTTCCTCAAATCTTGAAACGTTGCAAAGGGAGTGCGACGAACTTCAGGCCATCTTCACCACGATCGTAAAGAAGTGTAAAAGTAGTGATTCATAATTCATCCTTCATAATTCATAATTGCCTTTAGCATGAGCTACTGGCAATCTTCACCACGATAGCGAAGAAGTGTATATAGTGGACCCCATAATCCGGACAATAGTTTAAGATGGTAGCCTGCAATACAAAGGAGCAGGCATTGAGCGAAAATAATCGTAAAAGTTTCACCAGTCAGT
>VFJK01000135.1 GCA_009886125.1 Geobacter sp. | reverse complement strand
CTTAAATATCAGTCTCTTGCCGTACTTGATTTTACCCCTTCGCTTTCGGATGCGCCTTGTCGTAGACCTCCAGCAGCCGGTCGATACTCACATGGGTGTACTTCTGCGTCGTTGAAAGCGAGGCATGCCCGAGCATCTCCTGGATCGAGCGGAGGTCCGCACCCCCTTCCAGAAGATGGGTGGCGAACGTATGCCTGAGGGTGTGCGGCGAGGCCTTCTTCATGGTTTCAAGATGGATCATGTAGCGGTCGACTATCCGGGCGACGCTTCTCCGGGTCAACCTTCCTCCGCGTGCATTTAGAAAAAGGGGAGTTTGCAGCTCCCTGCCGGTACGAAGCTCAAGATACTCTTCCAACGCCTTTATCGCCTTGCTCCCGAGCGGGACGATCCGCTCCTTTCCCCCCTTGCCCAGAACCTTTACTGTCCCGGTAACAAGATCAGCCCCGCCGATATTCAGTCCGGTCAGCTCCGAGACCCGCAGTCCCGATGAGTAGAGGGTCTCAAGAATCGCCCGGTCCCGTATCGACAGAGGGGTAATGGCTGCGGGAGCTTCGATCAGGGTGGTGACTTCGTCGATATCAAGATGGAAGGGGAGCTTCTTCTCGCGTTTCGGGGAGCTGACCAGTTCGGCCGGGTTTTTTTCCAGCACCCCCCGGCGGAGCAGGAACCTGAACAGTGAGCGGATCGCTGCCAGCTTCCTGCCGACGCTGCTTTTGGATAGTTCCTTGTGGACGGATGCAAGATAGCGGCGGATATGCAGATGGGTGATCTTTTGAATCGGGAAGGTCTCCCCGAACTCTTTCCGGATGAAGAAGGCAAACTGCTGCAGGTCGCGCTCGTAGGCCTCCAGTGTATGAGGTGAGGCGTTACGCTCCGCTTTGAGATACTGGATGAAGGTGGTGATCTCCTGTAACATCGGTTTCTCCCTGCATCCGGTGCAGTAAAGGCGAGAGCCGTTTCTCACTGCAACGCCTCTGCTTCTGCACCATAAGCGGTATTCCCGGCGGCTGGCCCTGAATCGATCGTAATAAAACAGTGCAACGTTTTCCTTGGAAGCCCCGGCTGGTTCCGTTCGATACGGCTCTCGCCTTTACTGCGCCAAGGTTATCGTGACAACGTGACAATGAGAACCGTCTCTCACTGCAACGCCACAATTTCACGCAAATATTAACAGGATTATGGATAAGTTGCCATAGCAGAGCGCAATTCCTTTGACAGGGAGAAATCCGGGCCGCTATAGTTTTGCCATGCAGAAAGTTTCCATAGAAAAGGTCGCATCGTACGATCCCGAGCTGGTAGAGATCGGGCTGAAAAAGCTTCTCGCCCCTTTAGG
>VFJK01000189.1 GCA_009886125.1 Geobacter sp. | reverse complement strand
CCCTGCACCTCCTCGCCTGAAAGACTTCGCAGATATGCTCTTTAGACTAAAGACAGCCAACCCCGACAGCTCATATTTCCACGCGGCAATTGTCGACGCAAAATCCGCTTTTCAACTATACCACTTATCCTACGAGAAGTTCAAATTGATGTGGACAACGCTTCAGGTCAAACGCGGTGAAGGTTGGGTTCACTTACTGCTTGGCAACGCCTGTGGGACTTTTGGTGATCTCGGCGCGGGTGATACGTGGGACGTCCCCGCCTCCGTCTGGACCGAATTAGAAAACCTGGCATCGTCTTTGTGGGAAGCCCTCACCTATGTCGACGACATGGCTATAGTTGCTGCCCCCGTCTTGTCTGATCTCTCTCCCCGCGACCGCCAATACTACCCGGAACCCAGGCACACCCTAGTGGAGCCATCCACACCGCTCCCACTTTATCCGGCGCCAAATATCCACGCTCATTATGCGATTTACGACGCCGTTCGGGAAGCACGTGATAACCTCGCCCGCATGTTCGGTATGGACTCGTCCGCAGACGCCAAAGCCAAGATATTTTTCGGCTTCCTCGAGGCAGTCGGATGGCACTTCGACCTCCGCGTCGAGTTCTGGACCGTTGTTCCACTGCCTAAGAAGATTGACAAGATTGCTCATTACCTATTCAATGTGGTTCCTCCATCTGCCAGCACAGTCGCCACACAACACATGCGCACTCTCGCAGGCTTACTGTGTTGGTACTCGGTAGCTTTACCGCTGGGACGTGCTTTTGTGTATCCCCTCTTTCAGTGTAGGGAAACCTTAAACAGCGGAGTGGTGCGCATCCACCCAGCGGCCCAACGTGACCTGTCCATGTGGCGGGCTCTCATCCGCGTGGCCATGGTCAACCCGTCCATACTCGGATGCCCTATCGACCTCCTCCGTTCCGACCGCACACCAGATTTCTATACTGTCACAGACGCCTCCACTAAAACCGGAGGCGGGGCCTGGCTCGCTCCCACACCCCAGTGGACACCAGGCGCCCAGCACGCATGGCTCACGCTTCGATGGACTCCACGCGAACGCGAACTGATTGCAGAACGCTTATTACCGTTGATCAGCCCGACAATCGACGACGACAGTTGGAACACGGTCTACCATGCCTACGATCATTACCGGGTCCACGGGGATCACCGCTTGCAGGACCCCCCATCCGCTTTGACAATCAACATTTTGGAATTCGCCACCGTAGTTTTCTTAATCATGGTCCACGCACCCGACCTCCGGGGCCGCGTTATTTCTATCGGGTCGGACAACACCGCCACTTTGTGCTGGCTGGTACGCAACCGCGCGTCATGCGGTGCAGCAGACAACCTCCTAAAGTTTCTCGCCTTGACTTGCACGATCTACCACATCCGGTTGGTCGTCCACCACGTGAGAGGAATTTACAACCAATTATCAGACTGGATATCACGTGTCAGTGGCCTCGACCACGCAGATCCTCACGATCTCTTCGCACACGTCGACTCCACCACCACGTCCAGCCTTCTTCGCAGTTTACAACATCAATTGACATTACCTCCATCGACGAGACCCAACCGACGGGCAGTCTGCCGCGTCCTGTTATCACTGGCCTTCACAGCGTCAGCCACCTTCTCTATGAACAACCTCCTACGCTTGATGCTTCTCCTACGCGATCTCCCGACAGTACCTCCATCTCTCGATGCCCGTATCCCTAAGGTTTTAGACGCCTATCAGAACCTCCCACCCGAGATGCGCCCTACGTCGATTCCACACGACATGGACACAGCTCTCACGTCGGCGAGGGAGTGGACTACCCTTTCCTAAACCCCCTGCAAACACGCCCTACCTTCACGCCGTGTCCGGCAGGCTGACTCCACTATGTCTGTTTTCCGTGTCTTCCTGTATACAGCCCGAAGATCCGGTTGGGCTGCGCAGACGTCACGCACCCGCCCTATCATCATCCAGGGTCAATCTTTCAGCTTGTCAACCCTTCTTGCACAATCACCCAACGTCGTCGCCGACCACGTTACAGCTTCCAACCAAGAAGCCCTCCGCCGATGTCTCGCAGACGCTTCCTTTCGAACATACGGCTCCGGCTGGAAGTCTTGGCAACGATGTGCAGAGTTTTACGGCTTTAACGTCGACTGTCTACTACACGACGGGCATCCTATGGACCTCGAGTCTTGCTGCGCGAAGATAGATCTCTACATCGGGTTCGAGTGCGGTCTACGTCAGATTAATCCAAAATCCATCTCAAATACTTACATCCCTGGGATCGCCAAACAATTTATGATCCACAAGATTATCAACAATTTTAAGGCTGCAGCCTACCACGACATCACGAAGACACTACTCGATGGCTACTCGCGGATATGGAGCGAGAAGTTCCCGGAGGGACAAAAGGCAAAGATCCCCTTCACCATGGTGCTTGCCCTCCAGACGGAACGATTCCTCGTGTCAGGTGACATCGCTTCAACAAGTTTTCCAACCACAGGTGAACCGATCCGCGCGACGGCGAACACCATGCGGATGACGAGCGCTCTCCTTTTCGGCATTTTCTTCCTGCTCCGCAAAGGAGAATTTCTTCCCCAGACGAAGACTGTTCAGGCCCACCGTCCCCTGCTCCGATCCCACCTGCGTTTCATGGACGCTGACCGACGGGTCATCCCCTATCACCTTATCGGCCACGTGCGTGCCTCATGGCTCACTCTAACGATTACCTTCTCGAAAGCCGACCAATCGGGCCACGGACGCATCATCACACACCATATCGACGTCAGCAACCCGCTCAACTGCGTTGTACAGCGCATGGAAGCTTATATCGTGTTCTCTCGTGACCACTTTAATGCCACAGCCGATCAGGTCCTATTCGACATTCCAGGTCTCCCATCATTATCTGCAGACTTCATAACGTACCTCATGCGAAGGACGTGCGAACTTCTCGGCCTACCCTTCGACAAGATCTCAGCTCATTCCTTACGCTACGGCGGAGCCACCACTTTGGCCGCAGCCGGTTTCCCGGAATACGTCATCGCTTTCTACGGTGGATGGGCACATGGCTCTCGCGCCATGCGCACGTACATCAAGCCCACCGATGCGATCATTAAGAAAGTTTCCCTTCACATGACACAAGCACAATCATCTTTGAACGTCCACCACGCGGTCAACCAGATCCTCGCGGGGCAACTATCAGCATAGGATACCGTTTCAGGACACGAGCTCGTCCGAATCTCCTTCGGTCAGCCGTCTCTTGCACTATTGACAATTCATACCTTTTCTCACTTGATGCGGAGGAGAAATGGCGTAGCGCACCACCTCGAAGGTATAGATAGAAATGGGGAACTTCAGGTGGTGACGCTGAGGAAAATGGCCACCTACGTGTACTGAGTACACGATCTTTCACTAAATACTTCGGCAGAGCTAGAGAAGCGAT
>VFJK01000011.1 GCA_009886125.1 Geobacter sp. | reverse complement strand
GCACAGCCCGCATGCCCTGGAGATGCTGTCAGATCTCGGTAAAAACCTCTTTTTCCCGAAAGGGATACTGACCCAGTCCGCTGAAGCGAAAGAGAAAGCTCACAAATTCAATGCGACCATAGGTATCGCTACCGAAAAAGGTGGGCCTATGTTCCTCCAGTGCATTCAGGACAAGTTGTCCGCTTTCGATCCAAAGGATATCTATCCTTACGCCCCGCCCGCCGGCAAGCCTGAACTTCGTGCTCTCTGGAGAGAGAAGATGCTTCGGGAAAACCCCAGCCAACAGGGGAAACACTTCAGTAATCCCATTGTGACCAATGCGCTGACCCATGGGCTCTCCATCGTTGCAGACATGTTCGTAGACAAAGGTGACCACCTTATTCTTCCTGACATGCTCTGGGGTAATTACAATCTCACCTTCGGCACCTGCAGCGGCGCCATCCTCAAGAAATTTCCGACGTTCACCGCCTCCGGCGGCTTCGACGTCGCTGCGTTCAAGACTGAATTGAAGAAGACCGCTGAAGAAAAAGGCAAGGCCATTGTCCTGCTCAACTTCCCCAACAATCCAAGCGGATACACGCCGACTGTTGCCGAAGGTGATGCCCTTGTAGCCGCAATCAAGGAGACCGCTGAGGCCGGATGCAACATCGTTGCAATCACTGACGACGCTTATTTCGGTCTATTCTACGAAGAGAGCCTGAAAGAGTCTCTGTTCGGTAAACTCGCCAATCTCCACCCCCGCATCCTTGCGATCAAGCTCGACGGCGCCACAAAAGAAGAGTTCGTCTGGGGTTTCCGGACCGGATTCATCACTTTTGCCGACGGCAACAGCTTTGAGAACACTCCGGTCATGACAGCCCTGGAGAAGAAGGCCATGGGGATCATCCGCGCCAGAATCTCCAACTGCCCGCACCCTTCCCAGACATTTGCCATTGAGGCGCTCCGCTCACCAAAATTCCTGGAACAGAAAGAAGAAAAACTCCAGATCCTCAAAGGACGTGCGCTCAAGACAAAGGCAGTTCTTGACAGCGGCAAATATAACAAAGCCTGGGATTATTACCCGTTCAACTCCGGCTACTTCATGTGCCTTAAACTGAAAACAGTCGATGCCGAAAAACTGCGCATCCACCTGCTCGACAAGTACGGTGTCGGCGGCATTTCCATAGGCAAGACCGACCTGCGAATAGCCTTTTCGTGCATCGAAGAAACGGATATCCAGGAACTCTTCGACATAATCTACCAGGCAGTCCAGGATCTGACCTGATCAATCTGTATAAGCGTTCGATTCAACCGGCACAAAGAGGCTGGCAACTATCCCTGCCAGCCTCTTTACTTAAATTACAACTCAAATTACTCATTTTTAGACTCACTTAGCTTCATTCCCCCGACAATTTTGGCCAGCCATTAAAACTTCTTTTCCCAAGCAGCACTTCTCATTAATGATTTCAGTCAGTTAAAACATTTTTCTCCTTCTGGCACAAATGTCGCAATATGGTAGAGTTGGAAACGAAGAGCAAATACTTCACCTTTGGAGGTAGTAAAGGTGCTTTACAAAACAGCCAATGAATCGTTCAACGAGTTCATCGTCGACAGAAGCGAGAACAAATGCATCCGTTGCAAGGTATGCATTCGTCAGTGCTGCTATGGTGTACACACCTTTGTCGAGTCTGACAACTATCTTGCCGAGGACAGCTCGGAGTGCATCGGCTGCAGGAGATGTTCCGCCCTCTGCCCTACCGGCGCGATCACCATCAAGGCCAATGAAGAGACGTTCAAGAAGAACGAATCCTGGTCTTCGGCACATATCAGAAACCTTTACGCACAGGCTGATACCGGCGGGATACTCCTCGCTGCAATGGGAAATCCGGCAAAGTATCCTATATACTGGGACCACCTGCTCCTTGATGCATCACAGGTAACGAATCCATCCATCGACCCCTTGCGGGAACCTATGGAGCTTCGTACCTACCTGGGCAAGAAGCCTCACTCTGTCGAGATCGTCAAGGACAAGAAAACCGGCAAGCCCAAGCTGGGAACAAAGCTCTCCCCCCAGATCAAGCTCGAGTATCCGTTCATCTTTTCTGCGATGAGCTACGGCGCACTGAACCTGAATGCCCACAAAGCCATGGCTGCTGCGGCAAAAGAGCTCGGCACCCTGTATAACACCGGTGAAGGCGGGCTGCACAAGGATCTTTACCAGTACGGCAGCAATGTCATGGTCCAGGTCGCTTCAGGCAGGTTCGGTGTCAGCGAGGAGTATCTGAATGCCGGGATCGCGATAGAGATCAAGGTCGGCCAGGGTGCAAAACCCGGAATCGGCGGCCATCTTCCCGGAGAGAAGGTCAACTTTGCGATTTCCGAGACACGGATGATCCCGATGGGTTCAGATGCGATATCCCCTGCCCCTCACCATGACATCTACTCTATCGAAGACCTGCGGCAGCTCATCTATGCCCTGAAAGAAGCAACCAACTATACCAAGCCGGTCTCGGTCAAGATCGCTGCTGTCCATCATATCGCTGCGATTGCATCAGGCGTTGCCCGGGCGGGTGCAGACATCATAACCATTGACGGTTTCCGTGGGGGGACAGGCGCGGCGCCCCAAGTCATCCGCGACAATGTCGGCATACCCATGGAGCTTGCCCTTGCCGCTGTCGATGCCCGTCTGCGTGATGAAGGAATCCGGAATGAAGTCTCTATTGTCGTCGGCGGCGGCGTCAGAAGTTCTGGCGACGCCATAAAGGCAATCGCCCTTGGTGCCGATGCCATAAATCTCGGGACTTCGACTCTTCTTGCTTTCGGCTGTACTCTCTGCCAGCGCTGCTACACCGGGAAATGCCCCTGGGGGATCACGACAAACGACCCCTACATCGCTAAACGCCTCAATCCTGAAGTCGGTGCGGAGAAACTTGTCAACCTGGTTCATGCCTGGGGTCACGAAATGAAGGAGATCCTCGGCGGAATGGGACTGAACGCCCTTGAGTCACTCAGAGGGAACAGATACAAGCTGCGGTCATTAGGTCTGTCGGAAAAAGATATGTACTTGCTCGGCGTCATGCCGGCAGGGGAATAGTAGGGGCGCACGGCGTGCGCCCAAAATCGGGCGTATGCCATACGCCCCTACAAAACCAATCGGGAAATCAACAACCATGAAAAGAGTATATTCACTTGAAGATGTATGCATTGGCTGCCACCTCTGCGAGGTCGCCTGCATTACCGAGCATTCTATCTCGAAAGAGCCGGTCAAGGCTTTCATGCGCGAAGCCGAGCGCCCCATATCAAGATGCACCGTTGAAGAGAGCGACGGGGGAGCTGTCTCTTTCTCGACTACCTGCCGTCACTGCGACGAGCCCGCCTGTCTCCAGGCCTGCATTTCCGGCGCCATCAGCAAGGATGAGAACGGACGGGTTACCATCGACACTGAGAAATGCGTCGGCTGCTGGTCCTGTGTCATGGCCTGCCCGTTCGGATCGGTCCAGCGAAATACGGAGAAGAAGCGCGCCAACAAGTGCGATCTCTGCCCTGACCGGGAGCGTCCCGCCTGCGTTGATGCCTGCCCGAACCGCGCTCTCGTCTTTGAGAAGGGGGAGAAATAATGAACTACGTTATTATCGGCAACTCTGTAGCTGCAGTCGGAGCTATGCGGGCAATACGCGGGATCGACAAAGAGAGCGGGATCACCGTCATCTCCCGTGAACGATACCAGGCATACGGCCGGCCGCTGATCTCCTATCTTCTCGGCGGCTTGATCAATGAAAAACGGATGGCGTACCTGCCGCCCGACTTCTGCGAAAAGAACAAAATCAATCTCCTGCTTGAGAGTGAAGCGGTTTCTGTTGATGCAAAGGCAAAGTCAATCAAGCTGAGAAACGGCGACCAGATCAAATACGACAGACTCCTCATCGCCACCGGCGGAGATCCTTTCGTCCCGCCGATTCAAGGCCTTGCCGGCAAGGAGCGGGTCTTCACCTTCACCACCTGGGATGATGCCGCAAAGCTGAAAGCCGTCTCCGCCGAGATCGAACATGCCGTCGTCATCGGCGGAGGGCTCATCGGCCTGAAGGCTGCTGAAGGGCTGCATCTTCTGGGCAAGAAAGTCACTATCGTCGAACTTGCTGACCGGGTCCTTTCTGCTGCCTTCGACAAACCTGCCGGCAGGATCATCGCCAAAAAGATGAAAACGAACGGAATCGATGTGATCACCGAGGATACTGTCACAACAATCAATGGAAACGGTTCAGTCATTTCCGGTGTCACCCTGAAATCCGGCGACACCATCGATTGTGACACGGTCATCGTCGCTATCGGAGTACGTCCGGCAGCATCGTTCCTGAACGGCAGCGGCATAGAGGTAAACCGCGGCGTCCTGGTCAACGACCATATGCAGACATCAATCAAGAATATCTATGCTGCAGGTGATGTCGCTGAAGCGAGCGACTTCTTCACCGGACAGAAAAACCCTATGCCGATATGGCCTGACGCCTATATTCAAGGAGACGTAGCCGGTACGGATATGGCTGGCGGCGATAAGAAATATGCGGGCGGACTTGCCATGAACTCGATCGAGTTTTTCAAGGTCCCGACTATTTCGATGGGAATCACAAATCCCGCTGATGACGGAGGCTTTGAGGTCCTGCTGTATCAGGAGCCTGAAAATTACTGTTACCGGAAGATCGTCCTCAAGGAGAACTGCCTGGTCGGTGCCGTCCTGGTCGGTGTCGTCGATCGGGCGGGCATCTTCTCCGGACTCATCCGGGAGAAAGTGGATGTGACCCCTTTTAAAGACAGCTTACTGGACGCCGGGTTCGGTTTCGTGAACCTGCCGCGTGATGTTCGCAACAGACTTTTTGCACCACAAAGAAAACAGCAGTTCTAGCACCTTGTAACATCTAAAACCAACCCCCCTCACTCCCCTCTTGTCAAGGGGGAAGCCTTGAAGTCTCCCCTGACAAGGGGAGATTTAGAGGGGTTTGATGGAGGAATACTTATAATGAAACTGAAACCAACTCACATATTCGAGAAAGATATTTCCAACTGTGGCCTCACCGGCTTCATCTCGACCTCCGGCAAACTCGTTGGCGGCGAAGTGATCATGAAGTCGATCGCCCTGATGCACGACAGGGGCAACGGCCTCGGAGGCGGGTTCGCTGCGTACGGCATCTACCCTCAGTTCAAGGAGTTCAACGCCTTACACCTGATGTACGAAAGCGGCATGTCGATCCAGTTGACTGAAGAGTATCTTGAGCAGAATTTCATCATCGAGCACCATGAAGATATCCCGACCAGACGGATACCCGCGATCAAGAATCCGCCAGTGTTCAGACGGTATTTTGTCAAACTCCGTGAAACTGATGAGTACCTCGAAGCAGTAAACTTTCAGAACATGACCGAGCAGGATGTCGTGGTCGGCCATGTCATGCGGATAAACAACGAGATCGAAGGTGCGTTCGTCGTCTCGTCAGGCAAGAACATGGGGGCGTTCAAAGGGGTCGGCTACCCTGAGGATATCGCTGATTTCTTCAATCTGGAGCAGTATTCGGGCTTTCTCTGGACGGCTCACAACAGGTTCCCCACGAACACTCCCGGCTGGTGGGGCGGTGCTCACCCGTTCACCCTTCTCGACTGGTCGATCGTCCATAACGGAGAGATCTCCTCATACGGCATCAACAAGCGCTATCTGGAGATGTACGGCTACCTCTGCACCATGCTCACCGATACCGAGGTCGTTGCCTACATGCTCGACCTCCTGATCAGAAAGCACGGCCTTTCTCCGGAACTTGCCTGCATGGCCCTGGCATCACCGTTCTGGGACAAGATTGACACGATGCCGGCTGATGAGAGAGAGATCCTCACGGCGATCCGGCAGGTTTACGGCAGCGGGCTTCTCAACGGTCCATTTGCCATCCTGTTCGGCAGCAATGAAGGGCTTATCGGCTTGAACGACAGGGTCAAGCTACGTCCGCTTGTCTGCGCTGAAAAGGACGATTTTGTCTACATGGCTTCAGAAGAAGCAGCCATCAGGGAGATCTGCCCTGCGCCTGATAAAATCTGGTCACCGAGAGGCGGCGAACCGGTAATCGCAAGGCTCAAGCAGGGAGTAGCCTGAAATTCAAAGTATGAATTATGAATTATGAATTATGAATTATGAAGTATGAAGTATGAAGTATGAAGTATGAATTATGAAGTATGAAGTATGAGGAGTGTAAAATGAAAATAAATGCTTCCGGTATGCACTACCGTGACCTCAACAAGAGTATTCGCGACGCTGTTTCAGCAGGAGCTGAAGCGATCCAGCTCGACCATGTCAACGGGCAGTATTTTATCGGTGACGGCATCAATCGACCGGTCACGATAACGATCAACGGTGTCCCTGGAAACGACCTGGCCGCATTCATGAACGGGGCGACGATCATCGTGAACGACAACGCCCAGGACAACATCGGCAACACGATGAACGCCGGCAAGGTCGTGGTTCACGGGCATGCCGGCGATGTCCTCGGCTACGGCATGCGGGGCGGCAGACTCCATATAAAGAAAGATGTCGGCTACCGGGTCGGGATCCACATGAAGTCGTATAACGAGAACAGGCCTGTTTTAATCGCCGGCGGCAAAGCAGGAGATTTTTTCGGAGAGTACATGGCAGGCGGGATCCTGATCCTCCTGGACATGATGAGCGACAACCCGGATAAACCGAAGCACGGTTACAGCCTCGGAACCGGGATGCACGGCGGGACGATATTCATTCGGGGCGAAGTGGACGAGAGCAGGCTCTCGAAAGAGGTCGGCGTTTTCGAACTGACCAATGATGACACCGCTGCCCTTGAGGAGTACCTGAAAGAGTACTGCAAGGACTTCGGTCTGAAGCTGAAAGATGTCATGAAAGAAAAATTTGTCAAAATACTCCCGAAGAGCAAACGTCCTTACGGCAATATGTACTGCGCCATGCCGAGATAAATCCGGTCACAAAACTGTTGAGTGGTTGAGTAAACACCATTAACCACTCAACCACTCAACCACTCAACCACTCAACCACTCAACCACTCAACCATTTTCAGTGCTCCCGGTACCCCAGCACTACCAGGATACAGCTCCCGTCAGCAATGACATTGATTCCGCTTTGAATACACCTCTGTACTGCTGCACTGCTCTCCGCACCCGGCTGCATCCAGATATTTTTTATCCCCTTTGCTATTGCCAGATCCACAATCTTCACGGTAACTGAAGGAGGTGTGATGACCGAGATACTCGTCACAAAATCCGGAAGGTCGGAAACCGATCCCACACACTTCAACCCTTCGATCTCAGCCTTTACCGGGTTCACCGGAACAACCTTAAGCCCTTTCATCTGGTAACATCTCAGCACTCTGTTCCCGAATTTGCTCCGGTCAGCAGAAGCTCCCACCACACCATAGCCGTCAGCCTCAAGGAAAAGTCTGATCTGGTTCTCCATACTCATTTCTCACCTCAGATTTTAATTAGACTTCTAACATGCTGAAATATATTAAGATTAGAAAGAATTGTTTTGATTTGATTTTCCATTTTCATTAGAATAGAATCCAGGCTTAATGAGAAGCGAAATGAGGTCTTGAAAAATGGCCAAAAAAATCGACAGACTCTTTGACTATATCAGCTTGCTGGTAATTGCTGTCGGCGGCATGATACTTCATACCCTTACCTCACTCACCATCAACAGCTACTACGGCTCTCCATGGGGTTTTGTCTCTTTTCTTCTCCCCGGGATTTCAGAAGCATATCTGGCTTCTGTCCAACTCGGCGACATCATGTATAATTATACAATACTTCTTGTCGTTTTTATTTCAATAATCTTTGCCCTTGGCATCTTCAAGCTGATCAGAAAGATAATCAGATCACGAGTCGAACCCATAGTCGAAGAGCACGTCTGATCACCTCTTTTCCCCCTTACCACTGCAGACTATCTGAAACAGTTTATCGTATAACGATCCCGGCTTGATCTCTTCCCCCATTGCCTCGCTCATCCCTGAATTATCTGCATCCGGTGCCATAATTTCGTATTTTGCAGCATCACACCAGATATGCATTTTCTTGAAGATGACCTCACTTGCAGGGTTCCCCTTACCAACATAATATCTGTCGATATTGGAAACCTCCTTGACCCACAGCTCTGCATCTCCTTTGGATGATCGTTTCAGGCTGTCAGGATCATAGTAGGAGCGACTTTTGAAATTCAGTTTTCTTCTCAGCTTCTCGGATCTGTAATCCCACTTTTCCGCATGGAACTCTACCCAGCTCTCGGCAGAGGCGGTCAAAGGCAAGCTCAGGATCAATGCCGCACACACTGCATACCTCATAAGAATGTACATACAGCTTTCTCCGGATTATCTTTCTGACAGCTGCTCTTTGTTCGGCACATACCATTTGATAAGGTTGTGTCCTATCCCTGCAGGTGCAGGCTCGATCCCCCTGAACCGGGAATTAATGACGGGAAGCGCTGACGGGACGTAAAGGAACGTATACGGCTGCTCATCAGCAAGTATCTCCTGCATCCGGTAGTAACATTGCCGCCGCTTCTCCTGATCGAATGTCCCGCGCCCCTCTTCAAGAAGCCTGTCCACCTGACTGTTCTTATAGGATATGAAGTTCAGTTCCTTAGGACCGACCTTTGATGAGTGCCAGATATCGTACTGATCAGGATCCTGCGAGATATTCCACCCCATCAGCACGACATCGAAGTTCCTCGTATCGATATAGTTGGTAAGGAGGGATGCCCACTCCAGAACACGTATTTTCACTTCAATCCCGATCTTCTTAAGCCGGTACTGTATTATCTGGGCAG
The DNA here is from genome assembly GCA_009886125.1 of Geobacter sp. Taxonomy (GTDB): domain Bacteria; phylum Desulfobacterota; class Desulfuromonadia; order Geobacterales; family DSM-12255; genus VEOV01. Next base: position 15,785 of record VFJK01000011.1, on the reverse strand, counting down.
ACTTTATCCGCTGTTCATTCCCCTGATTCGTCAGGATGGTAAAACGGAACGGTTTCCCATCCTTCATTAGCAGACCGTCTCCCCCTGATATGCGCCATCCGGCCTCCTCAAGAAGCTTCACGGCCCTCTGAGGATCGTAGGGGAAGGGTTTGAGGTCAGGATTGTTTGCCCAGGTCCCGGGCTGATACGGTCCATGAGCAGTCTGACCAAGACCGAAAAGCACTCCATGGACCAACTCGTCCTTGTTGATCCCGCAGGTAATCGCCTGCCGCACCTTTTTATCGGCAAAAAGCGGGTTTCTCAGATTGTATCCCATATAGGTATAGGACGGGACCGGATAGCTGAATTTATTGAAGCGTTTCAGAAAATCAGCAGTATTTGTCTGCTTTTTGAACTGAACCGGGGTAAGGCTCATCATATCGAGTCCACCGGCTTTGAGCTCCATGTACATCGTCGACGTATCGGGGATTATCCTGAATATCCGTCGGTCCAGATAAGGGCGCCCCTCGAAGTAGTCATGATTTGAATCCAGCACCAGCCGCTGCCCCGGAGTCCACTCGGTAAAGAGAAACGGGCCGGTTCCGACCGGTTTTCTGGCAAGAGGGCTCTTGGTGATATCCTTCCCTTCAAGAAGATGCGCAGGGAGGATGTTCATCCCCCAGGATGCCAGGGCCGGTGCAAAAGGCTTGGCATATTCGACCTTGAAGGTATAGGGACCGACAGCTTCGGCTTTCTTTACCTGAAGGAAGTCCTCAGCATAGGCAGTCGGGGTTTTGGGGTCGATTATCGTCCGGTAGGTATACAGCACATCTCTGGAGGTAAGCTCCGTGCCATCATGCCATTTCACGCCTTTGCGCAGGTGGAATGTCATGGTAAGTCCGTCCGGCGAAATATCCCATCTTTCAGCGAGATCGCCGACAAGGTTCAGATTTTTGTCATATTTGACCAGTCCGTTATAAAGAAGGGCTGCTACAGAGTGTGATGCAGAGTCTGAGGCAAGAATCGGAAGAAGTGTAGATGGCTCGCCGATCGAGCCTTCTACCAAAGAATCCCCGTACACCGGGACACCTGGTTCCCTTGAGATCGGGGATGAAATATCTTCACTGGCTGTGCAGGAAACAAGCAAAAAAACAAGCGGGAGAGCTGTGGCGTAAAGCCGCTTCATTTCTCTCCGCTCTCGGCACGTACTCTCTTGATCTTATCTATGATATCCTTGCGACCGGGCTCCATCTGGAGGAGTTTTTTATAGAGGGCAAGCGCATTGCGATAATCATGAATTGCAAGATAGGCATCTGCCAGATGCCCTTTGACAGTGGGATCATCATCTACAAGTTCCGATGCCCTTTCAAGCTCTGCTACAGCGTCACGGTAGCGCTTCAGCTTGTAATAAGCCCAGCCGAGACTGTCGAGTATGAAACCGTCATTCGGGCGAAGTGACGTCGCCTTTTTCAGAAGCAGAAGTGCCTCGTCAAGGCTCACCCCCATCTCGACATAGGTATAGCCGAGATAGTTCAATGCCTGTGGATCGTCAGGGGTCAGTGCAAGGGTCTTTTTCATCCGCTCGATAAGCTGCTCCTTCTCACCAAGCTTGTCATGAAGGATACCGACTCTGAAATGCAGCCGTGGATCAGACTGGAAATTGCTTTCGACCTCAGTCAGAGCCTGCATGGCTTCCCGGTACTTCTGCTGACCTTCATACAGACCGGCAATGTGCAGATAAAGATCGAATCGTGTCGAGTCCGCTTTGATCGCCTCTCGTAAAAGTGTGATCCCTTTCTCTCCGTCTCCTGAATCAAGATAAAGGTAGGCGACATGCCCAAGGGCATCGTAATAGTTAAATGCCGCAGGCGGGATCTTGAGATACTGCTCGATCGCCGCTGGCGCATCACCTTTCTCTTCATAGGCAGAAGCAAGGTAAAACCGTACCTGGCTGGCTTTCGGCTCCTGCGCAAGGATGAACTCAAACTCTCTGATCGCATTGTCAAACTGTTCAAGTTCAAGATAGACGAGACCGGCTTTACGGCGGGTATCCAGACCGCCTACCCCTCGTGACATGAGGATCTTGAGGACCTTGAGCGAATCATCAAGCCGCTTCTCCTGGATGTAAAGCTGTACCAGATGCTGCATCACTGAAAAATTATGCGGATTGACGTCAAGCAGGGATTCGAAAGATTTTATCGCCTCATTTCTCTCGCCCTGTGACTCAAATGAAAGACCGATGTCAAGATAAACCGGCTCGAATTCCGGCTTCAACTCGATCACCTTGCGAAAGTAGCTGAGCGCCTCTTTGGGAAGCTTCATCTGTTCATAGCTTTTACCGAGATAATAGTAAGCCAGGGGAGAGTCCGGGGATATGACAAGAAGAGCCTTTAACGTCTTCAGCGCTTCTTCGTATTCAAATACCCGCAGATAGGCTATGGAAAGCTGGAGATATGCCTCCTCCTTTTCAGGAAGAAGTTCTATGCTGCGCTTGTAATGTTCTATCGAAGCACGCTCCTGCTTGAGGCTGGCGAGGATATTTGCCAGAAGGAGTTCAGCTTCTCCCTGCTTGGGGTCGAGAGAGATGGCCGTGCGGCAGGCATTGATTGCCTCCTGAAGACGGTTCATCTTGAGGTAGAGATCTGCAACTGAAGAGTGAAGGAACGCGCTCTGCGGATCAGCTTCTATGGAAGCCTGTACAAGGGTCAATGCACCGTCATAATCACCCTCAAGGGCTTGAATGCGCGCACGGGAGAAGAGGTACATCGACCGTGATTCAACGATATTAAGCAGGGGCGGAGCGTTCACCGGCCGTTCAAACGTATCCGGGATCTGATAATGCTCTGTCGCACAACCGGCAAGAAGAAGGGTGCAGCATAGAATTTTCAGCTTCAGTTTCGTCATCTAGACCCGCCCCTGTTCGAAATACGCAATAAACCAATAAAAATTAACATACTAGTACATATTCGTCAAACGGCTTTCTTTATTATCAGGGACTGTCGACAAGAAACATCCTGTTGCTTTTGACATGAAATTATCTTATTATTTCAAACTTGTTTCAGACGGGAAATGCCGTCGCATCCACAACTAAAGGAGTCACACCGGAAAATGCTCGGCATAATGCGAAAGTACAAACAGTCCATTGTAATCAAGATTGTATTCGGAATAATCGTCTTCTCCTTCATCGGAACTATTTTCCTTGTCTGGGGCAGAGGCGGAGATGGCGGGGGCAAATCACTCGGCTATGCTGCAAAAGTCGACTCTACCAAGATCGGACTAGAGGATTTTCAGCAGTCCTACTACCGCATGAGAAGTATTTACGAGCAGATCTACCAGAAATCGCTCCCTGCTGAAGTTGAAAAACAGCTCGGCATCAAGAAAATGGCTCTCGATAATCTTATCGAGACGATGCTTATACGCAAAGCTGCCAAGAAAATGGGGATTTCAGTAAGCAAGGATGAAGTCACTCAGGCGATTGCCGCTGTCCCTGCATTCCAGAAAAACGGTGCTTTCGACTTTCAACAGTACCAGCAGTCTCTTAAAGCGAGCAGGATGACCCCTGCGGATTTCGAAGAGTCGCAAAAGAATGAACTGACGATCAAGAAGGCACGGAAGACAATCCAGGACAAGGCAACCGTAACTGATGCCGATGCTGAAGGATACTACCATAAGAAGAACGACCGGCTCGAACTCCAGTACACAGCTGTCACTCCCGAATCAGTGCTCTCTGAAGTCAAGCTTTCAGATCAGGACCTGAACAGTTACCTGCAGAACCATCAGGAGCAGTTCAAAAGTGCAGAGCAGATCAGTATCCAGTACACTCTCTATGACCCTTCGACTGTTATCTCGAAAGTCACTGTTAACGATGAAGAGATAAACACCTTTTACCAGAAAAACATCGATAGATATCAGGGAAAGGGGGGCATTCTTCCCCTTGCTGAAGTCAAGGAGAAGGTGAAGGTTGATGCGACCAGACATAAAGCAGGAAAACTTGCTTATGAGAACGCAGCTGATGCCATCAACAAAAACCTCCCCTCAGCAAATCTCCCGGCTGTCTCGACCGCACTTGGCTGCAGAATCTCCGAGACGGCTCTCTTCACCGCTAAAGCTCCCCCGGCAGCTCTTGCTGCTGAAGAGTCTGTCCTGAAAAAGGCATTCCTCCTCAAGCAGGGCGATATGGCCGGCCCGATCGAGACAACAAAAGGGATTTACGCTCTGAAACTCAAGGAGCGAAAGCCGGCTGAAGTCCCTCCGCTTGCCCAGATCAGGAGTGCAGTCGAGAGCGCGGCCAGAAAGGATAAGGCAAAGGAGCTCGCTTCCAAGCGTGCAGAGGAGATCCTGGCAGCTCTTTCCAAAAATACCGGGAATGCAAAGATGCAGGATACCGGCAGCTTCAGCTTCAACGATTCGGGGAACATCCCCGGGATCGGAGTCTCAAAAGAGCTGATGGACGCTGCGCTTGCCCTCACCTCTGCGGCTCCGCTTCCGAAAGCACCGACAAAGATCGACCAGAAGTGGGTCGTGATCAAACTGAAAAACCGTACCCAGGCGCCGAAAGAGGAGTTTCAGAGTAGCAGGGAGGAGATCAAAAAACAGCTTCTCCCCAAAAAACAGCAGGAAGCCCTGGATGACTGGATCAAAGGTTTGAAGACTGCTGCAAAGATAGAGATCAATCAGCAACTTATAGCCGATTAATTCAAGGAGAGGATAAAATGTCGAAACTTGTTCTCAACACCGAATTCAGTGACCTGAAACTTGCAGCACGCGGCAAGGTCCGCGATATTTACGACCTTGGTGACACGCTCCTCCTGGTCACTACTGACCGGATTTCTGCGTTTGACGTTATCATGGACGAAGGGATTCCTGATAAGGGGTATGTGCTGAACCAGATCTCCATTTTCTGGTTCAGGATGATGGAGAGCATCATCCCGAATCACATCATCTCAACTGATGTGAATGACTACCCGCAGATCTGCAGAAAATACTCAGCTGAGCTTGAAGGTCGTTCGATGCTCGTCAAGAAAGCCAGACCGCTGGCAGCAGAGTGTATTGTCAGAGGCTACCTGTCCGGCTCCGGCTGGAAGGATTACAAGTCTAGCGGCGCAGTGTGCGGCATCAAGCTTCCGACCGGTCTTCTTGAGTCGGACAAACTGCCTGAGCCGATCTTTACCCCTTCGACGAAAGCTGAGCTTGGTTCTCATGACGAGAATATCTCTTTTGATGAAATGGTGACCCTCTGCGGGAAAGAGCTGGCCGAGCAGGTTCGTGATACGACCATACAGATCTACACCAAAGCCCGTGATTATGCCGACACAAAAGGGATCATCATTGCTGACACAAAGTTTGAATACGGTCTTTTCGAAGGGAAGCTGATAATCATCGATGAATGCCTGACCCCCGATTCGAGCCGCTTCTGGCAGAAGGATCTGTACAAGCCGGGAGGCGCCCAGCCCAGTTTTGACAAACAGTTCCTGCGGGATTACCTTGAAACTCTTGACTGGGGGAAAACAGCGCCGGCTCCGCCGCTTCCCGATGAGATAGTCAGGAAGACCGGGGAAAAGTATATGGAGGCACTGGTCAAACTTACAGGTAAGCCGTCGGAATAAAATAACTGTTATATATGCTGTGGCAAGAACGGCATAAGGATCCGTAACGAAATTGCTTGGAATGAAACACTTATTTCGTAACGGCTCCTATGGGAAAATAGTTTAAACGACCCCGGAAGAGATTTCGGGGTTTTTACTTTCAGGAGCCGGAATGGACGACCGTATCAGATTAATCGATTCGCATGCACACATTTACAGTAAAGAGTTCACTGCAGACTTCGACAGCATGCTGCAAAGAGCAGTTGAGGCAGGTGTCAAGACGATACTCGTAGTCGGCGCAGATCTTGAGTCAAGCTTTCAGGCAGCAGAGCTAGCGCAGAAATATCCAAATCTCTATGCAGCAGTCGGTATTCACCCCCATGATGCAAACCGGGTGACTGAAGAGTGCTATAAGAAGATCATCAGCCTGGCAGAAAACAACAGCAAAGTTGTTGCAATCGGTGAGATCGGTCTTGATTTTTATCGTGACCGCTCCCCGAGACCGGATCAGGAAAGGGTATTCCGGAGATTCATCCAGGTTGCCAAAGAGGTGAACCTGCCGGTCATTGTCCATGACCGTGATGCACATGAGCGGATTATTACCATCCTGCGTGAAGAGTCGGCTGAAACTGTCGGAGGGGTGCTGCACTGCTTTTCCGGAGACGTTGCAATGGCACGGGAGTGCATCGATCTCGGGTTCTCCATTTCCATTCCAGGGACAGTGACCTACCCGAACAACAGCTCCCTACACGAAGTTGTCAAAGCGATCAAGATCGAGCATCTCCTCGTAGAAACTGACTGCCCGTACCTCTCACCGGTTCCTTATCGCGGAAAACGGAATGAGCCGGCATATGTCCGCCTGACCGCCGAAAAAGTGGCAACGCTCAAAGGCCTCTCACTCGAAGATGTCGCACGGATCACAACCCTGAACACGGAACGGCTCTTCAGGATAGACCACGGCAGGCAGAGCGCTGAAATCGCCTACAGGATCAGAAACTCCCTCTACCTGAACATCACCAACAGATGTTCAAACCGCTGTACCTTCTGTGCCAAATTCGAGGATTTTACTGTCAAAGGGCACTACCTGATGCTTGGCAGGGAACCTTCTGCAGCAGAACTGCTACAAGCAGTCTCCTCGGCAGGTGATTGTGACGAGGTTGTCTTCTGCGGTTACGGTGAACCGCTTATCCGGCTTGGTCTGCTCAAAGAGGTTGCTGCAGAGCTGAAAAAGAGGGGCTACAACATCAGGATAAACACGGACGGCCAGGCCAATCTTGTTCACGGCCGGAACATTCTCCCCGAACTCGCCGGCCTGGTCGATAGCGTATCAATAAGCCTGAATGCCGCCGATGCAGCCACTTACCTGAAACTCTGTAATACCCCGTTCGGCGAAGCCGGATTCCAGGGGGTCTGCGATTTTATCATTGAGGCTAAAAAGCAGATTCCGCACGTTGTCGCATCGGCAGTCACCGTCCCCGGCCTGGATGTTGATGCGGTACGCAGGCTGGCAGAGCAGCTTGGTGTCGATTTCAGGGAGCGGGAATATGCCGAAGTGGGTTAAAGATCTGGACGGGAATACCCGTTGGCTTCTCCTGCTCTGCATCACACAGCTCTTCATCATGCTCGTGTTCATCAACTACTCCGCCGTCCTCCCGCTTCTCAAAGAGGAGTGGGGGATGAACAACACGATGGCCGGATCGATCTTCTCCGTATACCAGCTTGGCTATATCCTCTCCGGAGTGATACTCAGCACTATGGCCGACCGTTATAACATACGTAACATCTTCATTATCTCCGCACTCTGGTCAGGGATCGCCAACCTCTTGTTTGCTCTTTACGCTCACGACTACACATCTGCCATGATCCTTCGCGCACTGACCGGAATCGGCATGGGCGGCACCTACATGCCTGGCCTGAAGCTGGTTGCCGAGCGATTCGACAGCAGCCGGAGGGGTAAAGCAATCGGCATTTATGTCGGCTCTCTCGTCCTCGGCGCTTCCCTCTCGCTCCTCATCACCGGCACTGTCGCCTCTTTTTCCGGATGGCGTATCTCGTTCATAGTCAGTTCTATAGGGGTATTGATCGGTGTCCTGATATCGATCAAAGTTTTCAAAGGGTATCAACCTTCCCGCTTCGGAAAAAACCCCGGCGAAAACTATATGGGCTCAGTAGTGAAAAACCGCCCGGCGATGCTGATGATCCTCGGATACGGCTCACATATGTGGGAAATGTACGGGATGAGAAGCTGGCTTGCCCCGTTTTTCACTGCGAACCTTATCCAGTATGGCTTGTCAGGGATCAAGGCAACGGGATGGGGTGCAACAGCATCGGCTCTTGTAGTCGGCATCGGCGCCTTCTCTACAGCAATAACCGGAAGCCTGTCAGACAGGATCGGCCGCACAAAAACCATAACTCTGGTCATGATCGCCAGTGCCTCCATTTCATTCATGTTCGGATGGCTGATCAACCTTCCGCCCTGGGTCGCACTTGCTGCCGGTCTGGTTTACGGCTATCTGATTGTTGCTGATTCTCCGGTGTTTTCAACAGGTCTCACCGAACTGGTCCCCCCTGCCTATCTTGGTGCTGCGATGGGGATCCAATCACTTATCGGTTACTCACTCGGCATGATCTCGCCAACGGTGTTTGGCTGGGCGCTCGATATCTGTAAAGGGTGGGAGCCTGCTCCGGGAGTGAGCGGCGCATGGGGGGTGGGTTTTGCTACCTGCGGAGTTGGCGCAGTGGCAGGGCCGATCTTCATGTACCTTTTGCGGAAAGATGACTCAAGTGCCGGGATGGCTTCAGGAAAGAGGTGATATGCGCCCGGATAATTCTACGAGTTTTTCATAAAAGCCATCAGGACTTGAATAAAAACTGATAACCCCGCAATCCAGCTTTTCAGCAAGCTCCTCCAGTGCCATGTCATCAAGAAACAGCCCCTCCCCTTCCTTCAGCATAACATCCGGTACCAATAAAAAGCCGCCTGACTGCACCCCTTCCAGCGCCTTGACAATATCGACACCACTGACCAGCCCGGTAACGGTTACCTCCGGACCGAACAGCCTGTTTGCAACGGCAACCGGCCTGATAGCGACTCCGGTACGTGTTGAAAGAGTCTCAAGGAACCCGGAAACATAGGGGAACGGTGACTGCCCGGTGACTACCGTGACATGCAGGGGAGCAAGCTTCTCTGCTGCAGAAAGGACTTCTTCAGCCTCTGAAAGAAAAAGCGGGATCATCCCGACTCCGTTCTCTACTTGCGGCAGATCACCGTACAGTTCAAGAGCAGGAAAGGGAAGACCGGCTTTTATAAAGAATTCATCGGAAAGAAAGAGAAACGGCTCTCCCAGTTTCCTGGCAATCTTTGCCATGCGAGGCTGCCAGTCATTGATGAACTTTGCAGCGTAATCCCCGGTCACCGGCTCCAGGCCAGGCAGTCCCCGCCGGTGCCGGGTAATGCCGACCGGCACGATCGCCAGAGAGGCCACCAAAGGATAGAGCGCCGCCAATTCCGCAACTGTCTGCTCGAGCGCCTCTCCGTCATTGATCCCGGGGCAGAGCACCACCTGGGTATGCATGGTGATCCGGGCCTCAGCCAGTTCCCTGATAACAGCCAGTATCGGTGTCAAACCGGTTTTACCGAGAAGATTTTCCCGAAGAGCCGGATCGGTGGCGTGAACCGAAATATAAAGGGGTGAGAGCCGCTGCTCCTTTATCCGGGCAAGTTCATCAGGCTCAATATTTGAAAGCGTGACATAATTGCCATAGAGGAAAGAAAGCCGATAATCCTCGTCTTTGATATACAGAGATTTTCTCAGCCCCCTCGGGAGCTGATGGACAAAGCAGAAAATACAATTATTCCCGCAGGATGCCGGCGCAGGTGTACTGAAATATATCCCTAAAGGCTCATCGTCGACTCTCTCGAACTCGACTTCCCACAGCTCGTCAGACTTTTTCCTGACCAGAAAAAGAAGCTCGTCATCAGAAGAGTAGAAGTTATAGTCGATAATATCCCTGAGCGGATAATTATTCACCATAAGCAGCCTGTCACCGGGTTCTATCTCAAGCTCTGCTGCGAGACTCCCCTTTGCGACACCTTCAATCAAGAGCCCTTCTTCGATCATTGTTACTCCTTAAGGGACGTAAGGGACGCGGAACTAACAAAAAAAGGGGCCTCCCTAAGAAGCCCCACGTTAAGATCATGAGCGGTATTAAAACTACTGGTGAAGCCTGAACTGGCCATCCACAGAAGTCAGGAGAGAGATCGCATGCTTGTAGATCAGAATATCGCCACCCACTTCAAGAAGAACCGAAAAGTTGTCGAACGATTTGATATACCCTTCGATAATCTCACCCGAAATAAGTTTTACGGAGATCTTGACGCGCTCCTTGCGTGACTGATTCAGAAACTGATCCTGAATGTTAAATGGCGCCTTGGTCATGATATCTCCCGTAAACATTAAAAGTTACTACTAGACAAAGATAATATCAAAAGATCTGAAAGAATCAAGAACATTAAACGATCAGGTTGCTGATCCGTAGCCGCCCATCCTGAAACTGAAGACACCTTTGAGAATATATTTCGGAGCCGGGACTGTCAAGGAGTCGTAATCAGTCAGAGTCACATCGTAAGAACCGCTCACATTCTCGGCCATAACTGAATCAGGAGCAAAGATAATCGTCCCTTTTTCGACTTTTTTTGCAGAAGACTGCTGCCCATCAAGGACATTAAAGGTCCCTGGAAACTTCTCGAACTGTCCGCCTGCTTCAATTGAGAACGGTTTGTTCAGAAGCGGAAGCTGACTGCCGGTTTTCGGTATATCAATCCGGATCACATTGCGGGAGTTGATATCCGTAAGCGAAGCTGCAACGTTAGCCTGAATCGACCAGAAACTCTGATTATCGGTTGAATAGTAAAAATTCGGCGTCACAGAAAAATGGTAATCACTCTCCGAGATCTGGAGGTAATTAGTCCGTATCAGGTTCGAGACATTCTGATAGGTGGAGGATGAAGGTGTTACCGTTGCAGTATAGGTTGGAGTTGCTACCTGAGGCTCACTACCGCCACCACCACACCCCTCCATCGAGAGAGCAGAGAGAGAAATGACCGTGACCAGGACCGCTCTTAAAAGCTTTCGCTGAAGATTGATCCCCCTGTTTATCTGATGGAGATGCGCATACCCCTCCTCGACCAGGACTTCGCCGAGTTTTTTCTTTGAGATCTGCTGTTTTTCAAGAGCATCTGCAAGCTGCTTACGGGTTATATAACCGGTTGAGATCAGTATTTCGCCGAGCCTGAGCGGTGTTGCGGGAGCATCGACCGACTCCTGATTCTGCTGAAACCTGAGAACTGAATTTATCTGGTTTTCGGTCAACAGCCCCATCTTGACCAGAATGTTTCCTAACTTTTCACCGGTGACCTTCTGCTCCTCAAGAGCGAAATCGAGCTGCGCAGAAGATACTTTTCCGGTCATAAGGAGCAGCGCTCCGAGCATCTTCCTGATGCCGGCAGCTGAACTTACCGCATCATCGATAGTGGACAGATGGACCTGTATCGAGAGGGCTGCCTCCAGGTCATCCTTATCAAGAACACCCATGTTGACAAGCACCTGACCAAGAAGTTCGTTAGAATGCTTCTGAACTTCAAGGGCAAGCTCAAGATCTCTGCTCTCGATAAAGCCGCCATCGAGGAGTATCTGACCGATCGGACGCTTTGATGTGTCTACTGTTGCCATGACCGTTTCCTTAAGGAGCATCTTCTAGAGATAGTATAACTCCGCTGTTCAAAAAAAGTACACAGAAAAATCAGTCGGCTGGCTTACCTTTCAAGAACTCTTTTACACAGGCAGTTACGGAGTCAAACATTAGGGGGCATTCAAACCAGTTCATTTCGGGATCGCTATTAAACCAGGTAATTTGTCTTTTCGCATAGTGACGGCTGTGTAACTTTATCTGCTCAATTGACTCAGAAAGAGTGGTCTTACCGGCAAGAAAACCGCATATCTCCCGGCAGCCGATGGACGAAAGAGCCTTGGTTGCCGGACAATAGCCTTTTGAAAGCAGCGACTCTACTTCAGCAACAAGACCTTCGGCAATCATTCGGTCGACCCTGGCATTTATTCGACCATACAGTTCATTACGTTCAACTTTTATTCCAATTTTCAAAGAGTTACACCATTTTAACCTGAATCCGTGCTCATCCTGAAGCTCGGATAAAGTCCTGCCGGTCTGCTTATAGACCTCCAGTGCCCTGATTATCCTCACTCGATTGTTTGAATGGAGTCTGGCAGCCGAGGCAGGATCGACTTTACGAAGAGTCTCCAGAAGCTGCTCATTGCCGAACCGCTCAGCGATCTCGTTATACTCGCTCCTGGCGGCAAGATCGGCGCCAGGAGCTTCGACAAGGCCGGAAATGAGGGCTCTCAGGTAGAGTCCTGTCCCGCCGGTTACAACCGGTGTCTTCCCTCGCTTACAGATATCATGGATCTTTTCCCTCCCCATACGGCAATAGTCAGCCGCAGTGAAATCCTCTTCAGGGTCGACAAGATCAAAGAGATGATGAGGAATACGGCTCATCATCTCCTGGGAAGGTTTTGCCGTACCAATAGTCAGCCCTCTGTAAACCTGCATGGAATCAGCATTTACAATCTCACCATCAATACGCTCAGCCAGACGGACAGCCAGATCACTCTTACCTGAAGCGGTCGGACCGATAACCATGACAATTTCAGGCATAAATACACCACCATCCTCGGCGGGAAAATCGGCAGTGATCAAAGGGACCTCACGGTTTAAATTAAATTAGTTTCGGGCCGAAAAATACAGCAGTTTCATTCTTGTCGCAATTTTTTTAAAAATGAATATCATACGTAACTATTCAGCATACAGAATACAGGAGACAGAATTCAGGAGGAATTCAGATCAGCACTACTATGCGCAGACAATATTCATAGTATCTGCCAGAGAATATCTTGAATATGTAGATTTATCGCCAATTCATTCTGTCTACTGTATTCTGACTCCTGTCTTCTGAATAGTTACTATCATACAATATATTCTTCAAATATTCCTGACGAGGTCAATGACAGCTCATGAATAAACACTTGAAACCTGAAAGCAGAAACCAGGGACAAACCTCTTCCCCGGATAAGAGCATTTCGCTAAGTAAAGGGCATGACCCTCTGGAGAGTAACACTGACCTGCTCAACATGTTATCGCTGACCGTTGAGCAGAGTCCGATATCCATCGTTATTACGGACCTTGAAGGAAGTATTGAATTTGTTAATCCCAAATTTTCCGAAATCACCGGTTACACCCTTGAGGAAGCAATCGGTAAGAATCCAAGGATCCTGAAGAGTGAGAAGACTCTGCCAGCAGTTCACAAAGAGCTCTGGGCGACTATCAAGAACGGCGGTATCTGGGAAGGAGAGTTAATCAACAGGAAGAAAAACGGCGATTTTTTTACGGAAAGCGCAAAAATAGCCCCATTCAAAAACAAACATGGTCAGATTACCCATTATCTGGCCTTCAAGGAAGACATAACATCAAGAAAGCAGGTGGAAGAAGAACTCCAGCGTCTCAATTTATCGCTTCTGGCGCGGATTGATGAAGAAACAGGCCAAAGGATGAAGCAGGAACGTCTGATGGCCAACCAGGCACGTCTGGTCGCCATGGGAGAGATGATCGGCGCTATTGCGCACCAGTGGCGACAACCGCTCGCAACCCTGGCGATGATCGTTCAGCGGATGCATGCTGTCGGCTGCAGACATGTGCTCACTGGTGAAGAGCTGGAAGAGTTCAAAAACAATGCCATGCGGCAGATCAAATATATGTCAGAAACTATTGAAGAGTTCAGTGGCTTTTATAGTAAAGACAAGCGCGCCGAACAATTTTCCCCGATCAAATGCATTAACGATGCAGTGCGCCTTTTTGAAACCCAGTTCACCAGCAATAATATTATTGTGACTATCCACGCTCACGACAATCTCGACCTGCTTGCTCCGGGTTTTCCCAACGAGTTCAAGCAGGTTATTCTGAACCTGCTTGGCAATGCCCGTGATGCGATCCTGGAATCCCGTATCATCCGAGGCAACCATGAACAGGGACGGATCGAAATCGATATTTTCATCAACGAAGAGAGAAAACTGATAATTGATATCGGCGACAACGGTTGCGGTATCCCGGACAGTATCGTCAATCGTATTTTTGACCCCTACTTCACCACCAAAGAAGAGAGCGGCGGGACTGGAATCGGCCTGTATATGTCGCGGATGATCATGCTGGAAAGCCTCGGCGGCTTTCTGAAGCTGCAGAAAGCTGAAAACGGTGCAGTATTCAGGATTAAACTGCCAATTGGAGAGCTGCCATGAACGAATTGAAGCGTCTGACAATACTGCTGGTTGAAGATGAAGACGAACTGCGGCAGGAGACCGCAGCTTTTCTGGAACTCTATTACAGCAGGGTCTATCAGGCAGCGAACGGACGTGAAGCACTGCTTCTTTTCGAGCAGAAGTCCCCTGATATGATCATCAGTGACATCCGGATGCCGGTCATGGATGGCATTGACCTGGCCATACAGATCAAAAAACGTTCCCCGGAAACTCCTTTTGTCTTCTGCACTGCATTCTCGGAGACAACATACCTGCTGAAAGCTATCGAGCTCGGCGTTTCTGCGTTTGTCCGCAAACCGGTGGACACGGAACAGCTGCTTGACGTTATTGCCAAAGCAGCCACGCCGACTTTACAGCGACGCGAAATCCGTGAATTATCGGATGAGCTGATCACCACTGTTGCCGCGCAACTCGGCGGCGGCGCCGCGCAGGAGGCGGTCGCCGAACAGGCCGCCCGGGTGGCGCACAGTTCATTCGCCATACTGCTTCAGGGAGAGACCGGCACCGGCAAATCCCGACTGGCAGGAATCATCCATAGCATGAGTCAGCGTCGGAAAGGGCCGTTTGTAACCGTTCAACTCGGCGCCATCCCGGAGCAGCTGGTTGAAAGCGAACTGTTCGGCCACCTCAAAGGTTCTTTCACCGGTGCTGATCGCAACAGAACCGGATTGATCGAGACTGCTGCCGGCGGCACCCTTTTTCTGGATGATATTGAAACAACTCCGGCGGCCGTTCAGGCCAAGCTGCTCCGCTGCGTAGAAGAGAAGCGCTATACTCCGGTCGGCAGCAGCAGTGAGAACACCGCTGATGTCCGGATCATCGCCTCAAGCAACTGTAACCTGAAAGAGTGGGCACAAAAAAGACTGTTCCGGGAAGACCTCTACTACCGGTTGGCTGACTTCACCCTTCGCCTCCCCCCTCTGCGGGAAACGCCCGAAAGCATCGTGCCGATGGCCCTCACCTTTCTGCGTGACACCAGTGAAGAGCTTGGACGGGATACCCCACTGCTTGACGAAGCCGCCGCCTTTATGCTTACCGGCATGCCGTGGCCCGGAAACGTCCGTCAGCTGAAAAGTGTCATCAGACGGGCAACCCTCTCTGCCGGCCCCATTCTTACCGCAGCCGATATCACCAATGACAGCGATTATCATGAAATGCTCTTTCCTCCTTCCGAAACCAACGACCACCTCCTGCCGCCCCCCTTCCCCTGCGAAATGAGTACGCTCGAAAAGTGGTCGCTTGAACAGGCCCTTCTTTACTGTGGCGGCAAGCGGATGAAGACAGCCACGATGCTTGGCATGAATTACTATACCTTCCGTCGGCATCTGGAAAAGCATAGCATTGCTGCCGGCGACTGACGCTCCCCCTGTCACCCATCGACTTTACGCTCCGGAACCACTATCCATTCTAGCTATCTATTTTAGATACCCCATCATCAATCCGACTGCACCCCTTCCAGACTTGCCTACTTAACACCTCTTAATTACAACATTTTTCTCTTTATAACGGCATGGCATGCTTCGTGCTCCAATGAAAGCATGAACAAATCAGATAAAAATCCCGGCAACGAGCACTCACCGCTTCTCTGTGAGTATGCAGTCATGCCTTTTGCTGACTGTTTTTGCCTGAACATTACCGGCCACTCCATACCAAAAGTCACCAGATACTGCATGGAAGAGAATAGCGGCTGCCCGGTATATGCAAAACAAAAGGCTGAGAAGTTAAACAAGCGAGTCAAGATCGATGAGTGATTCAACCCTTTACAGAGCTCTAAAGTTTATGGAGATGAACATCTTTATGTGTACGCATGGGAAAGAACAGCGCTCAACTCGTT
>VFJK01000106.1 GCA_009886125.1 Geobacter sp. | reverse complement strand
TTTCAGGCGGTGAGGCGCAGCGGGTGAGTCTTGCGAGGGCATTTGCTGTAAAACCGGAACTCATACTCATGGATGAACCCTTCTCGAGTCTTGACCTGCCGACTCGTATCAGACTAGCCGAGGATTTGGGGATGATACTCCACGAATCCGGGACTGCGGCAGTCATTGCCACTCATGACAGAATCGAGGCTCTCAGAGTTGTTGACCGGCTTGTTGTACTTGATTCAGGACGGATTGTGCAGGATGGAACACCTAAAGAAGTTATGGATAAGCCGGTGAACTCATTTATCGGTGCATTCAGAAGGACAAGTCAACTCATTTTGACGAAAACATAGAACCGTATGATCATTGACCATCCCGACCGCCTGCATAAACGAGTAGCAGATAACCGGCCCGACAAATCTGAATCCCCTTTTCAGAAGATCACGGCTCATATTATGTGACTCTTCACTGCTGCAGGGCAGCTCAGAAACGTTTTCCCATCTGCTCTGTATCGTCACCCCCCCGGTAAAATCCCATATATACCTGTCAAAACTCCCAAACTCCTCCTGAACTTTAAGGAATGCCTTCGCATTGGTGATCGCAGCATGTATCTTAAGCCGGTTTCTCACAATTCCGGGATTATCCATGAATTGTGCGACCTTGCTCTCGTCAAAAGAAGCAACAGTTTCAGGTTCGAAATCGCTGAATGCACTGCGGTATGCCTCTCTCTTCCTCAGTATTGTAATCCATGACAGCCCAGCCTGTGCACCTTCAAGGAGCAGAAACTCGAACAGCAGCCGGTCATCATGAACGGGAACCCCCCACTCCCGGTCATGGTAATCACAGTAAAGCGGATCGCTGCCAGCCCAGGAGCATCTTACAGGAGGTTGTGGAGTAATCGGAGTAGTTTCCATAGTAAAACCCCATTCATGTAAAGATAAAAAGAAAGCGGCCAGTATGGCCGCTTTCAGAATTGCTATCTTTGCTGTTACGTTATTTCTGGTCGATCCCGCTCAACTTCCATGTACCGCTCCCGATTGAGCGGGTAAAAGTCCAGAACTCCTCAAACTTGACAGGGTCACTCTTACTGCCTGAGACGACCTGACCGGTTGCATCATCAGTTGTATAATCGAGAAGATTTGCATAGATCAGGCTGGTGATATAATCCTGACCCTGCTCCTGCCAAGCCTCTGAGATCTCCACACTGCGGACAGCTATGTTTTCCAGACGGTTTACCTTCTTTTCCCGAAGAAGCCTGTCGATATCCTCCTGGAATGTTCGACGCATATCGTCAGACAGAAGAGATGCGACAGGAGAAAGGTCCCGACTCATCCAGGCACTCTGGATCTTGAAAAAAATATCCATCACTTGATCGGTGAAACGGTCCTCGTCGAAACCGGCGTCCATCTGCCGTATGTTTGAAAGCCCTCTTTCCAGATCGTCACGAGTTGACATCAGTACCGGCTGAGGTGTTATGTCGTAAGGAGCAGACTGGGAAGAGTAACTGGAGTCCCCGTCCTGATCTGCAGCGTGGCGCTTTGCTTTGACAAAACGGTAGATCAGATAAGCTATGCCGGCAAGGAGGAGGATATCGAAAATTCCAATTCCACCGCCGCCAATTCCACCACCCATGCCGCCTCCGCCGAAGCCCATGCTCCTGAAGAGCATACCGCCAAGCATCCCTCCGACAACCCCGCCTGCCATGCTTCGCAGGAAACCTCCTCCTGCCGGCTGCGGCTGCTGGAATGGCGACGGACTAACCGGCCGGGCTTGCTGTGGAGCAGCCTGATAAGGGCTTGGAGCCGTGGATGGAGATGCTGGTCGAGAGTAACTTCGTGAACCGCGGCTTCCGGAGGATCGACTACCTCCAGCCCTAGCATCGGCTTCCGCAACCATGAACAGAGCAGCCATGATTGACATGACCATGAAAATGGAACCGCTCAAAGCTAGCTTTCGTATCATAATTCCCCTCATATATAATCCTGTTGAATTAGTGACCTGACAGGTCTTGATATTATCATATATAATCATTCTCTCCATAAAAATAAAGGGGCACGAAGCCCCTTTTGCGTATACGAGAGAATATATTTAGAAGCAGTGCTAGTCGTCGCTAGTCGTCGAAATTCCCTACTGGCCCCTTATCACCATTCAATGATTTGGCACGCTCGGTGATCGTTGCTGCGCTCCAGTGAGCAGGGTCCTCAATCTGAGTCCCCTTTGCGCCGAGATCAAAAGAGCCTGCTTTCAGGATTTCGGCAATTGCGAGCGGTGCAGTATCCTTGGCATTCAGCACTTCTGCAAACATTTTGTAGGCAAAGTCCTCTACCCTTTTGGCCATTCTGTCGCGGATCACTATCGGCTGGGCAAGCAGTTTGTTCTCGAAAGGGAGATTAAGACTCTTGTAGTCACCTTTTTTCCAACCCTTTTCATTGGCATAAGCGACCATCTCTGCCCACATCTCCTCAGTCATCCCTTCGCCTTTTACTTTGATGAAGTTTCCGTCGGCATCAAGCTGTGCATTGCCGTAGTCATTCACCTCAAGTCCCCAGGAGATCATCTGGAGAGCAGTTGCAACGTTTGCCTTTGTGGTTGCAGTCTGATTAGCAATCTCACGAAGACGCTCCGAGCTGTTGCCGGAAGTCCCATGCTGCGCCCCGTTGACTTTATAGGGGATAAGAGCCTTATGGATTTCAGCGGTCAGACCGACCTGAATCCCGGCGTCCGATGCTTCGAGACCGTGGGTAGTCCCGTTGTTGAGGGCAATCCAGTCCGGAAAGATCTCATGGGCATTGAGCCCCTGGATAAGGAATTTCGCTTCAGGAACTGTGGAGAGCCCCTGATTACCCTTGATCTCGCCGACTTCCGTCTCCAGACCGGCCCATTTCGGGATAAACTTGTTGATGGCAAGATTGGCAAGAAGGTTTTTGTCGTCAGGAAGATGCGAAGCATCTATGGCAATCGAGGTGATCCCTGCTTCGAACATGGTCGGTATCTCGATCTTTGCTTCTTCCAGGTCCTTGTCATTCTTGATCCCGTAATGGTCCGCGTGGATAGCGACCGGAACTGTTATCCCGAGTTCATTACAGAGAGCATCAACGATGCGAGCCATATTCCAGTAATTGACCGCACAATAAGCCTTCTGTCCGCCTTCTGACTTGGCTATTTCGATAATGACCGGACAGTTTGCATGCTGTGCTGCCTGAAGCACACCTTTTATGACAAATATGTTTCTGCCGTTTGCTGCCATAGCTATGGCTTTACCTTTTGCAGTCATGGCACGGTCGACAACCTTGCCGCTGACGATAAGCGCCTTGGAATTCGGAAAAAGTTTCTTGATGTTCGGCGGTCTTCCAATCTGGAGCGCCTTTTCAAAGTCTGCAGATAACGCCATCTGACTTCTCCTTTTCAGCTAAAGTGAATTAAATATGAGCCTGCAAATCAGTTTTCTTGTAACATTTTAACGAGCGGAAATCAAGTTTCTTGCCACATATTCCGTCAGGAACTATAATCCGCAGCTGTAAGGAGACATTTACTGTGCCTGAAACCATTCTCTTCCACCCTGAACTTCTTGATACCCACTTCATCGTCGATGTCCGTACTCCGCTCGAATTTGCCGAAGATCGCCTTCCGTCTGCTTACAATGTACCTCTCCTCACCAACGAAGAGCGGATCGAGATCGGGACTCTGTACAAACAGCAGGGTGCTCACCTTGCCCGGATAAGAGGACTTGAACTGACAGCCGGACGTTTTCCGGAGATGATGCGTGAGATAGCTTCAGCTGCCAATGGCCGTCCAATCCTTGTCTACTGTTGGCGCGGCGGCCTGAGAAGCAAGACGGTCGCCTCGATTCTCGACCTGACCGGTTTTCCGGTCAAGCAGCTGACCGGTGGCTATAAAGCGTTCAGGAATCAGGTCACAGCATACTTCGAAGATTTCCAGCCGAATGCTCCGCTTGTCGTTCTGCACGGCATGACCGGCATCGGCAAAACGACATTTCTCGGTATTCTTGAAAGGCGCGGCGAATCTATTGTCGATCTGGAGGGTATCGCCTGTCACAGAGGTTCTGCTTTCGGTTCTCTGGGACTCAGCCAGGACCATCTGACCCAGAAGCGCTTCGAGACCCTGCTCTGGGACCGGTTCAGGAAGCTGCCGCCTGAAAAGCTTATCTATCTCGAAGGAGAGAGCCGGCGGATAGGCAGGATGACGCTTCCGGGGAACCTCTATGACGTAATGGGGGAAAGTATCAAAGTATGGTGTACTGCCTCTCTGGAGACCAGGGTCAGGAGACTGTCTGATGAGTACGGACTGAGAGCGTATGAAGATGGGCTCAGAGAGTCGCTGCTCAGGATAAAAAAGAGACTGGGCGGTGATAAGTACGCCGAGATCGCCGGTTATCTTGAACATTGGCAAATAGAACCATTCATGACCGAACTGATAGTCAGTTACTATGACAAGCTCTACTACAAGGTGCGGGAATGGAAAGAGGATCTGACACTGTCGCTGGAAGAGTTTGAATCTGCGGCAGAGGTGCTGGTGAAAGAGGTGCAGCGGATTGCGCCCTGACCTGCTTTCCCACCCGATCGGTCCGTTGGTGCGCCTTCTCGCTCTCCCGGTCGGCATCGGTTTTTTCTTCAACACCATGTTCAATGTGGTGGACACCTGGTATGCGGGCAGGATTTCCACCGAGGCGGTGGCCGCAGTCTCCCTCTCTTTCCCCCTCTTCTTCCTTATCATTGCTGTTGGCAGCGGAATCTCCAGCGGAGCTACCGCTCTCATGGGTCATGCCCTTGGAGCAGGTCGTCGTGATGAAGCTGAACTGTATGCTGCCCAGACAATAAGCTTCGCTACCCTTCATGGGCTGCTGCTGACCCTGTTCGGCTGGCTTGCCACCCCGTTCATGTTCAGATCCATGGGAGCTCATGGGGAGTATCTTTCGCTTGCCGTTGCTTACATGGGCGCCATGTTTTCCGGTTCGACCTTCTTTGTAGCAAACCAGGCCCATAATGCCATCCTGAATGCCACCGGTGACACCAGAAGTTTTCGCAACTTTCTCTTGCTGGCGTTTATCCTTAATCTGATCTACGACCCGTGGTTCATTTATGGGGGGTTCGGTCTGCCGCCGCTCGGACTTGCCGGTATTGCCTGGGGAACAGTGACTATTCAGTTCATGGGAACGCTCTACCTGCATCACAGGGCCTGCAGGACCGGACTTTTGGGGGGTCTTGGCTGGCGGGGGTTTCTGCCGCGCAGGAACATGTTTCTTGAGCTTGCCCGAATGGGGTTCCCGGCAAGCATGACCATGCTGACAGTAGCTGTAGGAGTTTTCGTCATCACCTGGTATGTAGGCCGCTTCGGCCAAGAAGCTATGGCAGCTTACGGCATTGCCACCCGGATCGAACAGATCGTGCTTCTGCCGGTGATGGGGCTGAATGTGGCAACACTTACTCTGGTCGCCCAGAATTGCGGTGCAAGGCAGTTTGAGCGTGTCCGAGAGACCATTCGTACGGCCCTCAAAAGCGGCATATTACTCATGTGTATCGGCACACTGCTTGTGTTCCTGTTTGCAGAGTCGCTCATGCGCTTCTTCACGAAAGATCCGCAGGTCATACAGATAGGTCATGAATACCTGCAGATCATTGCTTTTCTTCTCCATGCCTATGTCATTCTCTATATTAACTCATTTGCCCTGCAAGGGATGCAGCGACCTCGATTTGCACTGTTACTGGGGATTTTCCGTCAGTTTCTGGCACCGGTTCCAACGTTCTGGCTACTGGCAATAGTCCTGGGGTGGGGAATGGTCGGTATCTGGTGGGGGATCTTTATTGTCAACTGGCTTGCGGCGGGGTTGTCACTTCTTTATATAAGAAAGACAATGCTGGAACTGGAGGTAGCTGAGGGAATTACCTGATAGATGCAGTTTTATCTGCAATTAGTCGACGATATTCACTCCTGCACCAATTCTCCACCTCTACCATAGCCTGAAATGCCTCTGCGAATCCTTTTCTGCCGATAGTGAATACTCCGTGGCCATAGACGATCGCCCTCCCCGGCTGGGCAATCACCGGCGGGACACGCTTTGCAAGGCCTCCAGCCCCGATCTCTCCGGCCACGACCGGAGTCCCTCCCAGGAAACGGACGTTTGGGCAGTCCCTCCAGCAATCAGTTATCGTGCACTCCTTCCGCTCGCAAAGCATGCTCATCACGACCGAAAATTTGGGGTGCCCGTGCAGGATCACTTTCGCATCGCTCGTTTCGTAAATGCGGCGATGCGCTGCTAGTTCGCTTGAAGCGGTGATTCCGACTGTCGATGAGTTATCGAAAGTGACCGGATCGATGCAACCCTCAAGTGCATCCAGGCTGGCTGCTGTCTGCGAGATATAGATCAACTTGTCGGTGCGGCAGGAGATATTGCCGAAGAAAGAGTCTACCAGGCCCCGCTCGACAGTGTAACGTCCTACTGCTGCGATCTCGCTCAGGATTACCTGAGCTGATTCAAGAGCATCACTAGAAAAGGCCAGTCCTTCAGCTGTCAAAGGATAAAGCCACTCAGAGAAGAATCTGTCGACTTCAGCAGCCTCCTCCGGAAAAATATAACCGGTCAGGAGCAGCTCCTGCAGATATTTGACGAATGTCGAATGAAACACGGAAGAGTAGTTGATATACGCCTGCTCTACCGTAACCCCGCCACAGGCGAAGATCCCGAGACCCTCGACAACGACCCCCTTACGGTTACCAAGGAGTGGTGCGATCTGCTCTGCAGGGCTCTTTGAAAGATCTGAACGCCTTATAAAAGGAATGTCGTGAAGAAAGGTGCGGGTCTCGGTATCCTGCGGCTCAATGCAGGTGGAGGCACCTCCGGCCCTCCTGATCAGAAAATCTGCAAAAGGGAGTGATGGCGCTGCTACCACCAGACTGAGCGCATTGAGACGCTCCAGAACCTCTGTAGCAACAGCTGCAAGCTCTGGATCGCCACAGGTTATAAGTTCGTCATCTTTTGCAGCTACCGCAATCCGGCCCGAAAGAGCAGAGCGGTCAGTCACCAGCTTTTTCGCATATTTTTCAAGTTGATCAATCATATGAATTATCCCCTGAAACGGCACAGCAAAAAGCTCCAGCTGCAAGGCTTGCGAAAGCTTCGGAATGAGGCGTAGCGGAAGATACGTCGCAGTGACGAAGATTGAGCATATCGCCGCAGATGGACTTTTGGCAAAGCCGTCATGCTACCCCGGCAAGCTCCAGTCGTCCTCCCCACCTCTTCACCATCTCACCCTTCAGCCGTGAATGCTCGGGAAGCTTCAGTTCAGGGTCGCGCTCAATCAGGGTAAACGCCTCCCGCCGGGCCTCTTCGAGGATTCTCCCGTCTCGGAGGATACTCGCAACACGGAACTCAGGCAGACCGGCCTGTCGTGTCCCGAGAAAATCACCCGGACCACGGATCTCAAGATCGGCTTCTGCAATCCTGAACCCGTCAGTTGTCCCTTCCATCACTCGCAGACGCTTCACACCATCGTCCGACAGGCGTTCAGACGCTATCAGCAGGCAGTGCGATTGGTGGCTACCCCGCCCTACCCTGCCGCGCAGCTGGTGTAGCTGGGAAAGCCCGAAACGCTCGGCATGCTCTACCACCATCACCGTTGCATTCGGTACGTCGATACCGACTTCGATGACAGTCGTAGCAACCAGGATATGTATCTCATTGGCTTTGAAGGAGGCCATCACCGCTTCCTTCTCCTCCGGTCTGAGCCGACCGTGGAGTAGACCCACTCTGAACTCGGGGAAAACCCCGGTTTGAAGCTCTTCAGCCACCTGGGCAGCGGCCTTCAGTTCGGATTTTTCCGACTCTTCAACAAGAGGGCAGATGATATATGCCTGTCTTCCGCTGTTTACCTCATCCCTGATCAGTCCGTAAACCTGCTTCCGTCTCGATTCTGCATACACCTTTGTCTCTACCGGAGTTCGTCCCGGCGGCAGTTCATCTATGACCGAGAGCGAAAGATCACCGAAGACCGTCATCGCCAGAGTCCTTGGAATAGGTGTGGCTGTCATGACAAGAATATCTGGGTTCTCCCCTTTCCGCTTGAGAATGCCGCGTTGAAGAACCCCGAAACGATGCTGTTCATCGATGATCCCGAGCCCCAGTCGGTGAAATTCGACTTTCTCCTGAATAACCGCATGAGTCCCTATTACGATCTGAGCTGTACCGTCCCCGACCTGCTCAAGCAGAACAGCCCGCTCCTTGCCTTTCTGAGAAGACGTCAGCAGAACAGTCTTGACTCCGAGAGCATCGCACCAGCCGTGGATATTAAGGAAATGCTGCTCGGCAAGTATCTCGGTGGGGGCCATGATAGCGACCTGATACCCGTTTTCTACCGCAACCAGCGCCGCCATGAGAGCGACCAGCGTCTTACCGCTCCCCACATCCCCCTGGATCAGGCGATGCATGGGAAACGGAGCCATCATATCCTCCTTCAGTTCGGAAAGGACACGGCGCTGGGCATGGGTCAGTGTGAACGGGAGCAGCTTCAGCAGAGGTTTCGTATACTTGTGATTGACCTCGAAAGCAATACCTTCTTCCAGGGTGAAACCTCGTCGCTTGAGAGCAAGCCCGAGCTCAAGATAGAAGAATTCATCAAAGACCAGGGAGTGATGCGCAGCTGTAGAGCCACTGTTGATCTGAAGGATATCAGCTTCCGGAGAAGGAAAATGGGCTTCGCGCAATGCTTCGGATAGTGGTATCAGATGATGTCGGGTCAATATCTCTTCATTGATATGGCTTTCAACATCACCGGCAAAACTGTCCACAACCTGCTTCATGATGTGTCGCATCGCCTTCTGATGAAGCCCTTCCGAGAGATGGTAGACCGGGACGATCCTGCCATACGTGGCAGGGTCCCGTGCCATGACCGCCTCAATATCATCGTCTGCAGCTATCCACTCGACTTCCGGGTGGTGAATTTCCCGACGATGACCGAACTGGTTCACCTCTCCGGTAAAGATTCCGCGCCTGCCCGGATGCCAGGCTTTTTTCATCCAGAGTGTGTTAAAATTGAACCATTTGAGCGAAACAGTCCCTGTCTCATCACCGACAATGACTTCGTACTGACTCCGCCCCCCCCTGGTGCTGGACGTTGTTGCCGAAACCACGACCGCCTCGAAGACCTCGGTCCTCCCCGGACGAAGCCGGGCAACAGGCCGGAGCTCCCGCCGGTCCTCGTAGCGGAGCGGAATGAGATAAAGCGCCTCCTCAACAGTCCTGATGCCGAGGCGCTCAAAAGCCTCTGCCATCTTTGGGCCGACCCCCTTTATGAACTGCATTCCGGTTGAAAGGTTTCTGGATCTGATCGATTCCGAGAGATTCGGCAGTGATCTCGCCATAGTTGGCGTGACTTTCGACAGGATGATCCGGCCCTTGTCATCGATCTCAGCGTCAAGCTGAGCACCCCTCCCGAGTGAGAGTTCTGTCAAAAGGGTTTCCGGCAGCGATATCGACAGGGAATCATCTATGGTTACTTTCGGCATCCGCGTGCTCCGTCACGACTGATAATATTGAGGAATATAGTAGCACTCTTATTCAGAAAAAGACTTGTAGATAAGGGGCAGTATATCTTCATGTTTCTGGATGACTGCAAGTGAAGACATAACTGATCGGTACGCGACAAAGGGGACGTTTGCCGCCGCTGCTGCCTGCTGATCCACTGCCGAATCGCCGACGAAGAGCGCCTCCTGCGGCTCAATGCCGTAATAAGCGAGCACCCGGTTGAGGGGATCGGGATGGGGCTTTGGGAACGAGGCTCTTGATGCTGTCATCACCAAACTGAAGTAGCCGGAAAGATCAAATGCTTCCAGAAGAGCATCCATCGAACTGGAGCGGTTCGTACAGACGGCAAGCTCGACGCTGTCTTTCAACTGTTCAAGGGTTTCTATGTATCCGGATTCCATCCTGAGAAGCGGAAAGAGTGCGCGGTAATCGATCGTTGCGGTAAACCGGACTGCTTCATCGAACCGGGCTTTATCCGGGAAGAAGTGGGTCAGAACCTCACGATTGGCATACGTGTGTATCACCCTCATCATCTCATCATCAGCGCGGTCCAGCGTCAACCCCATATGCACTAAAACCGCGTCGTAAAATGAAAAATTCGCCTCGAGCGAATTGAACATGACACCATCGCAGTCATAAATGACGACCTTGTATCCAGGAGTTGACTTATTCATCTGATCCGACATGTACACTGTTCATATATTCATCCCACTCCATGGGAAGCAGATATTTTTTACGGGTGTTGCACTCCTTGCAGCAGGGGACCAGGTTGTTTCTCACGCTTTTACCCCCTCTGGCGATCGGAATGACGTGATCCATGGTGAGATCTTCAGGATTAAAACTATTGTTGCAGTAATGACAGATCCCCTTTGCGATCCGGCAGCTCCACCAGCGTGACTTGCGGACATCTCTGGCTTTGTCCTTCTCATGCTTTACTGATTGCTCTGATATCTCGGTTGTGAAATGATCCATAATGATCAGCTCCTGGACAGCAGATCGGTTATCGCCGCCCTGGCCAGCTGATCGCACCTTTCGTTTTCAGGATGCCCGGAATGTCCCTTTACCCACCGCCACTCTACCGAATGTTTTTTGGAAAGAGCATCAAGACGCTCCCATAGATCGCGGTTCAAAACCGGGTCCTTTTTGCTGTTGATCCATCCGCGTCTGATCCAGCCTTGCAGCCACTCGTTCATACCCTTCACCAGGTACTGGGAATCAGTCGTGATTATTGCTGACGATGGACGCTTGAGCGCTTCGAGAGCCGTAATGGCTGCAGTGAGTTCCATTCTGTTGTTGGTAGTATCGTATTCGGCTCCTGAGAGCTCCTTCTCAATATTGCCTGAACGAAGGATAGAGCCGAACCCTCCGGGGCCGGGATTGCCGCTGCAGGCTCCGTCGCAGTATATCTCAACCGTTTGTGACATAAGCCCCCTCACGCCTGAGAATATCGGCTATTGCATCCATCACCCGGTCGACAATAAGCTGATGAGTGGCCTTATTGTTCTCCAGGGCAAAAAGATCGGTGAAATCGAGTGGTGAGCCGAAGGAGACTCCCCCTTTTGCAGACAGGGAAGGGAATTCCCACTGGTTTAACCCGGTGAGAGCAGTAGGAATGACGACCGGCCTCGTATCGTAGATGATCTTGCCGACACCCCTGTTACCTTTTCCTAGTCGACCATCCTTGTGCCTGGTGCCTTCGGGGAAGATCATCACCTTTTCACTCGTGAGAAGTTCGTTTATCTTTTTTCCGGCACGGACATCTCTCCCCCTGTTGACCGGAAACGCACCCCATGAGCCATAGAGCCATCCGGTAAAGCGGTTTCTGAAGAGCTCCTCCTTTGCAGGTGCCCAGAGCATCTGCATGGGAAAGCTCCCGACAACAGCCCATGGAAGGAAAATAGTCTCATAGGCAGATATATGATTTGAAGCAAGGAGAACCCCTCCGCTCTTCGGAATATTGTCAGTTCCTGAAATCCTGAAATCATTGATTCTGGATGCATATATCCCGATCAGATTAGCTGAAAAGGTGACCCATATACGACGGAATACCGATGTCTCCATAAAAATAATCCTTACTTTTAAAAATTATGGTAATTCATGAAACCTACCTGACCTCTATCCTTGCCTCAGGATTCAGTGGATTGCTCCTGACCGCAAGGGAGAAGAGATAGGGATAGTCGGTCTTGAGATGGATGAGATACGTGACCCACTGCTTCAGGAGATGAGTATATGCGCGCCTGATATCTCCGGAAAGATGGTCCAGGTCGGTTTCCGGCAGGCCTGTCAGCTTCTCCCGCATCTGAAGTTCTTCGAGCAGATGGAAAACTGCCCATAACAGATCAGTAAAACCGTCATGTTCGAGAAGATTCGGATTCTCAAGAAGGCTGAGCATAAAGCCCCTTCTGTTTACAAGGAACTCTTTCATGCAGTTCATGTTGCTTGCCCTGCTGTCCATTCTGAGCTCGGAACTTTCAAGATAACCTGCAAGGTCTTTGAAATCCTCATCAGACCACTGTACGGTGATCTTGACATGGTCCATGAATAGAGCCCTGTCAGACAGGAATGATGCACCATCCCGCAGGAGAGGTGTCCCGACTTCGCTGAAAAAGACCCCGATGACCATGTTCATCTTCTGGCGCAAGGCCTCTTTTTCTCGCTCCTTAAGAATCCGTTCGATCATCAGTGTGACAAAGAGAACGTAAATAGGCAGAAAAGCGAGGTTCCCAATGAAGCCTATGCCGATTTCAGCAGGCTTGCCGAAGATCAGGTAATCAACCAGATAAAGGATGAAAGAGAGTAGCAACATACACCATACAATAATACTGCTTTTCTTATGCAGCCCGAACATTCGTACCTCTTTACGGTCAGTTAACTTGAGCGAAGTGCTTCGACAATATCCATTCTTGCAGCCCGGAAGGCAGGGAGCAGCCCACCGGAAATTCCCATGACCAGGGAAAAAAGAAGAGATTTTACTATGATGCCCGGTGAAAATGAAAAAGAAAATGCAAGCTCGGCAAATGATTGCCAGTTCATGGTGGAGATCGTAATAAACTGGAGAAATGCCGCAGGGACCAGTCCG
>VFJK01000107.1 GCA_009886125.1 Geobacter sp. | reverse complement strand
GGCACACAGGGGCTTGGTCAACAGGATATCCTTTCTGGAGATATCAGCACCGAACGGTTCTTTTTGCAGAGCAAAGAATTGGCGATAGCTGGTATCCATCAGTTTCCTCCCCACAACTGACCGCCATTGGCGACGTTGTCACCTGTTAGCTCCACCTGACCATTCTTGTCCCGTTTTACCCGGCTGTTGACATGCAGGTCCACTTGCCTAAGGAGTCCATAGGATTCCCCCTGACTGCGTATCTCAACCTGTTCCGGTGTGTCTTCGTGATAAAGGATTTCCACCCGTTTGCCGATCAATGCCACCGGAGCCTCATACAGACGACGATTTACCACAACTGAACGGTCCTTATTGACTCTGCGCCGTACCGTAGTCCGGAAATAATCCTGGAGATTATCAGGCGCAGTCCGCAGGCAGTGCATCTGGCGGGTAAATCGGTTCAGCGGACTCTGGCCGGTGGAGCTGTGGATGCGGTTGTGATATTCTTCCAGCCACCTGGCAAAAGCCTCGTTGATTTCAGTTAGCCCAGATTTGACAGAACGCAGTTATATTATGCCTATTTTTGCCGTTGCGCTGGGAAAAACATCAATAATATCAGGGACGATAATTTTAAAATCGAAAAGTAGTGCCATGTAATGATTTGGAGGGGTTGACTGCTCGCCGGGGTCCTGCTAAACTCACGGAATGTACATCCGACAGACAAAAACCAGCAACTCCTCTACAGGAGAGTCATATTACACCTATCGCCTCGTCGCCTCTGTCCGTGTGGGGAAGCAAGTGCGCCAGTGTACAAAGTTGAACCTTGGCCGACATTTTTCCTTGCCCAAGGAAGAGTGGCCGGTGCTGTGTGACCGACTTGAGGCTCTTTTGTCCGTGCAACCAGAACTGAGACTGAAATCAGTATCTGCGAACATTGAGTCCATGGCACAGCGCTATTATGCTCAGTTGGTGGCTCGCAAGCCCGTAGAAACCAATTCAAATAATGACGGATCATCAAGTGGTGCCGCTGCTTGTGACTATCAGGAAGTCGATGTAATGTCACTGGAAATGGTTCAACCTCGCTCTGTAGGGGTAGAACACGCCGGGCTCCAGGCGCTGATCCGACTGGGAATGCCGGAAATCCTTGAACAGGTGGGACTGAATGGCATCCAGCGGTCCTGTGCACTGGGGAGCATTATCGGACGGATGGCTGCGCCAGGGAGCGAACTGGCGACCTGGCATTGGTTGCGCGAGCAAAGCGCTTTGGGCGAGCTCTTGGAGGTAGATTTTGAAGGGGTGGCATTAAGCCAGTTCTACCGGGTTTCCGATCTTTTGGTACGCCATCGTGAAGCCATAGAGCAGCAGCTCTTTGGCCGGATCACGGATCTGTTTTCCCTCCCCACGACAGTCACTCTGTATGATTTAACGAACACCTATTTCGAGGGTGAACTGACAGGCAATCCGAGAGCAAAGCGCGGTCGTTCCAAGGAAAAACGGACTGATTGTCCTTTGGTGACTCTTGGTCTGGTTCTTGATGGCAGCGGTTTTGTTCGCCGGTCGCGGATATTTGACGGCAATGTCTCTGAAGCCACTACTCTGGCGGGGATGCTTACCGGGTTGAACGCACCCGCTGGGGCAGTGGTGATTATGGATCGTGGGATCGCTACCGAAGCAAATATTGCCTGGCTGGTGGAGCATAATTACCGCTATCTTGTGGTCAATCGCGAGCATAGCCGCCAGTTTGACGATAGTTTGCCGGTGGTGACTACCACAACTGCAGCTGATGAAACTATCAGGATGCAGAAGGTTCTTACTGATGACGGCAAAGAAGCGCGGCTTTATTGTTATTCCGAAAAACGGGCAGAAAAGGAGATTGCCATATCAGGCCGTTTCATGAAGTGCTTTGAAGAAGGCTTGACCAAACTGGCAGAAGGTCTGACTAAAGCGCGGTGTGAGAAGCGGCTTGACAAGCTGGCAGAACGAATTGGACGACTAAAGGAGAGGTGTCACGGCATTGGTCAGCATTATACAATTAATCTGACACCGGATGACAGCGGCAAGAATGCGGTTGCTCTGACCTGGGAGAAAACCCTGGTTACCGGCTCGATGGTGACCCATCCAGGTGTTTACTGTCTGCGCACTAACGTAACCACCTGGGATGAAGCTACCCTCTGGCGGACTTACACCATGCTGACGGATTTGGAAGCTGTCTTTCGCAGTCTGAAATCAGAACTGGGGCTGCGCCCGATCTTCCACCATACTAAAGAGAGGACTGAAGGGCATCTGTTTATCACCGTCCTGGCCTATCAGGCAGTACAGGTACTGCGGAATCAACTTAAGGCGCGCAACCAGAATAGCAGTTGGGGACGGCTGCGGGAAATTCTGAACGTCCAGCGACGGGTGACTGCAACATTCCGGCAGCGTAACGGTAGGACACTGCATATACGCAAGGCCACCGTGGCGGAAAAGGAGCTGCAAGAAATCTATGACATCTTGAAAATTTCAGCTACACCGGGAGGAGTTAAAAAACTGACCATGTAAAGCTCAAAAAACAGAATGTAGTGCCACTTGGGAAATTTAGCAGCGGTAACATGCCGTAATAATGACTATTTTTTATATCAGTGACAAATATGGGCTAATTGACAGTCATCAGGTTTGTTACATGCGTCACACCACGAATGTCGCTC
>VFJK01000084.1 GCA_009886125.1 Geobacter sp. | reverse complement strand
GGATTTATGCAGCGGGCGCTGATCTCGGGTCTTCTGGTCGGGATCCTCTGCGCCGTCCTGGGGGTATTCCTCGTACTTCGGCGCCTGTCGCTGATCGGTGACGGGCTGGCACATGTCACTTTCGGCAGTGTCGCCCTTGCTCTGGCATTGAAGGCGCAGCCGCTGTATGTGACGATCGCGGCGCTCCCGCTGGTACTGCTCTCGTCGCTCGGCATCCTGAAGCTGACCGAAAAGGCGAAGATCTACGGAGATGCTGCTATCGGGATCGTCTCTGCGGCAGGCATTGCCGTCGGGGTGATCCTTGCCGGAGCAACCGGCGGGTTCAATGTCGATCTCTTCAGCTATCTCTTCGGGAGCATCCTTGCCGTCAGCAGAGAAGAGACGGTGATGGCGGCTATCCTCTTCTGTATTGTGATGGGGGTGGTTGTCCTGCAGTACCGGAAACTGTTCGCCATCACGTTCGATGAAGAGCTTGCCCGGAGCAGCGGCATAAAAGTCGAACGGCTCAATGCACTGCTCGCAATCCTGACGGCACTGACGGTTGTCCTTGCCATGAAGCTGGTCGGTATACTGCTGGTCTCGGCGATGCTGATCATTCCGCCGGTAACGGCCCTGCAGGTCGCCCGGAGCTTCAGGCTGACCATCATCCTGTCGGCACTCTGCTCCGCACTCTCCGTCTTTGCGGGGATACTCCTGTCACTACTGCTCAACCTTCCCAGCGGCGGGGTCATCGTCCTGATCAATATCGCCCTGTTCATGATCGCGTTTGCCGGCAGAAAACTCTCCCAGCGGGTAGGATAATACCGCTTATCTTCTAAATCCAACCCCCCTCAATCCCCCCTTGTCAGGGGGGAGCCTTTAAGCCTCCCTTGACAAGGGGAGGTTTGGAGGGGTTAGCCCTTTATGATTGTTGCAAGCTCCACAGCGACTTCATGCCTCCCGAACGGTGCGATGATGTAATAGCCCCGCACAAACCCCCGCACCTGCTCTATCAGCTCTTTTGCGATCTGCAGCCCTTCTGCAGCCCCTTCGCTCTTCTCCTTCCCCTTCATCCTCTGTCTGACCGCCTCAGGGATGGTTATCCCCGGCACTTCGTTATGGAGGTATTCGCAGTTCCTCTCGCCGACGAGCGGCATGATCCCGAGGAGGACCGGTATGCCGAGGTGACCTGTACTCTCTGCCATTGTTGACGCTATTGCGAGGTCGTAGACCGGCTGGGTCTGGGCAAACTGTGCCCCGGCAGCGATCTTCTTCTCCAGCCGCCCCACCTGGATGTCGATCCTGGGGCTGTTCGGATTGAAGGCGCAGCCGATGGTGAAACCGGTCCTGCCGGAGATGGAGTGTCCTAGAGCGTTTACGCCGCTGTTCAGATCGGCGATCAGTTTGATCAGCTCGAACGAGTTCAGGTCGAAGACCGATGATGCGCCGCTCTGGTCGCCCAACCGTGCCGGATCGCCGGTGACGGCAAGTATGGAGCGGATGCCGAGGAGACTCGCCCCCATGAGGTCTGACTGGAGGCCGAGCAGGTTCCGGTCCCTGCAGGTCATATGCGGGATGACTTCGATCCCGGTCGTCTCCTGTATCATCCGTGCCAGGGCGATGTTCCCCATCCGTACCCGCGCAAGGGGGTTTTCGGCGAGGTTGATGGCATCGACCCCTGCCTCCTTCAGGGCCTGAGCCCCTGCCAGGACCCTGCTGCAGTCGAGCCCTTTAGGAGGGTCCAGCTCGACGGTTATGACCGGCCGTTTACCCCACTCTGCCAGAAACCCGCTTTTCTGCTCCTCTTGTGCAGTAGTGTGGTCCGGTTCTGCAACAGATATGAAGAACTGCCGCTGTGCCGGTTTCATCACTCCGATCCGCTCTGCCAGATGCCGGATATGCTCCGGTGTCGTGCCGCAGCAGCCGCCGATCAGCACCGCACCTGCATCGACCATTTCCAGCCCTTTTTCCGCAAAATACTCCGGAGTCGTCCGGTAGATGTAGCGGCCGTCGACGAATTCAGGGAAGCCGGAGTTGGCAAAAGCGGCAAACGGCTTCCCGGTCCCTTTTGCAAGTTCAGCCAGGGTGATAAGGATCTCCCGCGGACCTGCTCCGCAATTTGCGCCGACAAGGTCGGCTCCGGCCAGGGTGAGCCTACGGGCAGCGGTCGACGCTTCGACACCCCCTCCGGTCCGTCCCCCCTCCAGGTACGCCATGCTGGCGATGATCGGCAGGGAGGTCATTTTAGCGGCAGCGATCGCAGCGCAGAGCTGGTCCAGATCGGAGAAGGTCTCAAGGATAATAAGATCCACCCCCCCCTCGGCAAGCGGGAGCGCCTGCTCTGCAAAAAAGGAGGTCATCTCGTCCGGTTCAGGCGTTCGTTCATCCCCTTTGATCTTTGCCAGGGGGCCGATCGAGCCGGCGATGAAGACGTCCTGCGCAAGCCCTGCGTCAATCGCGGCCTGCCGGGCGAGAAGGGCTCCCTGACGGTTGAGCTCGGCGATTTTGTTTTCAAGCCCGATCGGTGCAAGACGGGTCCTGTTTGCGCCGAAGGTGTTTGTCTCGATGAAGCGGGCTCCGGCTGCAAGGTATTCACGGTGCAGCTCTTTCACCAACGATGGCCGTACCAGGTTCAGGTGCTCAAAATTAGCGTCGAGACCGACCCCCTTGCTGAAGAGCATCGTCCCTATTGCTCCATCACCTATCAGGACCTGCTCTTGAATGAATTCGAGGAATTTTGCCATGGGTCTGCACTCCATCAGCTTGCTGAAGAAATAAACCTGGATTCGGCAGGTGGCGGTGCCCTTCAGCACTCCAACTGCCCGAATTCTGTAATGCTAAGCTCATGGCTGCAGCAGATAAACTCACCCTGCGGGTTCAGACAATATCTGCTGCGGACGTTACATTTCGCTAAGCATTACGACGAATTGCGGGCAAGTCGCTTCTTCAGGACACCGCCAACTGCCGTTTTAAGGATAAATGCGACAATCGGTCAAAATCCATGAACTGTCAAGAAAAGTAAGCGGTCGGTTGAGGATACGCTGATTGACTCTTTCTGAATTGCCGGACTGATTCCTGATACCTGATCGCAGATTATTCTGGCGCATTTATTGAATTGTTGTTATTGGATATTCCTGAGTATGTTGTTTTCCGGAGAGATCCTTTATGAAAAAAATCCTGCTTGTCGATGATGTAAGGCTGCTTCTTGATATCCAGAAGAGATTTCTCGCTTCATCACATGTCCAGGTCCTGACTGCGGGAGATGGTGAGGAAGCTCTGGAGATCGTACGCCGGGAGCATCCGGATCTGATCGTCATGGACAAGTATATGCCGAAGATGGACGGGCTTGCCTGCTGCCTGGCGATAAAAGCAGACCCGTCCATTGCTCACATTCCCGTGATCATGGCGACAAGTTCAGACAAGAAAGAGGATGTGGAGGAGTATAACCGTGCCGGCTGCGCCGGCCTTCTCTCCAAGCCGATAGAGGCCAAGACCTTTCTCAACATGATCAGAAAGTTCATTCCGGAGATAGACCGGCGAGTTTTACGCGTTCCGCAGAATATAGAGATGAACATCATAGCTGCTGGAGATGCCCATACTGCGACCAGCGAGAATATAAGTCTCAATGGTACGTTTGCAGTGGCTGATCTGAATGTCTCTGTCAATGACGAGTTGAGTTTCTCCTTTCAGATTCCGGGGAGCGATGCGCCGATGAAGGTGAGAGGCAAGATCATATGGCTCAGGAAGGGGGGCGATGCCCCTGGCTTCGGTGTCGAGTTCCTGGAGGTGACCGGACAGGGTATGCCGATGCTCCGGGTCGCAGAGTTAAAAGAGTTCATCAAGTCGAAAGATCAGAAGTGAACACCGGTCATAATCCTGAAAGGTTTTCCGGGCCTTGACATTTTTGCACGAGTTGAGCATAATTCAAAACTAGATATGCGTAAATTCCACTTCAAATTCATCTCCTGGGTCATCCTCATCGTCATGTTGACCGTCACGATCCATTGCATGCACAAAAGCGCTCATGCCATGCAGAGCAGTGCGGCAGCGGCAGATGGAAAGGTCCTTTCCGCACTTCACCCGTGTCCTTGCTGCCCCCTTGAACAGCACACCGATTATGATGGTTGTGATACCTGTATCAACTGCACCTGCCATGCTCCCCTGACCGTTCAGCCGCTTCAACTCAGCTATGACCCCGTCGTAATGGATCTGAGCATGTCTGAACCATTCAAGCATCTGCCCGAAGTCTATCTTTCCCTGTTTGTCCCCCCGCAAATACAAGCATAGAATCGCCACGACGGGAGTAGTTCGTCCTGATTCAGGACAATCTTTCTTACTATGTAGTGGTGCGTCCACAAACTCTTTACAGCTCATAATTCAAAACTGAATAAAGGAGGTTATTCCTTTGGGAACAACTGTATTTAGAAGAGGAGCGTGGCTCCTTCTGCCCGGTATCCTCTGCTTTATTGCATCTGCACCGGTTTTTGCAGAGACTCAACAGCTGGCGTTGCCGCAAGTCGTCGAGGTTTCCTTACAGAATAACGGCGACCTCAAATCATTTCGTGAAGAAAAAGGTATTCGTGATGCCGGCAAGGTCAGGGCAGGACTCCTGCCGAATCCGACCCTTGATTTTGAGGCAGGTACGGGCGCGTTGACCGGCAGTAGTGCCGAGAACAACCTGGCGCTCGGGCTGTCACAAGAGTTCTTCCTGGCAGGAAAACGGGAGAAACGGCTCACCATCGCCGAACGGGAATTGGAGATGTACCGCTGGCAGTTGGCTGATCGGGAGCGACTGCTAACTGAAGAGGTGAAGACGGTTTTTTACGATGTTGTTCTGACTGAGCAAAGGATCTCCCTGTCGGATCGTTCCATTGTCCTCAATCGGCAACTCCTGGATGTGACGAAAGAGCGACTGACAGCGGGAGACATTCCGGAACTGGAAATGAACCTGGTCAAGGTTGAACTGGCAAGGGGCGAAGGCGCAAGAATTGACGTCGAAAAAGCACTGAACCAGAACCAGGCAAAACTCCGGACGCTCATGGGATTGCCGCTTGATGATTCCCCGACGATTGTCGGGACACTTGAGACTGAAGTTTCCTTGACGAAAAATCTGCTCGAACTGAGACAGCTGGCCCACGGGAAGCGACCGGATCTGAAAGCCCTGGAAGCCGAAAAAAGCAGGGGGGAAGCGGACATCACCCTTGCCCAAGCCGAAGGAACCCCGAACCTCACAGCCGGCCTCGCTTTAAGGCGCGATACAACGTCCCTGGAAGTCGGCGGCATGGAGGGCAAGGACACTGCCTATACCATAGGTTTGAGACTGTCCATGCCCATTCCCCTGTTTGACAAAAATCAGGCCGGTGTTCAGGAAGCACGGGCTAAAAAGAGCAGCAGTGAAAGCCGCTTAACGGCCGCCATCAGGAATGCTGCACGGGAAGTAGAAACGGCCTACGCCACTCTGCAGAATGCCGAAAAAATCCTTTCACTCTACAAAGCGAACATCATTCCCCAACTCGAAGAAAACCTGAAACTGACCCAGGAAGCCTACCGCCTTGGTGAAGTAGGTATTCTGGCCGTTATTCAGGAACAAAAGAAATTCTTCGAGGTGAGCGACGGCTATCTGCTGGCTCTGCATGACCGCCAGGCAGCCCTTGTGAAACTCGAATCGGCAACCGCAACAGATCTTAGTGGAGGTGTGCAGTGAAGAAGAAATTTATGATTATTGGAGTAATTCTGGCCGTTGCCCTTGGCAGTGGTTATCTCTATCGGACCACTCACCTGAAAAGCGGCGAAGAGCATGCCCAACATAAGGAAGCCGGCCACAAGGATGAAAAAACCGGCGCTCATGAAGAAGGCAAAGAAGGCCATAAGGGAGAAAAAGATGGCCACGACGAGCACGGGGGTGAGGTGGGAAGCGTCAAAATGACCGCCGAGATGCAGAAGCAGAACGGCGTCGTTGTTGCTACTGTAAAAAAACAGCGTCTGGCGGGGATCATCAGCGCTACCGGCAAGGTGGAGGCCAACGCCGACCGGATCGCCCATGTCTCGCCCCGTATCAGCGGCAAAATCGTTGCCGTCAAAGCCTCTTTAGGGGATAGCGTTGCTGTCGGACAAGCCCTGGCAACTCTTGACAGCGTCGAACTGGGGGAAGCGCTTAACCGCTATCACCAGTCAAAGACAAAATTGGCACTGGCGCAGTCCAGCATGGATCGGATCAAGGGTCTGGTGGAGAAGAAGATTGCTGCCCGCAAGGACATCTTCCAGGCCGAGACCGACTACAAGACCGCCCAGACTGAGCTGCATACCGATGAAGAGCGGTTGTCCCTCTATGGGGTCTCAACCGCCGATCTCAAAGGAGAAGGCCACAAAAGGCCTCTCCTGCCGGTCAAGTCACCGATCAGCGGCATTATTACCGAGAAGCACGCCATTGTCGGCGAGCTTTCCGACCCCTCCAAAAGTCTCTACACTGTCGCCGATCTCTCCAACGTCTGGGTGCTGGTGGACATTAACGAAAAGGATCTGGCCAAGGTAGCCAAAGGGCAAACGGCAACCGTCACCGTCGGCGCGTTTCCCGACAGGAAGCTCAAGGGTCGCATCACCTACATTGCCGACCTGATGAATGAAGCCACCCGCACGGTCAAAGCGCGAATAGAGGTTGCCAATCCCGGCCGGAAGCTGAAGCCGGAGATGTTTGCCACGGTCGAACTGGCGCTGGCGGCTGATGCACCACCGGTGGTAGCGATCCCAGAAGATGCCCTCCAGGATCTGGATGGCAAAAAGGTGGTCTTCGTCGCAGAGGGTGAGGCTGAATTCGGGGCTCGCCAGGTTCAGACAGGCAGGACGGCAGGCGGCATGATCGAGATTGTCTCCGGCCTGAAGGAGGGTGAGCGTTATGCAGTCAAGGGGGCGTTCATTCTCAAGTCGGAACTGAAGAAGGGTGAGGTGGTTGATGAGCATGGCCACGGCAAGTGAGAACCAAAAAACCAACCCCCCTCAATCCCCCCTTGTCAGGGGGGAAGCCTTGAAGCCTCCCTTGATAAGGGGAGGTTTGGAGGGGTTTAAACGGAGATACTAACTCATGCTAGAAAAAATAATAGCTTATACGTTACGGCAGAAGGGGATGGTCATCTTCCTGTCGCTGCTGATTATTGCCGGCGGTTTGTACTCATATCTGAAGCTGCCGATTGATGCTTTTCCTGATGTGACCAACATCCAGGTTGAAGTAGTCAGCCACGCCGATGGTCTGTCAGCGATAGAGATCGAGCGGAACGTAACCTACCCGATCGAGATGGCCATGCGCGGCCTGCCCGATATCGAACAAATGCGTTCGGTTACCAAGTTCGGCCTGTCGATTATCACCATTGTCTTCAAGGACAGTGTGGATATCTATTTTGCCCGGCAGCTGGTGTTCGAGCGATTGGCGGAGGCGAGGGAAAAGGTCCCCAAAGGTGTCGAAGTCGCCATGGGGCCAATCGGTACGGCCATGGGGGAGATCTACCAGTATACCCTCGAAGGGAAGATGCCGGCTGACCCTCAGCAGAAGATCGCCTACCTGACCAACCTGCGCACCATTCAGGAATGGATAATTACCCCCCAGTTGAAAAGTGTTGCCGGAGTAAACGAGATCAACTCCTTTGGTGGTTATTTCAAACAGTACCAGGT
This sequence comes from Geobacter sp., assembly GCA_009886125.1. GTDB lineage: Bacteria > Desulfobacterota > Desulfuromonadia > Geobacterales > DSM-12255 > VEOV01. The sequence continues at coordinate 8,047 of VFJK01000084.1, read as the reverse complement.
GATCGTCTCGCCTGAAAAGCTGGTGAAATATGCCATAACTGTCGATGATGTCTACACTGCCATCGGCAGCAACAATGAAAACGTCGGCGGCAATCTCCTCGAACGGGGCACTGATCAATACATTGTGCGCGGAGTCGGTCTGATAAAAGATGTCGGTGACATTGAAACTATTGTCCTCAAATCACAAGGGGGCACGCCGACCTATATCCGCGACGTGGCCCAGGTGAAGATCGGCGAGGCAGTCCGGATGGGCGCCGCCATGAAGGATGGCAAGGATGAATGCGTCGGTGGCATCGTCATGATGTTGCGCGGCGAAAACAGCCGTGACGTGGTGCGCCGGGTTGCGATAAAGGTCAGGGAGATGAATGAAAACAATGTCCTCCCCGAAGGGATCAAGCTTGTTCCCTATTACGACCGGAGCGACATTGTCAAGGCAAGCGTCAGCACGGTTAACAAGGCGCTGCTGGAAGGCTCCATCCTGGTGCTGATAGTGCTCTATCTGCTCCTGAACAGTTTCCGGGGGAGCTTTGTCGTTCTTATCGCCCTGCCGCTGTCACTGCTGGCGACATTCATTGTCATGAAACTCATGGGGATCACCGCCAATCTGATGTCCCTCGGCGGTCTGGCCATCTCCATCGGCATGATCATCGATACTACCATCATCCAGGTGGAAAACGTCCAGCGGCACCTGAGCGAAGACCTGGGCGAGCGCCATCCCAAATTGCTGACCGTGCTGAAAGCGGTCATGGAGGTCAGAAAACCGAGCATCTTCGGCGAGCTTATTATCGCGCTCACCTTCATCCCGATTCTTTCTCTGGAAGGTATCGAAGGGAAGATGTTCAGCCCGCTGGCCATAACCGTGGCGATTGCCCTGCTTGCCTCACTGTTTCTCTCAGTGTTCGTTATCCCGGTGCTCTGCATCCTCTTTTTGAAGCCCATCCCGGAAAAAGAGAGTTTCATCATGAAGCATGCCAGCAGGCTCTATCTGCCGCTGCTCGAATATGCCATGAATACGAAGCGCGTGGTGTTGACTGTCGCCGGAATTTTTCTGGTTGTCTCGCTACTTCTGGTGACCCGCCTGGGAACGGAATTCATCCCGATCATGGATGAAGGCTCGTTTGACATGGACATCGCCATGCTTCCCGGAGTCTCCCTGACAAAGGCCCTTGAGGTGAATCAACTTGCCGCTGCAAAGCTGAAGCAGTTTCCCGAACTGGATACTATCGTCGGACGAACCGGGCAGACCGGTGTAGCCCTGGATACCAGGGGGTCGGACAAGACCGGTTATGTGGGGGTTTTCAAGCCGAAGAGCGAATGGAAGCGGGATATTTCCAAAGAAGAGCTTACCAATGAGATGCGCAAATCCCTGGAATCGGTGGCGGGAATAAACTTTGGCTTCAGCCAACCAATCCAGTGCCGCATTGACGAACTGGTGGCCGGAACCCGGGCACAACTGATTGTAAAGCTTTTTGGTGACGACATCAGCGTGCTCAGTGCAAAATCTGCCGAGATAGCCAAGGTTTTGTCAACTGTAAAGGGTGGTACCGATCTGGCTGCGGAAAAAATTACGGGGCAGCCATATCTGACCGTCAATATCGACAGGTCGCGAATTGCCCGCTATGGCCTGAATATCAGCGACGTGCAAAAAGTTATTGAAATAGCCGTGGCCGGTAAAGCGGCATCGCAGCTGTATGAAGAAAACCGCAGTTTCGACATTTCAGTGCGCCTGCCGGAAGAAAAAAGGAACTCTCTGGAAGCGATCAAAAATCTGTTGATAACTACCAAAACCGGGATCAATGTTCCGATGGAGCAGCTGGCCGAGGTGAAGATGATCGAAGGACCGGCACAGATCAGCCGCCAGGACGGAAACAGAAGAATCGGTATCGAGATGAACATCACCGGCCGGGATATCGGCAGTTTCGTTGCCGAGGCGAAGCAGAAGATAAAGTCACAGGTCAAGCTCCCCCCCGGTTACTATCTCACCTGGGGCGGGCAATTCGAGAACCAGCAGCGGGCGATGCACCGGCTGATGATCATCGGCCCGGTGGCTATTGGCTTGATCCTTCTTCTTCTTTATGTAACCTTCAGATCGATCCGCCTGGCGCTGCTGGTTATTTCCAACCTGCCATTTGCCTTGATCGGCGGAGTGTTCGCGCTCTTCATTTCCGGGCAATACCTGTCTGTGCCGGCGTCAGTCGGGTTTGTCGTCCTCTTCGGCGTCGCAGTGCTGAACGGACTGGTACTGGTGTCGCGCATTTCGCAACTGCGTGATGAAGGGTATGAATTGCCGGAAGCCATCAGGAAGGGGAGTCTCGACCGGCTCAGGCCGGTACTGATGACCGCATCCATCTCCATTTTCAGTTTGGTCCCGATGCTGCTGGCCGGCGGGGCGGGTTCTGAAATACAGAAACCGTTGGCAACAGTTGTTGTCGGGGGATTGATTACTTCAACCCTGCTGACACTGTTGATTATTCCCTCGGTGTACAGCTGGTTTGAGAAGAAAGAATCCGCAGCTGAGATATGATCAGTTGCGATCTGGCAACAAGTTCAGAAACGTATTTCAACAAGAGGAGAATTCATGAAAAAGATTATTTTTATCACCGTTGTCCTGGCGGTCGGCATCGCCCTGGCCTATGCACTTTTCTTCAGGGGGGACTCGAATGGTCTCCAGGTCAATCAGGTTGCCTCTGATCCCTCAGCCTACAGCGGCACTATAACGGTTACCGGTATCATGGCGGGCACCTCCCCGCAGGATCCGAGCATTTTCGGCATCTTTGACCTGAAGGAACTGCAGTGCACCACCGCCAATTGCAACAAGATCTACCTGCCAGTCAAGTATCAGGGGGCCATGCCGAAACTGGGCGATGAGGTACAGGTCAGCGGCAGTTTCACGCCGGCATCCGGCAGTTACATTTTTTCCGCCACAAACGTCGTGGTGGTGCGCAACCACAAGATAGGGGGGTAGATGAATCTCTCTAAGCTGGTTTACAAAAACATCACCAGGCGGCGGGGGCGATTCCTCTTCACCCTGCTCGGCATTACCATCGGCATCGCCTCATTCGTCACCTTCATGGCTCTGGGGGGGAGTCTGAAAGATGAAATCCATCGTGAAACAGCGGCGCTCGGCGCCAATCTGGTAGTCATCCCCAAGGGGTCCTGCGGCTATGAACAGCTGTCGATACTGACCGGCGACCAGATGCCGACCAATATTTCGGCGGCGGAAATCGCAACCATCCGGGCCATCAAGGGGCTGACCGTGGTTCCTTTCCTGGCCCAGCAGACCGCCATCAACAACAAGCCGGTCACTGTCAGCGGCATCGAACCTGAAGCAACTCTGGCCTTCAAGCGCTGGCAGATCAGCCAGGGCGCATATTTCAGCAATCCGGACGAAACCGGCGTGGTGATTGGCGCAACTGCTGCACGTCAATTCGATCTCAAGCCAGGTGCGACCGTCACCGTTCGCGGCGAGAAACTGCCTGTCCTCGGCATTCTCGGCGAAACCGGCGGCCGGGACGACGCCACCCTCTTTCTTTCCCTGCCGGTTGCCCAGCGGCTCTTCAAGTCGGCGGACAAGGTCTCCTATGCGGCTATCCGGGTCGATGACCTGGCCAGGACCGAAGGCTATATCGAAAAGATCCGTGAAGCGACAGGCCTGGGGGTGGTCTCGGACAAGCAGATGCTCAAATCGGTACTTGGCATCGTCGGCACAGTCAACATCACCCTGCAGATGATTGCCGCGGTGTCGGTGCTTGCCGCTGCCTTCGGGATCATCAACACCATGATGGCGGCCACTTACGAGCGAAAACGGGAGATCGGCATTCTCCAGGCGCTCGGTGCCCGCAGGAGAACAATATTTTTACTGTTCATGCTTGAATCCGGTTTCTACGGTATCATCGGCGGCGTAACCGGGGTAATAACCGGTCTGGCAACCGCAGTCATTGTTACCCCCTATATCAGCCAGAACGCCTTCACCACCTTTGTCAAGGGCTCAGGCAGCGGCGACATAATCGATATCAAGATGATTGCCGGCTCAATCCTTTTTTCAACCGTAGTTGCCATCGTGGCCGGCATCTACCCGGCCTGGCGGGCAGCACGGCTCACCCCGGTGGAGGCAATCAGCTATGAATAACATCATTCGTACAGAACATGCAGCCAAGTCCTATAAGTCTGGCGAAATCACGACAACTGCCCTCAAGGACGTCTCCCTGGAGATCCTGCAAGGGTCCTTCACCTGCATCATCGGCCCGTCCGGCCATGGCAAAAGCACCCTCATGCACCTGATCGGCGGCCTTGACCGGCCAACTGACGGCAAGGTCTACATCGGTGACGTCGAGATAAGCCGTATCCCTAACAGCGACCTGGCTCGCCTGCGGGGTAAGCGGGTCGGCTTTGTCTTTCAATTCTTCAACCTGATGCAGGGGCTGACGGCAATTGAAAACGTGGAAATTGCCATGATGCTGGCAGGGGTACCTGATCGAGAGCAACGGGTCCGGGCAGTAAAGCTGCTGGCGCTGGTGGGTCTGGCGGAGAAGGCCGGCGCTAAACCGGGCCAGCTCTCCGGAGGCCAGCAGCAGCGGGTGGCCATTGCCCGGGCACTGGCCAACGACCCCGATATCCTGCTAATGGACGAGCCGACCGGCAACCTGGACTCGGTTGCCGAAGCGGAGGTGCTGGATCTGCTGCAGACGCTCCACCGCCAGGGAAAGACCGTGGTTATCGTCACCCACAGCGACGAAGTTGCCAAGCGGGCCGAACGGATTATAAGGGTCAAGGACGGGCTTGTTGCCCATTGAAATGTTTTGCTAAATTCAGGTCATTGTTTGATAGCAGCCTCGCGCAGCTTAATGTTAGTTAACTGGAGATCAGAAGCGCAAAGATGGTCAAAGTCATTCCTTTAGCATGAATTTGGGATACGTATCCCCTTGACGGACTATCGTTTCACGGCTATTTTGATGTCACTTTTCAATATCTTCACCATGTTATCGTAAAGGGCACTTAATGCCGATATCCTGGAATGAAATACGCGACCGCTCACTAACCTTCAGCCGTGAGTGGGCAACAGAGTGTTCGGAAGACGCCGAAGCCAAGAGCTTCTGGGATGGCTTCTTTAACGTCTTTGGCATCACCCGGCGGCGGGTGGCCTCCTTTGAAGCACCGGTCAAAAAGGGGGACGGCCAGGGCGGTTTTATCGACCTGCTCTGGAAAGGGGTGCTGCTGGTCGAGCATAAGTCGCGCGGCAAGGATCTGGAGCGCGCCGCGCGGCAGGCCTTCGACTATTTCCCCGGTCTGAAAGAGCGTGATTTGCCCCGCTATGTGCTGGTTTCGGACTTTGCCCGGTTTCGTCTCTTTGATCTCGACAGCTGATGCGGCCTACGGTAAAACCGTCTTCAAAACCGAAGCAGAACGGGTGGCGTTCCTGCTCGAGCGCTATCAGCAGCTGACTGTACCGCTGGGATTGATTCCGGAAAAAGCGGCCAGGAAAAGGAAAAAGCTCAACATCTGAAACTAGAAATTCATAAAACCTGAAAATATGTTACACTCCAAACACTTTCATTCAGGAGATCAACCATGGGTGTTATTGTCATTAAGGTTCCACAAGACGTTAGTTTGGAATTTAATGTTTCCGATATCCAGAAGGGTAACGGCATCCTGACGATGCTGAAAAGCATGATCAAACCACAGACTCGAAATAAAAATAAAGCGTCACTTGATGACCTTGTCGGCATTTGGAGTGAACGTTTCGACGACACAATGTCATCTGAAGAAATTCAACGTACGTGGCGGAGAACTACATGGAACCGCTCGTAGATACCTGCATTTTCATTGACGTTTTTCGTGGAGATCGTGAACGTGCCGCATGGTTACGTGAGACTCCATGCTTTGTGAGCGCAGTCACTTTCATGGAGTTGTATCAGGGAGCTCGTAACGCTTTGGAAGTTAGTCAAATTGAACGGACACTCCATTCTTTCAAACATATTCAGCTTGACGCAGAAATAAGTGATATATCAGTTACCCTCATGAAGTCTTACGCGAAAAGCCATGGGCTCATAATACCCGATGCTCTGATTGCTGCGACTGCACTTTCAAAATCCATCCCTCTTGTCACGCACAACATTCGAGATTTCAAATTCATACCAAAGCTGGAACTGATAACACCATAGCCGAACGGGTGGCTTTCCTGTTCGAGCGCTATCAGCAGGCTACGGTGCTCCGCTAGAAATCCCTCCGAAAAGCCACGATTGACGTATATTTGCCAGGACTTATCTCTACCTTTACAAGCTGTTCTGGCAACTTCGCCCAGATTCTTTTAAGTTTTTTGAATCGACACAACGACACACATACACGGGAGAAAACTCATGAGAATTACAAACTTTCTTAAAATAAGCCTGTCAGGAATTGCCGCTCTTGCAACACTTGTCCATGCGTCCCCTCGCAATGCCGCAGCTCATTGCGACACCCTTGACGGTCCGGTCATTCTGGATGCCAGAAAGGCCATCGCAGTCAAGGATATTACCCCTATCCTCAAATGGGTGAAGCCGAAGGATGAAAAAAATGTCCGAGCCGCCTTCAACAAGTTGCTTGCAGTAAAAACAAAGGATACTGAGGCTGCTGAACATGCATTTTTCACGACGCTAGTCAAAATCCATCGGGCTGGTGAAGGAGCTCCATTTACCGGTCTGAAACCGGCTGGTACTGTTGAACCGGCCGTTGCCGAAGCTGACAAGGCACTGGCGAGCGGTTCAGCCGACTCATTGGTGAAATTGATCACCGATGATATTGCTGCCGGGATCAAGAAACGGTATGAGCATGCAGCAACGACGTACAAGCAGAAGGATGAAAGTGTTGCCCAGGGACGGGAATTTGTGGAAGCCTACGTTGCCTACACCCATTATGTGGAACGGCTTCATCAGGATGCAACCGCCAAAGGCGGGCATGGCGAACACGCGGAACATGGTAAAGGTGAAAAGCAGAACAAACACAAAAAAGAGACAGATCATTCTAAACACTGATCATTTGGCGAATTCCAGATGCAAAGCTGAATATAAGGTTTCTGCCTGGGTAGGCCAATCCCTGCCCAGGCAGTTTTGTCTTACATTGCGTGAGTGTGACCCCGCAACGCCACGCGGCCCGGCCATGGAGATTCGCCCCCGACCGGAGCAGTGCGTCGCATGGTGGAGAGAAGCCGGCTTCCGTTTCAGCGAAAAAAACCGCTACGACCTGCCGCCGTATCACTACGGCCTGCTCTTCAGAAAACCCTTTACCTGATGAGCTCCTTGCTGCCCGTGAGGCAGCCGGGAACCACAAAAACTCCTTGACGCGTTTTCTGATACATCATCAGAACAAAAAGGGCCACAGTTCAAAACTGTGACCCTTTTGTATTAACTGGAGCCGATTAACGGAATCGAACCGTTGACCTCATCATTACGAGTGAAATTAAATAACTATTCAATATATTTACTATTTTTCTCTATCTTGAATTCATACCATCTTACGGGGTATACTCATTTTCAAAGTCTTGCTTCTTTTGCTCTGGGTTTATTTCGCTACATTACAAAAGACATGACACTTTACCCTTTACCGCCGGATTATTCCAGAAAGGCCGCAGAGTTTCACGCCGCCCGTTTGATTGTCAATCAAATGCCCGTGTTTATTCTGGTTAAATTTCAATATGTTGAATATGCCTGTAATGTTGATTGTCATGTAACGGGTCGGGAAAAATCAGGATAGATTTCGGGAGATAAAATAGTAGCGTGCAACAAACTCTGATTATTAGTTATTAGAGTTCAAAGGAAGAAAGTGTCATTGTGACTAGCTTAGTGACCAATCATTCAGTGAACGATGTACGTGACGCTAGTCGCAATATAGTGAATGCTGTCGATTTGAAAATATGATGATCAAGAATGCAAACAGTCATAAGGAGATAGCATAGTTTAAATAAATCGAATTGGAAAGCAATAGTGACTGGTTCTAGTGTTTTGAATCACCCCGTGGCCTTACCATACCATGAGTTTATTAGTTGTATTATATTAAATTTTTTATTTTTTAG
>VFJK01000056.1 GCA_009886125.1 Geobacter sp. | reverse complement strand
TCACCGAGCTTACGGTTTCAGATCGGCAAAGAACTACATTCTGAATCTTTATCACTGCATGGGGGATTTACCCATGCCTACGTCCTTGCACAGATTTGTGTGAGGAACCAAAAAACTTATCTCTCACAGAGGCACTAAGGCACGGAGGAAGTCAAAACCAAGAGATTTTGATGTTTACCCCAAAGACTTCAAGCTTTTTTCCTGGTTTTCTTTGTGTCTCCGTGTCTCCGTGAGAGTAACTTTATAGTTTTAATTCCTGCTACTTTTCCGGCCTGCTAACCGCCTTAAGCTGCTTGCGCTTCTCCGCTTCCGGGATCTCCTTGAAATTCTCCTTGGTGGAGACGCGCCGGCCTGACTTCTTCTCCAGATCGCGCCGGGCATTACCGGCAACTGTTCCCCCTTCTACGGCTGACTCCAGATTCTCGTCATACCCCAGGGCATCCTTGTTGCGGGCGATTTCGGTTGTGGATGCCTCACCCAGCATGGTGAAGATCAGCTCCAGGTCGGTCATATGGTCCCGCAGATTGTCGCCCTTCTTGTCCAGCGCCTTGAAGTCCCGGTATTCCGACGGTGTCATGCCGAAGGTCGCCCGGCTGATCTCGGCGGTGAGGATCGCGTATTCAAGCTGCTCCTTAACGCCACGCTTCTGCCATTCACTGGTCAATTCATCACGGATGGCAATGCCGCGCACCCGCTTTTCAATCCATTCGTCGCTGTAACCTTTGGCCTTGTACAGCTCCCGCATTCGCTTTGCGGCCAGTTCGGGGTTTTCGATCTCCTCCAGCCGCTCATATCCGACCCGCGCCAGCCAGAGCTTGAACGGTTCGGCCTTGGGGGAAGGAATGGACTGGATAAGCCGTAGCAGCTGTTCCGTATCGGCAACGTCGGTAAGTCGCATCTTGCCATCAGGAGCGGTCATCTTCAAAGCGTTACAATTTGTAACGGTTTCATTCCCTTCAGCAAGCAGCCGTTTTTTCAGCACACGCCAGTACACCTGAGGATTTTGACTGTCGGTCAAGGCGCCAACGACATCAACAACCGAGAACAACCATTTTTGCTCTTTCTCACTCCATACCGAACGGATCTGCTTTGACTCAAACAGTTTTATGTTGCTCATGCACTTACTCCTTACCCCTTAACGACCCTTGATCTTTTGATACGCCACACCGCGCAGAGTCAAAAACTTATCTCTCACAGAGGCACGAAGGCACGGAGGAAATCAAAACCAAGAAGCTTTGATGTTTACCCCATAGACTTCAAGCTTTATCCCTGGTTTTCTTTGTGACTCCGTGCCTCCGTGAGAGATTAAGTCTTACAAAAAAAGCCGCTCAATCAGCAAACAGCTGATCAAACGGCTTTTATTCATTTATCAAATGCCAATAAACAGGCTACCATGTCGCCCTCATTAAATTATCACAACAATATTCAAAATCCTCCAAGATTATGCAGAGTTAGTACGCTATTATCACATTAAAGTCAATCAGCATTATATCCGGTTCAGCATCCAGAACCCCTGGGGACAAGACTAACCCCCTCCAGCATGGCTCAATGCCTGACAAAACAAAAAAGAGCGGCCCAAAAGCCGCTCTTTAATTCACCAGTCTGTTTGATTTTCCTATTTTCTGACAGCTTTTCCGGCCACCTGCATCCTGATAATAGCGCGCTCAAGTGCAGCCTCATAAATCTTGAACTGTTTATCTTCAGGGTTCAGCTTTTTCAGCATATCCTCTGCACGGCCAAGAGCAGCTTTTGCCCGTTCAAGGTCGATCTCATCGGAGCGCTCGGCTGTCTGGACAAGAACGGTAGCGATGTCGTCTTCAACTTCGAAGTACCCCCAACTGACTGCCATATTGTGAATGACGCCGTCCTGCTTGTAGGTTAGTTCGCCGATATCAAGTGAAGAGAGGAAGGGTGCATGACCGGGAAGAACACCGAATTCACCGAGTTTACCGGTTGCAGTAATTTCGTCAACTTCTTCGGAGAGAACTTTTTTGTAGGGTGTAACAAGTTCGAGTTTCAGTTTTTCAGCCATATGTAAAACCTTCTGGCTATGGGCTATGGGCTATGGGCTATAGGAGATAATCCCAGCGCCCAGAGCCTCGTACCCATTGCCTGTTGTTATTAAACTGCCAGTTTCTTAGCCTTTTCAATTACTTCTTCGATAGTTCCGACCATGTAGAACGCCTGCTCAGGAAGGTCATCGTACTTGCCGGCTACGATCTCCGTGAAACCCTTGATGGTGTCTTTCAGCTCGACATATACACCCGGTGTCCCGGTGAATGCCTCGGCAACGAAGAACGGCTGGGAGAGAAACCGCTGGATCTTCCGGGCACGGGAAACAACAAGCTTGTCATCTTCTGAAAGCTCGTCCATGCCGAGAATGGCGATGATGTCCTGAAGGTCTTTGTAGCGCTGCAGAACATACTGAACCGAACGGGCAACAGCATAGTGCTCTTCGCCGACGACCTGCGGATCGAGAATACGTGACGTCGAGTCAAGCGGGTCAACAGCAGGGTAGATGCCGAGCTCGGCGATCTGACGGGAGAGAACGGTTGTGGCGTCAAGATGCGCGAACGCAGTTGCCGGAGCCGGGTCAGTCAAGTCGTCAGCAGGTACGTAGATAGCCTGAACAGAAGTAATAGACCCTTTATTGGTGGAAGTGATCCGCTCCTGCAGCTCGCCCATTTCGGTAGAGAGAGTCGGCTGGTAACCAACCGCTGAAGGGATACGACCAAGAAGCGCCGAAACTTCGGAACCTGCCTGGGTGAAACGGAAGATGTTGTCAATGAAGAGCAGAACGTCCTGGCCCTCTTCATCACGGAAGTACTCGGCAACGGTGAGCGCAGAGAGGGCAACACGGGCACGTGCCCCAGGGGGCTCGTTCATCTGGCCGTAGATAAGAGCGGCTTTATCGATAACGCCGGAGTCCTTCATCTCGTGCCAAAGGTCATTCCCTTCACGGGTACGCTCACCAACACCGGCGAAAACGGAGAAACCACCGTGCTGCTTGGCGATGTTGTTGATAAGCTCCATGATAAGAACGGTCTTGCCAACGCCTGCGCCGCCGAAAAGGCCGATTTTACCGCCACGTGCGTATGGTGCAAGAAGGTCAACAACCTTGATCCCGGTTGTGAACGATTCTACCTTGGTTGACTGCTCCTGAAATGTAGGGGCGGGACGATGGATCGGATACTCTTTCTCGTGACCGATCGGGCCCATCTCATCAATCGGCTCACCGATAACGTTCATGATGCGGCCAAGGGTCTTGCGACCGACCGGCATGACTATCTGCTTGCCGGTATCCATAACCTGCTGGCCGCGAACAAGACCATCTGTACCGTCCATTGCGATGGTACGTACTGCATTCTCGCCGAGATGCTGGGCAACTTCGAGAACCAGATTCATCTCGCGATCATCTATGGCAGGATTGGTGACCTTCAGGGCGTTGTAAATCGGGGGGAGTTTCCCCGGCTCAAATTCGACGTCAACAACAGCGCCGATTACCTGTGTG
>VFJK01000057.1 GCA_009886125.1 Geobacter sp. | reverse complement strand
TAGACGTACAGTCCCATTACAGGAGGGGCGTCAAGCTTATTGAGCGCATCTCCCAACTGGTTCATGTTGACGATCCGGGTCGGTTCAGTCATAAAATCCTCTCTTGTAATTTGGCTCATGTCAAAAGTACTGCCAGTCGAGGTCTCCGGGAAACAGCCCGCTCCCGGTTTGCCGTAAGCTCCGACAAGTGCGGGAAGACAGGCAATCGTCCGTACGGTCATGGCGCCGTTTCCATACCTGGAAAGCCCGCTACCGAGACGAATGAACGGAGCACGGGCCTTAGAGTATCTTTCTGCGATCATTTCAATCTCTTCGATGGAGAGACCGGTGATCCGGCTTACATGTCCAGGGGTATAGTCAGGGAGGATTTTTGAAGTGAGCTGGGCAAAACCAAGGACGTTCTCTTCGAGGAACTCTCTGTCGACACGATCATCGCGATCCAGGATATGCATTATCCCCAGTGCAAGAGCCCCATCACTTCCCGGACGGACCAGGAAAACCTTGTCAACTGCAGCGGCTGTCGGGGTCCGGTATGTCTCGATCAGCCAGACACCGGCACCCTGCTTTCTGGCTTTGTGCACTCTATGCATGAAGTGAACTGACGTGGCAGCAGCGTTTATCCCCCAGAGGATTACCAGATCGCTGGTCAAGACTTCATCCGGGTCGATATTCGGGGTATCGCCCATAACCGACTTCCAGCCGGCCCCCTTGGCCGGTGAGCAGATTGTCCGGTCGAGTCTTGATGCACCCAGTTTGTGGAAAAAGGCATGGCCGATATTCCTTTGAACAACCCCCATCGTCCCTGCATATGAATAAGGGAGTATCGCTTCTCCACCGAACTGGCTGATTGTAGCAACCCACTTTTCGGCTATCAGCTTGAGTGCATTTTCCCACGAAATCGGAACGAACTCCCCTTGTCCCTTTGCACCTTTCCTCAGAAGCGGCGTCGTAAGGCGTCGTTCCGAGTGCACAGTAAGCTCGTACTGCTGCATTTTGGAGCAGAGAACTCCTCTGGTGTACGGGTGGTCCAGGTCGCCGCGCACCTTGACAGCTTTGCCGTTTTCCACATCAACAAGAAGACCGCAGGTATCGGGGCAGTCATAAGGGCATACTGAACGATGGCTCGTCACGGTCATCCGGATCCTCCAGGAATTTTCTTCAATATTATCTTCAAATTGTTCTTTTGCCCAGCATAAGCGGCTGAAGTTTGTTTTTGAAAACGCCTGTGCTATAGTTTTCGAATCCGGAGGGGGAAGGTATGAATTTTAAATCAGGGGTATTGGTAAAGGTCCTGTTGCTGGCAGCGCTTCTTGAAGCGTTGAGTGGTGCGGCTTCGGCGGAAGTCGTCAAGGGGACCGTAAAGTCGATAGCGAAAGATTCAAAAGTGTTTACCCTGCAGAGTCCTCAGGAGAGTCTGCTTTTCATCCTCTGGGATGACAAGACAGCCTGGAACGGGATCGCAAAGCCTGCCGGGATCGATCCCGACGAAGCTGTCACCGTGGAATACAGCAGTCAAGGGGATCAAGCAGTTGCTACTTCCATAGCAAGGGTCAAGCCTCAGATACCTGCCGGTGTCAAAGCTCTGTATCTGGATACACTTGAAGAAAGTCAGAATAATCTGAAAAAAACCGGGATTTTTCTGTTCGTAGATACAAGGCCGACGGATCTTTTTGACAGAGCTCATATCCCCGGTGCCATTTCAGTGCCGGTAACACGGCTGGAAAAGCGGGCTTTCGGGCTCCTCCCGGAAGATAAAGGTGCACCACTTGTTTTTTATGATCAAGGCCAGGGGGGGGAGTCGGCGTCAAAGGCTGCTGAACTTGCCCTCAAAGCAGGTTTTATTGACGTCTCCCTGTTGCCTGAAGGGACAGCCGGCTGGCTGAGTTCCGGCAGAGTCCTTGCATCATCCACATCATTCATGCGCAAGAGCAAGCCGGTCATCATCGACCTCCGAAAGCCGGAGGAGGTCTCTGAAGGCCATATCGAGGGGGCGGTAAATTTTCCGTTTTCCGGGCTGAAAGAGAGATATGGATTTTTCCCGCTGGCAAGGCGTGGTCCGATCGTTCTCTACAGTGGATCTGATTCCGAGGCAGTGATTGCGACAGAAGTGGTTCGCAAATGGGGGTACAGAAATGTCACCATATTCTCTGGTGGTGTAACTGCGTGGCAGAACAGCGCCGAAGTCGTCCAGACCGGACCTGCCGGAGAGTATATCTTCACATCGTCAGCAGGTCATACCGGCCAGTTGGCCCCGAAAGATTTTGAGAAGGCCCTGAGCTCTCTTTCGATGATCGAGATCGTTGACGTCAGAAGCGCTCTCGAACATGCGAAGGGCGGGTTCGCGCAATCAACAAAAATCCCCCTTCAGGATATACCGAAGCGTCACGGAGAGCTGAACAGGGAGAAGATACAGGTTGTATTCAGTTCGAATGCGGAATATACAGAGATGGCGTATGACTTTCTGAAATCGAAAGGATACCGGGTGAATTATCTCAGCGGTATTGTTGAATTTGACAGTGAGGGGAAGCCTATGGTGAAATAGTAAAAACAGGCTTCTGATCGTCTGAAAGCAGTCAGTTGCTCAACCGGCTCTTTCGACGAGGTGAAGTATTTTCTGCTCTTTGCCGGAGCCGCAGTAAACGAACGTAATCCGGGTATCTCCTTCGGGCCATCCTGCTGCAGTATAATCCCTTGTAAAATTTGCCGAGAACGTTCTGAAGCGGATCTCTTGATTCAGAGAGAGCCGCGATGCTATCTCCTTGTGTGAGGCAGGAGATGTCGACAGTTCTTCAGGGGGCTCTCTCCTTTCAAGGAAAGAGGGGATTGAATGTCCCGGATGCCCGTTCATGCAGTAATCGAAGAGAAGCGGCTCGATAATCTGCTCGGAGAGTCCGGGGGATACTTTTTCCAGATGATTCAGGAAGGACTCGAAGATGAGCGACAAACGGCCTCCTTTTGATTTCAGGGGAGTCCATGAGGTGAATAGGGGTGTCAGTGGATGATGCAGTGACACCGTTTCCAGGGTGACTGCAAAACGGCTGCTGTTGTAGATCTCATCGAGAGCCTCTGCGCACTCTTCAATACGGCATATCTCTGCAAAAGTGAGCCAGGGGTTGTTCAGTATCCGGTATGGCGGGAAGGGAGAGAAGGTGTAATCCCTCTCCCGAGCTATTTTCCGCATCTGCGTCCCTTTGAGCAGTTTCAGCGGCTCAACCTGGATGTGATGCGGTCGTGCCGTGACCAGCCTGTCCAGCGACCGGACAAAACCTTCAAAATCTTCGCCGGGAAGTCCGGCAACAAGATCGAGATGGATGGTTATCCCGGTCTCGTCTGTCACTCTCCTGACATTTGAAAACAGCTTATCCAGGTTGGAGCGTCTCCCCACGACATCAAGAGTCTCTGCGGCAATCGATTGTACCCCTATCTCGAAACGGAAGGTTTCGTCCGGCACTTTTTTCAAAATGGCAATGTTCTCGTCAGTAAGCAGATCGGCTGCTATCTCGAAATGGAAGCGGCTTGTCCGGTTGTTTGCAAGAATGAATTCCCATATCCGGTTGGCTCTTTCAGCATCATAGTTGAAGGTGCGATCGACGAATTTTATCGTCTCAACCCCATGCTCCATCAGGATTTGAAGATCTGCTTCTATTCTGGAGAATGAAAATGTCCGCACCCCTTTATCGATGGAAGAGAGGCAAAATGCGCAGGAAAATGGACACCCTCTTGAAGATTCATAGTAAACGAGCGGTTTCGAGAGATCTGCAAGCCCGGCCGCAAAAGGAGATGGCATGCTGTCGAGGCTGTCAGGATCAATCCTGGCGGGTGTAGTTATCAGCTCATAACCAGAGCGGAACGAAATTCCCGGCACTGCAGAGAGAAGATCGTCATGGATGGCAACCCCTGGATTTTCAGCAAAAAGCAGCAGCAGTTCGTTCATGGTTTCTTCACCCTCACCATGCACCACCGCATCAATATGAGGGTTTGCCGACATAAGATCGCGACTCCCGTAGGAGGCTTCCGGACCACCTAAAATCAGGTACAGACCGGGATTCAGCAGTTTCATCTCTGCCGCAAGCTTCAGAGTCTGTTCGACATTCCAGATATAACAGGAGAATGCGGCAATATCCGCATCTTCAGACATCAAGGATTTGAGGATATCCTGCGGCCGCTCGTTCACCGTATGTTCCCGGATGACGGTCTCAAGTCCTGGCACCTGCAAGCAGGCTGCGGCAATCGACGGGAGTGCGAGTGACGAGTGGATGTATCGTGAGTGCAGCGTCGCTAGGAGAAGTTTCATGGAGGAGATTATAGAGCATGCTTTATCCGGAAGCAATAATCGTGGATGCCGGCAGTTGAACGCTGCCTGCAATCGAGCTGACGTGCCGTTTCTGCAATTCTAAGCTCATTGCGCTACAGCCGATAAACTCGCTTCGCTCAGACAATATCGGCTGCTTAACGCTTCATTTCGCAAAGAATTGCGACGAAACAGCCCTAAGGCTCTCATACAGGCAGCGTTCAACTGCCGTTTCAGCTGCAGACCGATTGTGCAACTTGATCTTTTTGTGGTAATCTGCCGCTATGAAATTAAAAACGTTGCCGAAACTCCTGTATGCCGATTCGAAAGGGAATATTTTCGATCATCCGCACCTGACCATGGCCGGGATGAGTGGGTCTGAGGCGGTGCTGCCCGATGAGGTCGAACTGATCCCGCTTCCAGCGGACAGTCGTCTCTTCACCATACCCGATACCCCGCCGATAGCCTGGGACGGGAGGCAGAAAAAATTCGTGACAACTGCTAGCGTGCGTGACGGGAGAAGGGAGATCCCGGTACAGGCGGTATCCGCCTTTATGGCGCCGGGGTGGATGCGTACCCTCCTTCCGGCCTGCGACTACAGTAAAAAGAAGGTCCAGCTTCCGCTCTGGTCATATACTGCAGTGGGCTGGGACGAGGCCAGCGAGCAGATCGTGGTTGCCGCAACCAGGGTCGATGCGAACGAGAACTGGCAGCCGAAAAATTACGATGACCGGCAGCTTGATCCGCTCGTCAGAAAGATGCTGAAAGCTTTTCCGGAAAACCGTCTGCTCGAACAGCTCTCCCGATGTGCCATAGACTACCACTGCTTTGC
Source organism: Geobacter sp. (assembly GCA_009886125.1). Classification (GTDB taxonomy): domain Bacteria; phylum Desulfobacterota; class Desulfuromonadia; order Geobacterales; family DSM-12255; genus VEOV01. Next base: position 603 of record VFJK01000057.1, on the reverse strand, counting down.
TGCGAAAAACCTTTTTTACCGGAGATGGGAAGCACCGATTCCGACCTCTCCGGTCTGCAATTCGCGCTGCCTCGGCTGCATAAGCCTGCAGCCTTCCGACTGCTGTCCTTCGAACCACGACCGGATCGGATTCGTCCCGACGCCGGAGGAGATCACGCAGCTGATGCTCCCGCACCTGCTGGAGGCTCCGGACCCGATCGTCTCCTATGGGCAGGGGTGTGAGGGTGATCCGATCATGCAGGCCGAGACCGTCGCCGAGGCGACCAGAAGGCTGAAGGCCGGCTCGGGCGGCAGAGGGACAGTCAATTTCAACTCCAACGGCTCGTTCCCTGAGCGGGTGCAGTTACTCTGCGATGCCGGGATGGACTCCATGCGCTTCTCCATGAACTCGGTGCAGGAGGAGCTCTATAACCGTTACTACCGACCTGTCGGCTACCGGTTCGACGCTGTGCTCGAATCGGTGAAGATCGCCAAGCAGAGGGGTCTCTTTACCATGATCAATTACCTCGTTTCTCCCGGCGTCACCGACTCTCCTGCCGAGTCTGAGGCACTGATGAAGTTTCTGGGAGATACCGGGGTGGATATGCTGCAGATGCGGAATCT
>VFJK01000123.1 GCA_009886125.1 Geobacter sp. | reverse complement strand
TAACACCGAGGATAACCGGCTTGCCCGGTCTATCCGATAGTTGGGGAATATGGCATTAACACGCGAAGAGAAAATAGAGAAGATCAGGCTGCTGGAAGAGAAGGCCATCCGCGAAGAACGAGCGCGGATAATCCCGAAGCTCGCATTTCTCTATCAGCCGATGAGATACAAGGTGGCAAGGGGCGGCAGGGGCGCGGGTAAGTCGTGGGAATATGCCCGTGCTTTGCTGAAGCTCGCTGTCAAGCGTCCGTTGCGTATTCTATGTACTCGCGAAGTTCAGAAGTCTATCAAGGACTCAGTTCATAAGCTCTTGTCCGACCAGATAGAGCGCATGGGATACGGTGACAAGTACCAGATACTTGAGAACGAGATCAGGGGTACGAATGGCACTCTGTTTATCTTCGCCGGATTGCACGACCAGACAGTTGAGTCTATCAAGTCATTCGAGGGGATAGACATCTGTTGGTGCGAAGAGGCCCAGGCGATTACCAAGCGTTCATGGTCTGTCCTTATCCCGACGATCCGCAAGGATGGCTCAGAGATATGGATTTCATACAACCCTGAATTGGAGAGTGACGAGACTCACCAACGCTTCACCATCAACCCTCCCGATGACTGCATATCCGTGCTGATAAATTACGATGACAACCCGTGCTTCCCCGAAGTCCTTGAGAAAGAGCGTATCAGGTGCAAGCGTGATGACCCAGATGGCTACGAAAATATATGGGAAGGCAAGTGCAAGCCCGCTGTTGTAGGCGCTATCTACTACAAGGAGGTGGCAAGAGCTGAAGAGGCAGGGCAGATATGCAACCTCCCTTACGACCCCATGTTGAAGGTTCACATAGTCATGGACATAGGCTGGAATGATAGCCTTTCCGTGGCATTCGTCCAGAAGATCAGGTCTGAAGTCAGGATAATCGACTATATCGAAGATGACCACCTAACCCTTGACCAACTATCCGCCGACATGAAAGACAAGCGGTACAACTGGGGCAAGGTATGGCTACCTCATGACGGTTTCAGCGGCGACCTGAAGAGCGGCGGGAAATCAGTTTATGACCTGATGAAGAAACTTGGATGGGATGTTGCGACCAGGGACGAGATCACCGAGATGGACGTTGAGCCAGGTATCAAGATAACGCGCATGATGTTTGGACAGCTTTACATCGACAGGAAGAAATGCGAGAGGCTGATAGAATGCCTGAAGCGATACCGGCGCAGGGTGAACAACTCGACACAGGAGGAAAGCACCCCATTGCATGATGAGTTCAGCCACGGCGCAGATTGCGCACGTTATATCTGCATAAACGCCGAGAACATGAGGAACGAAAAGACAGGCTCAAAGCTCGACCTTACGGGGGTATTCTTCAGATGATCGACATTCACATCCTCATTCACCCGACTGCTAACCTGCAATGGCTCCATGAGATAGTCTGCCAGCTCGACCAAGAGGAAGGGGTGAACATCTTCCCTATTCATAATCAGCTCAGTATTGCCGAGGGCAGGATGGAGGGCTATCAACTAGGCTCAGCCCCTTTCGTCGGCTTCGTGGATTGTGACGACCTGATAGAGCCGGGGATATTCGGCAAGATATTGGCAGCTTTCAGGGATGGTGCGGAGGTGGTAAGCTGCAATGAGCAACTGATGAGTGAGGACGGCACACGCTTTACGCCGGGGGTATTGATGATGCCGTCACTCTATCCGCCGTGGGTTCAATCACTGTTCCCTTACAAGGACATCAACCACCACATATTCTGCTTTCGCCGGGAACTGCTCAACCCTGATTACGTGGCAGATTCAGCAATGGTACTGGCAGAGACGGCCCTGGCGCTCGGAGATTGCACGTATGCAGCAGTCAAGGATATTGGCAGTAGGAAAGCGGTACTCATCCCAGAGGTAGGCTATTACTACAGGCGGCACAAGGGACAGGTGACTGCATGGATGGAGGAACATAAATGAAAACAGTCTCAATGTGCCCAGTGTGTTTTTGCGAGATCGCG
>VFJK01000103.1 GCA_009886125.1 Geobacter sp. | reverse complement strand
TTATTGACATTGAGGGGAATATCCTCACCGCTACCGCATGGCAGGACATCTGCACAAAATTCCACCGCATAAACCCCGAATCTGAAAAGAAGTGCATTGAGAGCGATACACATATTAGTGCGGAGCTTGATCAAGAAATACCCTATGTCATCTATCGGTGCCCAATGGGACTTGTAGATGCGGCGACTCCGATAATTATTGAGGGGAAACACCTTGGCAACGTTTTCATCGGCCAACTATTTATAAAACCACCTGACGAAGAGTATTTCATCAAACAGGCTCGACAGTATGGTTTTGATGAAAACGAGTATCTGGAGGCCATGCGCAAAGTTCCATTTTTCCCTGAGGAGAAACTTCACAAAAACCTGGCATTTATCCATAGCCTCACGCAGATGCTGGCAGAGCAGGGCTTGCAGTACAAGAGACAATGTGAAGCTGAAGATGCGCTACGGGAGAGAAAACAACGCTACCGAGATCTGTTTGCCAACGCTGTAGAAGGGATCTCCATATTATCCACAGAAGGAAGGCTGCTAGAGGTAAATGAATCATTTGCCAGGATGCATGGTTATAGCCAGGAAGAAATGCTTCAGATGGGGCTTAAAGAGCTGGATACTCCAGAAACCTCTCGCCTGGTACCCGAGAGGATGAGCCGCCTTCTGGCAGGGGAAACCCTGACCTTTGAGTTGGAACATTTCCACAGGGATGGACATATAATTCCTCTTGAGGTCACTGCCAGTTTGATCTCATCAGGAGGGGTGTCATGTTTTCAATCTTTTCATCGTGATATTACCGAGCGGAAACATACCGAAGAGGCCTTAAAAGAAAGCGAATATTTCTTCAAAGAGTCGCAACGTGCGGCATCAATAGGTTCTTACCGTTTTAATTTTACTGACGGCATGTGGGAGTCCTCAGAAGTCCTTGACACTATTTTTGGCATTGACAAGGATTACAACCGTAGCATTCAGGGCTGGTTGGATATTATCCATCCTGATGATAGACAGATGATGGACCAGCACCTTAAAGTAGAAGTCATATCTAACAGAAACCCATTTTCAAAAGAATATAGAATAGTGCGCAAGAATAATGGAGTTACAAGATGGGTACTTGGATTAGGTGAAGTCACATTCGATGATAAGAACAACGCACTGACAATGATTGGGACCATACAGGATATCACTGAGCGAAAATCGCTGGAAGAAGCCAACCTTGCCCAGCTAGGAGAAATCGATATAATACGAAAAATTCTGGATGCAGACCCCGGATTCGTATTTGTCAAAGATAGTAACCTTAACTATTTGACTGCAAACCATTCCTTCTGCGACCTTCTCAGGATTCCATATGACCAGATATATGGGAAAACCGATTATGATATTTTTCCGGCAGACCTGGCCGAAAAATACATTGCTGACGACAACCGAGTCATGGAAACAGGCATACCGCTTGTAGTAGAAGAGATTACAGTGAACTCAAACGACAATAGTCGTTTTGTAGTTCAAACCAGAAAGTTGCCTTGGTTTGACAAAGACGGCAAGGTCTGTGGTCTCTATGGAATGGGATTTGACATCTCCGAGCTAAGAGCAGCTGAGGCACACCTTCTGGAGAGTCGCAAGCAGTATCAAATTCTTGTAGAAGGAACGCCAGACCTTATCACCAGAGTTGATAGAGAGGGCCGTTTTGTTTTTTTGAACCATGCAGCACTCAATATCTATGGATTGCCACCTGAAGAATGCATTGGCCGCTTATCTTTTAACTTCATCCACCCTGAAGATCGTGAGTTGACGACCAAAGCGTTTCAGGGTTGGGTACATGGCAGCATGGAATCATTCTCATTTGAGAATCGGCAGGTTGGCGTATCCGGCCAAGAGCACTTAATGGCTTGGTCGATTCAGCGCGAAAAGAATAAGAATGGTATTGTGCAGGGGTTTTCCGGCATAGCCCGTGACATCACCGACCGCAAGATGGCGGAGAATATATTGCGAGAAAGTGAGGAAAAACATCGTATTCTGTTTGAAAGCGCGGGTGACGCGATCTTCGTGCACGATGAGAACGCCCGGATGCTGGCGGTCAATCCGCTTGCCTGTGAGCGACTTGGTTACACTCAGGCCGAACTGATGTCCCTGACAGTAAACCTGGTGGATACACCGGAGCAAAGTCAGCACGCGCCGGATCGGATTGCCCGGTTGCTTGAGCACGGTTATATCTCTTTTGAAACGGTACACCAACGCAAGGATGGCTCTTCTGTACCCACTGAAGTCATCTCGCGAAAGATATTCTGGGATGGTAAACCCGCGATGCTGAGCATCTGCCGTGACATCACCGAACGCAAACGCGCCGAGGAAGAAAAACGGATATTTGATCAACAATTCCAGCAGACCCAAAAACTAGAGAGCCTTGGTGTACTGTCAGGCGGTATCGCCCACGACTTCAACAACATTCTGGCCATTATCATGGGTTATTGCTCTCTGACAAAGATGAACTATGAAACAGCAGAAAAGAATATCCCTGAGATTGAAAAAGCTGCTGAACGTGCCGCTGCATTATGCAGCCAGATGCTGGCATACGCAGGCAAATCCCAAATTGCCAAAACTAATGTTAATATGTGGACGGTGGTTGACGAAATGGTCACCATGTTGAAAGCTACGCTTCCGCAGAATGCAGTTATCAAAACTGATCTTTCAAATGCTGTTCCCGCTATTGAAGCTGATGTCAGCCAACTCAGACAGGTAGTAATGAACCTGATTGTCAATGCCTCTGAAGCCATTGGTGCAGAGCAAGGTGAAATTAAAGTTTCACTCACTAAGGAAACGGTAATTGACGGTCATCAGGAAAATGATTATCACGGCAAGAAAATACCTCCCGGCAAGTATATCTGCCTGGAAGTTACCGACAACGGTTGCGGAATGGATGAACCAACAAAATCGAGAATCTTCGAGCCATTCTATACCACCAAGTTCACCGGGCGTGGCCTAGGCATGTCTGCGGTACTAGGAATAATCAACTCACATAATGGCGCGTTGCAGCTCATCAGCCAACTGGGTCAGGGCACTACTTTTAAAGTCTATCTTCCTGTCCTAACAAGTAACAAAACCGGAGATGAAGACCAGGTTCAGTCCACCCCTGAAGTTCCATGGCAAGGAAGCGGTACAATACTGCTGGTTGAGGACGAAGATCAGATTCGGTTTTTAGCAAAGTCCATGCTTGAAATGTTTGGCTTCACTGTTCTGGAAGCAGTGAATGGCAAGGAGGCATTGGAGTTGTATCAGAAGCGAACCACGGACATCAGACTGGTATTATCTGACATGGGAATGCCGGTTATGGATGGGTACGCTTTAATTCCCGCTTTAAAGCAAATCAACCCAAAACTACCCATTATTATTTCCAGCGGTTTTGGCGATGCCGATGTTACATCAAGGGTAGGAACTGACAATGTGGCCGGGATAATCAGCAAGCCGTATAGGCCTAATCAGTTACGTGAGGTGCTGAAGAGTGTTTTAGAGCAACCATCAAAGGTTCAGGTATAATGAGAACTTCAACAATACGTAATCAAGGAACTTATGTAAATATTCCGACAAAAGCATTTACACAATCTGGTTGACAGGCCCCCGTAAGGAGTATTGAATCTTCAATCATGAAACTGAAAATCCTGCTTTCATGAAGTGGATTTACTTACTTATGAATCGATATTATAAGAAAACAGAAGCTAACCAACTGTATATACAGAAAGCAGCCCCTTCTCCCTTCTCCTGTCAGAAACGGTCAGACCTGTGACGCGATCCCCGCAGAGCCCGCGCAAGGATATCGAAGGCAAGGTCGAGGTTGTTTTCAGGGTTCAGGCCGGGACCGAGCAAGCGGACCTGCCCGAGCCTGTTGAGCAGCCGGTCATCATAGCCCGCCGCTTTGCAGAGCCGCCGCAGTTCACTCTTCAGATACGCGAAGTTCAACTCCCTTGTCAGCTTCATAGCCGTGCCGAAACCGTCATAGAGCATCCCGCTCTGGCTGAGTACGACCGGTGGTCGTTCACCGGCATAAAGGCAGAGGATGTTCTCCCGTTCCTCCCTGTTTATCTCCTCCTGACGTTCGACCTTTTTGGTTAACGGTATTCCTCCGGAAAGAATCGTCTTGCCGAGGCTGAATTTGCGCTCTGTAACAGTTATGGTTTCTGATTGACCGAGAATACGGGTACCACTCAGAAGCAGGTCGATTTCTCCATAGGCGATTTCGGCAGATTGCCCATCGCTGGCACTGATCTGCAACGCTCTCTCCTTCATTTCAAAACGGCGCACGACAAAGCGGCCGACCTTGTTGCGCAGCAGGTCCGTATCGACAAGCTGTGTTGCGACTCCGGCCTGATTCAGCTTCGCCTCTACGGCCCGGGCCAGCTCCGGATCGGCAAAACCGGCTGCTACAGACGGACCGCCGCCGACCATGCGTTGCCGCATTTCGTAGGGCATTATTCCAAGGGCAACAGCCAGTGACTGGACCAGTTCCGTTGTTTCTTCGTTCCAGCCGTGGATAACTACGACATGCATCCAAACCTCCCTGGAAACTCTTTTCCGTCTATTTGACATCCACACTTCTGATACCATCCGGCCGCCAGGCCGGCGAGATGACGAACGACCCTTTCTCCCCGCTGTCCAGAACGCTGCCATAGGTCACGGTAAAGCCCCCGTGCCGCTCATTCACCTCATCCATAGCAGAGGTAGCCAGGACCTTACGCCGTTCTTCCTCGAACAGGGGAAGCTGCTGCCGCTGGTAACAGAGATTGGTGATCCGCACCCCCAACAGCCGTACCGGTTGATCCAGATCCAGGGTATCAAGGATACTGACCACTTCCTTGAAAATCTCGTTGCTCTGATTCGTCTGATTCGTCCGTGTAGACTGCTTGCCAATGGTTGTAAAATCCGCGAACCGTACCGTCAGGTGGACGGTTCTGCCCGCCACGTTATAGCGCCGTGCCCTGCGCCCGACCATCTCCGCAAGCTGCAGCAGGTACTTCAGAATATCCTGCCGCCTCTCGATATCCCGCTCCAGGGTCATGCTGTGGCCGACACTCTTCACCTCCTGCTCGTCCTCGACCGGCACCACCGGGCTCTCATCGATCCCCCGGCCCATCTGCTGCAGCCGCTCACCGACAATCCCGAACTTCCTGATAAGCCGTTCAACCGGATAGCGCCCCAGTTCGCCACAGGTCCGGACCCCCATCATCAGCAGATGCTGCTCCATCTTCCTGCCAATGCCGCACAACTCCTGAACCGGCATCTGCTCCAGAACCCGGGTAACTTCCGCAGGAGAGATGACTGTCAATCCGTCCGGTTTTTTCATCTCGCTGGCCAGCTTTGCCAGCAGCTTGTTGGGGGCGATGCCGATGGAGCAGGTGATACCGAAACAGTGCCTGATACGAGCCTTCAACAGGCAGGCGATATTTTCTGCCGAACCGAAGAGATTCAGGGAGTGTGTGACATCCAGCCAGGCCTCGTCAATGGAGAAGACCTCCACCAAAGGAGTGTACTCCTGCAGGAGCTTCATGATCTCGACAGAGATACGAGTATATTCGCGGTTATTGCCGATGACAAAGATGACCTGCGGACACGCTTGCTTCGCCTGCCAGGTGTTCATGCCGGTCTTGACCCCGAAGGCGCGGGCTTCATAGGAAGCGGTGGTGACGACGGTGCGCCCCCGGCCGATGACCGCGATCGGTTTGCCCCGCAGCTCCGGGTTGCTCTGCTGCTCCACCGAAGCGAAAAAGGCGTTCATATCGATGTGCATGATGATACGTATCGCCTCCTCACCCACGGTTCACCCCATGTCCCGGTACAGCCCCACCACCTTGCCGATTATAGTGACCTCGCCGGAGCCTTCAGGAATGATGATGGCCTCCATGTTGGGGTTCTCCGGCTGCAGGCGGATCTGCCCCTGTTCCCGGTAAAAACGCTTCAGAGTGGCTTCTCCTCCAACCATGGCAACGACGATATCCCGATTGTTTGCCACTGGTTGCGGACGTACCAGAGCGAGGTCACCATCGCGGATACAGGCATTGATCATGGAGTCTCCCTGCACCCGGAGAAAGAACCTGCCGCCACTCAGACGCATCCGGTCCAGAGAGAGGTATCCCTGCACATCCTCCACCGCAGGAGAAAGGGCACCGGCCCGGACCGTGCCGAGAATCGGCAGGGAGACGGAGCTGGAGGCAGGCGATGTCAAGGCAATGCCCCGGGAGTTGGTATCTCTCTTCAGAAAGCCTTTTTTCTCCAGAGCATCCAGGTGACGGATGGCGGAGAGGGTGCCGGATACGCCAAGGTGTGCACATATCTCCCGCAAGGTCGGCGGATAGCCGTTGTTATCGATATAGGATGTGACAAAGGCCAGCACCTGCAGCTGGCGTTCGGTGGGTAATACCATGATGCCTCCATGCATTGATCACCTGCGATACGTTCACATGTGGCAACTATATGGAGATGGGTTGCGGATGTCAATCACTTGCTGATAATCCCATGATCGGAAAATAAAAAAGAAGGCTGCGCGTCGGTCGCAGCCTTCTGCATACGGCATCAGGGTCTACTGTGTTATGGGGATTATTTGGAGCAGGAGGGAAATGGGAGGGGGAAGGATCAGGCAGGTCTCTTCCCTCTCACCATCTGCGTCAGAAGTCTGTCGAGAGAGGAGGCAAAGCGTTGTCTGTCGGTCAGGCTGAATTGTGCGGGTCCCCCCTGGACAAGCCCCCCCGAGCGGAGTTCCATCATCAGATCCCGGATAGAAAGCCTCTCCCCGACATTCTCCTCAGTATAGAGATCGCCTCTTGGATCAAGCGCGACCCCACCCTTGGCGACTACCCTGGCCGCCAGAGGGATATCAGCTGTTATCACCAGGTCTTCCAGAGTCGCATGCTCAGCGATGTAATCATCAGCTACATCGAATCCGTCTTTGACGACAACGGACTCGACCAGATGAGTATTGTGTTTCGTAAGAGCCTTGTTCGCGACGAGACATACCGGGATATTCAGCCGTTCTGAGGCCTTGAACAGGATCTCTTTTATGACTCGCGGACAGGCATCTGCATCGATCCATATCTTCATTGTATCCTCTAAAATACGGTTCAGCCTGAGATCTGCAGATCACGACGGACTGGTTATTGTCATTCAAAATGGCTTTATACTTCTAAGCTATCACTTCAATAACTCTGCCTTAACCTTCTCATCTATAAAGCTTTCTTCGATAGCATCCCTTACCCATGGCTCCTTGTACCTTGCCAGAACCCGGGCTGCGCCTTCTGAAATAGCCGGGACATCACTCCAGAGTGCATTTCTGATGGAATGGAGTTCATCCGTCCCGGGTTTTCTACCCTCAGCCCACCCCCGGCAGTTCTGACAAAGCAGAGCTAGGGTCTCCAGCTCCGGGGATGCATCAGGCTTATAATCCCATATCCGTAGAGCATCCTTCCCTTCGCACCATTCGCACTTGAATCCTGCCCTTTTCCCGAGACTCTTGCCGAAACCGTTCATATCGTTCAAGCGCTCTTTATTGGCATTATATCCTTTTGACATAGATCCTCATCATTACACCTGACTGACATGCAGCAGGTCAAGTTCCTGACGCATCAATGCAACTTCATTGAGAGATGTAACGCGCAGGTCAGCGAATTCGCTCCAGCGGAACTCACCGACCGGATCGACATGTATGGTCGCCGCCCCGATACTTCTGCCGCAGAGGAGATCATACAGATAATCCCCGGTCACGACAATCTCCTCCGGAGGGACACCCCAGAGAGAAGCGAGATGCAGCGCACCTTGAGGATCCGGTTTCGGTGCAGCTTCACATCTACCGATAATAAACGAGGGCTCGGGGAAAAACTCTTCAAGACCGGTGAGTGCAAGCGTCAGACGGGCTATTTCATGAGTGTTCCGGGTCAGGATGCCTATCTTGCAACCGTCTTGCGCAAGCAGTGAAAGAAGCTCTCTTGCTCCGGATGCAGGAGCTGTTTTTTCTGAGAGATCCCGCTCTATGCTGTCCAGTTTCCGGTGAAGCAGAGCAGATTCTTCCGGGGGAAGAGCATCAAGATGCCCGAGAATATCTGCATCGGCAGGTATGGCAAGAGCCTCCCTGATCGCCTTGAAATCGTGAACTGCGACTGTCAGAGTGCCATCAAGATCAAATATCCAGTGTTTCCTGGACACAATCTCCCTGACTGCCCGATGTCCGGCCTCAATCATGCATTTTTCATTCTCAAGCCGCAGGATCTCAGCTTCCATCTGGTCGTTGTACTGATCTTCAAACATCCGTTCACCCGCTGCTTTCTCTACTTTGATATTAACCATCTTGCGCTCTTTCCACTATCCTTGACCAGTGCAAACAGCGGGTAATGTCTGAACTTGATAAATGAAAGCGTTTAAGCAGCTTCAAAGCAACTTCATTGGTATTTCCTGCTTCGTGAGTGACTCATCTGAAGGCTTTAGTCAGCGCGAAGCCGAGAGCCGCGATTGTGGCTACGGCACAGATCAATGCCAAAGCATGATTAAAGAGAGTTTCGCGTTTTTTCTCCGAGTACCCCAGAAGCGCCCCGATAAGCGCCCCTCCGACAAGCCCGCCTCCGTGACCCCAGTTGTTTATGCCGGGAAACACGAGCCCGAAAATGAAGATGCTGATCACCCAGCCGCTCAACTGCTGATACACGGCGTTGCCATATCCTCCCCCCCTGCTCTTCCCATAATACAGCAGAGATCCGACCAGTCCGCATACTGCGGCAGATGCGCCAATGGTGAAGGGAACCCCTGCGACGTAGGAGATGAAATAGCCGGCAACGCCGCCCAGAGTGTAGATGGTGAACATGCGACTTGTGCCGTACTCAGTTTCGGCCCAGGGCCCGATCTGGTACAGGGCGACCAGGTTGAAGACCAGGTGAAGTATACCGCCATGAAGGTAGTTTGCGCTGAGAAGCGTCCAGGTCCTGCCGTAGTAGTCAATCGGCACCGTGCCGGTCGCGCCCAGCAGCATCAGACTGTTTTGAGTCGGAGAGAGGAACCCGCCTGACATGTCTATCATCAATGAAACGGCATAATATATGAGATTAACCGTTATTAGGGACTTTACAGCCCAATCTCCGCCCATGGTCCCTTTTGACCAGTTCAGAATATGCCAGATCGGAGCGGAGCGGGAGGTGCCGCACCAGGAACAGACCGTTTCTTCACTTCCTATGAGTTGCCTGCACTTGGGGCAGAGTATTGCACGTGACATGGTTATCCTTTCTTGTCTGATAACAGGGAGGCTAGCGGATTTTGTCCCGTCAAGCAACATTTTCCAGAGTATTTCCCGACCTGAAACCTGTCGGCAAAAAAAGGGGGGGGGAATCACCACGGATACTTCAACCTATCTCCAGACAGAGCGCGGCATAGATACGGGCTGCATTGTAGATTTCGTCACGGTGGACGTGCTCTTCCGGGGTATGAGCGGTTTCCAGTGAGCCCGGACCGAGGATGAGCGGTCTGCTGCCTGCTGCAAAAAAAAGGTTTCCGTCAGAATGGGAGCGAAAGGCATCCTGATGCAGATTCAGACCCAGCTTCGGATATATCTCACGCAGGACTGCGGCGACACGGTTATCAGTTCCCAGACTATAACCGGCTGAAGCAAAGTCAAAGGAGACTTCCATGTCCAGACCGGGAATGAAGCTGTCAGCCCCGTTGACAAGCACCCGGATCGCATCTTGAAGGTCGTCAGGATTACTTTCAGGAGGGAGATGAAGATCGATCCAGGCCTCACACCGATCAGGAACGACAAACCCAGCCCTCGATGATCGCATCTCCCGGATGGAATAAACAATATCCGATTGCGCCCGATCGAAAAGGGAATCGTTCCCCAGGAGCAGCAGTGCCCGCAGCATCGACTCAACGGCATTATGACCCAACTCGGGGAGAGAAGAGTGGCTCTTACGACCGCGAGTGACGAAACCTGCTTCCAGATAGCCATAATGGGCAAAGCAGGCCGCAAGGCCGGTAGGCTCGCCGATGACAACCCATGGAGGGCTGCAGTCCTGAAGGAAAGTGCTGCTTCCGTCGCCGTTCTCCTCCTCACCGACAACCAGCAGAAGCCCAACTGATGGACGCTCAGAAGGCTGCAGCGCATCGGCAATGGCAAGCCAGGCCTCCACCATCGAAGCGCAGCCACCTTTCATGTCAGCACTACCCAGACCGCGGATGATCGCTCCATCCTCCCGGGCACCAAAAGTCTCCAGATCCCAGGCCGGAACGGTATCCACGTGACCGACCAGGTAAAGAACCGGTTCAGATGGACCCATGGTGACACGAAGATTGTAGCGGTCCTCCTCTACCTCCTGTCGCTGGACGACAAATCCGACCCGGCTGAGGAGCTCTTCCAGGTGCAGCTGAATATCCTCTTCCTTGCCGGATGGTGAGTAAATCTCTAAAAGATCAAGAAATGTCCTTCGTAATCGGTCCGGGTCAATAGCCTGCCAGACTCTGCTCAAACGGTCTGTCATGGCTTCTTTCCCGACTTTTTCTTCGACTTGCGCGACAGGTTGAGTGACATATAGACATGTTCCTGAACATCACCGAATCCCTGTTTTTGAAAGAAGTTGATCGCAGGCTGGTTATCTGCAGAGGTGTCGATGATCATCATCCGGACCCCCTGCTCCTTCATGCGATGCCTGATCTCTTTGAACAAACCGCTTCCCACCCCTCCCTGCTGAATACCCTTGCGAACCCCGACCCAGACAAGATAACCGTATTTCCAGGTCGAGTTATGTTTCGTGACAGTCGTCCCGAGGGCAAACCCGAGAATCCTCTCCCCTGCTTCCGCTACGAGACAGAGTTCGGTATCGGAATTAAAGAGAGTCGTGATCTCGTATTCGTCCCAGGTACGGTAAAGACTCTGGAAAGATTCGACAGTAAAGATCTCCTCCCCGATATGAAACACCTCGGGAAAATCGTCAATAGTCATCTCTCGGATGCGGACCACGGCATCAGCAGCTGTAGGGGATATAGTCATTGGGGACCTCATGCAGACGTAATATTGGTACTTCCTGCTGCTCTTAATAGGAACGGAGCTGCTTTCCGGCACCGATGTGCCAGTGAAGATGTTTGGAGGACTGGTAATCCCCGAGATTTGTATAGACCCTGCAGCCGCCATAGCGAGACATGAGGTCGGCAGCTATGTTTCGGGCAACCCGCATAAGTTCAAGGAGGAGCTCGTTATCCTTTTCTCCAAGGTCGAGGAAAGAGTCGACATGTTTCCTGGGGAGGAGAACCACGTGCTGTTCCCAGATAGGATTGGTGTGGTGAAAGGCAAAAACAGCATCGTTCTCGAAACAGACGGGCACCGGTATTTGACTGCTCAGGACCTGATCGCAGTAGAAATCACAAGGTGGATTGGACATAAGTACCTCACTGGAGAAGTTAAGGAGATAAAACTCTGCTTGAATAAATACGTATTACAAACCGATCAATGCATTCAACTCACTCCGAACCTGATCCGGCTTGGCACTGTTCAGCTCGAGAAGCCTTCTCAGATGGATCATTGTGTCGATATCGATCATGGTGAACTTGATCCCGGTGAGATTATCGTGAGTATGGACGACCTCCCCGGTAAAAGAAAGTATCAAATCGGTCTCATCGAGGTGTATTGCAAGATGGCAGGGAATACCCGTATCCGGTTGGAGTCCCTGCTGAAAAGTAACCAGTGCCCCTTTGAATGAGATATCTACAAGTGAAGCTTCGCAAGACTTCCCGTTGATTTCGATGTCGGTTTTTACAACGAACTTGATCCGGTGAAACAGCCGGTGCTCGGACATACGTCACCTCGGTTGAAGATTGATCTGCTGTGCTTTATCTAATAATCCTACCCATTGCTCACGAAAGTGTACTCTCTTTTCCACTAAATACGATCCCCCCGCAAAGAAAATCAAGTGATTGAACAAAAAACCGCTAACCCTTATCGGTAAAGCGGTTCGATTGCACTATAACCAGCCTTCATATACTTCTACCGTGCTGATCACAGGACGTACTTCTTGTCCTCTTCCAGAACGTGATGGAGCAGCCAGTTCCCGAGAAAGACGATCAACTCCTGGGTCAGCTCTTCAGCAGGCAGATGGCTTTTGCGCTGGAGCCTTAACACCTTTTTGATAAAACTCCTGTGCAGTCTGAAATGGCTCTCTCTTTCCACGTAGCCGATCTGCCTCAAGTGCTCTTCTTCTGCTGCAAAATGATATTCGGTATAGGCTATGAGTGCATCTATTTTGTCGGCAATATCAAGATTCCCATCTGGAACCAGAGATCCTTCGTAAAGCGTATTAAGGATGCCGAAAAGCTTTTTGTGATGCAGATCGAGCTCTTCTACACCGACTGAATAACTGTCCTTCCATTTAAAAAGTGGCATCCGGCTTCCTTTGCATTCTTGTGATCAGAGCAGCACTCCGATACCGATCAGGACA
>VFJK01000170.1 GCA_009886125.1 Geobacter sp. | reverse complement strand
TCTTTTGATCAATTCCGTTCTCACCCTTTCCCGTACGGATACGAAGAAGGACACCTTTTGATGGTCAACGTTCTTGCCAAACCACTCAATGACTTGCTTGGTATGCTGGACAGACTTTATATTATCGTCACCGAACCACAAGAGGCAGTCAAGCGATATGGCGGTTTTACAATTAATCTATCGCTGACATTCGATGTGAATAATGAAGTAACAAAATATAATGAATGGTGTAAGCGTGTAAATATAGGTCTCAACTATTCAGGATCGGCAGGTCATCAGACTAATTCTGGCGGCTGGTTCTGGCCTGCGGTTGGTGGCTTTCTTCTTGGTGAATGGTCGTCTAACAGAAAAGACAGGGAAGGATAAGATGTCCCAACTTGCACCATGTCCGGGCGATAAGGCTGCCCGGCAGGTCAAGTGCGGCCCCGTTGTGTGAGTAGAAAATGACAACTATGGATCGAATTTTATACCCACTCATAATTATCTTGACTGCTCCCGTGCTGCATTATATGGGGCTAAATTGGCGGAGATCTGCGGCACTATCCTTTGGAATTGTAGTCATAACAATAGTCATAAGAGAGAAAGTCTTGAAAAAGGAGAGGATTGGGGGGACGTTGCTTGCTAATTAACTATTTAGATAAATTAGCTAAATAGCAAGCAACGTCCCTCACGTACATGGGGATTTGGGGTGCAGTGGTTGATGTCGTGGTTATTACTCCAGCATTCCTTGTAGTTGTTCTTACCAAGTTTATATTAACTTGTCGGAATCGGAAGGTATTACGCTGAAAACGAATTACTCATTTTGAACCAACAAAAACAAAAATTGACATGCGTACCAATATTGGTACAATGGGTTGCATATGACTGATATCGTGTTTGTCCTTAAAGTCGTATTTTATTGTTCCGAAGCCGGAAATGAGCCAGTCAGAGAATGGCTGAAGAATTTGCATCGTGATGACAAACGCCAAATCGGCGAAGATATCAAGACCGCCCAACTAGGCTGGCCTTTGGGAATGCCGCTCATCAAAAAGATCGACAAGGACTTATGGGAAGTACGGACGAGATTGGCAGACGGTATTACACGGGTCTTCTTTACGATTGACGGCGAGTACATGATTTTACTGCATGGATTTATAAAGAAATCACAGAAAACGCCACAAAATGAACTCAAGACGGCATTGAGCCGCCTTAGCACCTACAAGAGAGGCGCAAAATGAAAAACGAACATTTAGGATCAAACTTTGACGATTTTCTTGAAGAAGAAGGCCTGCGTGCAGAGGCAGAAGCAGCAGCAATCAAAAGGGTTATTGCATTCCAGATAGAACAGGAAATGAAACAAGCGAACCTTTCAAAAACCGCTATGGCCGAAAAGATGCACACCAGCCGCACGGCATTGGACAGACTCCTTGATCCCGCCAATGTTTCTGTCACCCTCCAAACCCTCGAAAGAGCGGCCCTTGCCCTCGGTAAAAGCCTTAAAGTAGAGTTGGCATAACTAAGCGCAGCACCGGTCGGCTGAAAACCGCCGCCGGTGTGCTCTTCCCCGTTGGAAGAGGATAAAGATGAACGACAAATTGAAAACCATGATTCAGGTGTACGCGCACACTCACCAACTTGATGAAAGATTCAGCTGGGATTTTGCACTTGACAGCCTCCCTTCCACAGTTGTCCGCTT
The DNA here is from genome assembly GCA_009886125.1 of Geobacter sp. Lineage (GTDB taxonomy): Bacteria > Desulfobacterota > Desulfuromonadia > Geobacterales > DSM-12255 > VEOV01. The sequence continues at coordinate 1,295 of VFJK01000170.1, read as the reverse complement.
GTTACCCAATAGCAACGCTTTTCAGAAAAATGTCGTTCTCAAAAACTGCCTGAGAAGACACTTGAAATGCAGCGATTATCCAATGGAGTACTGGATTATTCAGACATGGGGCGGTATACAACGATTCAAGAAAAATGAAAAAATGATCAAAGAATTGCGGAACTATATGATAGATTAGAACAAAGAACACTTTCTAGAGACCTGTTCGGGTGTATTTCTTCTCTTTCAAAAGTTGCCTCATTTTTCAATCCGAACGAGTTTGCAATCTATGATTCACGAGCTATCTTTAGCCTAAACTGGTTACTTTTGAAATCAGGTGTTTCAGACGGTTTCTTTCCAGTCCCCGCAGGCCGCAATACGGAAATTACAAAATATGACATAGAGACGATAATACGGCTGAAATGTGGAGAAAAAAGAGGTTTGTTTCTTGATCACAAAACAGCTTATTTCAAATACTGCGACCTATTGAAAAAACTATCACTCGACACTTGGAATAATGAAGAACGCAAAAATATGCCATTCTACTTGGAGATGCTTCTGTTCATTCTAGGCCCGCAAGAGATCGTTGACGACATCAAGAAATCAACGACAATTGACATTCGAACAATAGCTAACCACGATTGACTAAAATTTCAAGAATGTATTTTACGATTCAAAGACAAGGGGGATAGTCAAATGCCAATAATATCTATGTTTTATGGAATTATAATCCGCATGTACCTTATCGATAACCAGCACCATAACCTTCCTCATTTCCATGCCAAATATGCTGAATTTGAAGCGTCTATCCGCATTGAAGATGGTGAGGTTTTGGCGGGAGAATTGCCCCGTAAGCAGTTGCGACTGGTGCAGGCATGGATAGAACTACACCGAGATGAACTACAGGCCGATTGGGAACTGGCTGTTGCCGGAGAGAACCCCTACAAAATCACTCCACTGTGAGGTTGCCATGTACTGGGATGTGAAAACTGTTAAACCGATGACTGACTATCGTATCTACGTTGAAGTTGAGGATGGTCGCAAAGGTATATTTGACCTCAAGCCATATCTGGATCGAGGTGTTTTCCGAGAACTGAAAGACATCCACTACTTCAATCGTGTCGGAATCCTGTTTGGCGCTGTAACGTGGCCAAACGAACAGGACATTGCGCCTGAAACCCTTCTTGCTGAAATGCTTCCTTTTGACCCGAATAATTGACAAGTTTGGAAATCAAGCACTGAAAGCGAAGTTTCCAACTAACGGCAGCACCGGTCGGCGGGAACCCCCCCCCGCCGCCGGTGTGCCTTATCACGTT
>VFJK01000176.1 GCA_009886125.1 Geobacter sp. | reverse complement strand
TCATACTCAGAACATCCATGGCAAGACGTACATTCGCATTGCGCTGGATCGCCTGCCTTGTCCTTAAAATTGTCTCTATTCCGTCCAGTATGGATCCGTCCGAGCGGCATCCGGACTCCTTCAGAAGGGTCTGGTACAGATCCCTGTTCACCGGATCGACAGAGCCGCTGCGGATATGAAGCATGTCTCTCCAGAAGCTGAGCAGAAGGTCCAGGGAGTGGACTGCCTTTTCACGGTCCTTGTCAAACAGTTCGCCGAACGCGAACAGGGAAGCCATCTCTTTCAACGAAAGCGCGCAGGCCTTTTCGATGATCTCGACCCGGTCCTGAACCGACTCTTCGCTGCAGAGCGCCACTGCTTTTCCGACACTGCCGTCGGCCAGTGATGCAGAGATCCGTGCGGTATCAGGCTCCACCCCTCGTGAAGCCAGGAGCTTTTCGATCTCATCTTCTGATACGCCGGAAAAAAACAGCTGCTGGCATCTGGAGCGGATCGTCGGGAGAACGCTTTCAGGCGAGGATGTCAGAAGAATTATGATCGCCTTGCCTGGCGGCTCTTCAAGAGTCTTGAGCAGTGAATTCCCCGACGAGGGGTTGAACCTCTCGGCGCCGTCGATGATACAGGCCTTCCGGGGGGCTTCATACGGACGATATCCCAGCTCTTTCTGCAGAGCCCTGATCTGGTCGACCTTGATGAACTGACCGTCCGGTTCGACGATGTGGAGATCGGGATGATTCCCTGAATCCAGCTTTTTGCACGACAGACAGGCCCCGCAGGCAGAACCGTCCGCACAGAAGATAGCTTTGATGAAGTCGAAGGCAATCAGTTTCTTGCCGACACCCTGTGGCCCTGAGAAGAGATAGGCATGAGCTACTCTGCCTGATCCGAGGATACGGTTCAGGACCGCGATGGTTCTCCTGTGGCCGGCAATATCAGGGAACGGCATCAGGTACGAATCCTGTCAGCAACGGAGCTGAGTATCATCTCAGCAGTTTCCTTTATTCCGCCCCCCCCGTCTATTACCACGAAGCGGTCACTCTCCTGTTGTGCCAGGTTGAGGTAGCCTTCACGGACCCTTTTATGGAAGTCGATCGACTCTTTTTCAAAACGCTCTTCGCGCAGGGTCGTCGCATCATCGGCGCTGTTCTTCTCTATCCGGTCTATTGCCCGCTTCAGACCGGTCTCGGCAGGGCAGTCCAGAAGTATCGTCAGATCGGGCCGGTAGCCGGAGGCGACCATGGTGTTCAGCAGGGTGATCTGCTGCAGGTCCAGCGCTCTTCCATAGCCCTGATAGGCGACAGTGGCATCAATAAAGCGGTCGCAAAGAACGATACTGCCGGAGCTGAGTGCCGGAGCGATCACCTCGGCGATATGCTGGGCCCTGGCTGCTGCGTACAGGAGCAGTTCGGCAGCAGGTGTCATGGAGCTGTTTTCGGCATCGAGCAGGATGTGACGTATTTTATCGGAAATCGGGCATCCACCGGGCTCTCTGGTGAGGATGACGGTTTTCCCTGTCTGCCTGAGCGCCTCTGCAAGGAGACGGATCTGCGTCGTCTTGCCGCATCCCTCTACACCTTCGAAGGTTATGAACTGCCCCATAAAAGCCCCCTATAGGAGACTATCAGACTTAGAATAAATCTGCTGCAAATCCGTCTGAACGGCTCATATTTCACCGCTTTATTGGTCAATAGAACAACTATTAACCTTCAAAACCGGCAAAATCTGATCTCGTCCAGCCGAATTTTCGCTTTGATTTCCTAAGTCCGACAGGCTCCTATTAAACTGCGAAAGTATATGAGAGGGGGATGAATTAATCAAGCCAAAATGCCTTAAATGTTCCATATCTATTGATAATGTCGACAATCTCCGTGTATAGTGAGACCCGTGCAGAAAGACTTGGAAAATAAATTCGCAGATCTTGAAGCCAGGATCGGGCATACGTTCACTGACCGCAGCCTTCTCGAAGAAGCACTTACGCACAGATCCGCAGCAAATGAGCTTTCGGGCCGGATAGCCGATAACCAGCGGCTTGAATTTTTCGGAGACTCGATTCTCGGTTTTCTGGTAAGCCATCTGCTCTTCGTCTGCTTCCCTGAAGCCCAGGAGGGTGAGCTTACCCGGATGAGGGCGGCTCTGGTCGATGAGCAGAATCTCTTTTTGATCGCTGGCCGGCTTGAACTCGGGACATTTCTCCACCTTGGCAAAGGTGAGGAAAAAAGCAGGGGCAGGGAAAAGAGATCAATACTGGCGGATGCCTGCGAGGCAGTGATAGCGGCAGTTTTTCTCGATGGCGGAATCAGGTCCGTCCGGGGGGTCGTACGGCGGCTGTTCGGGGATTCTGTCGCTGCGGCTCTGAGCGGAAATGCACAGGATTACAAAAGTGAGCTCCAGGAGCTTGTCCAGTCGAGGTCTGTTCCGGCGCCGAAGTATGAGATGACGGGGACCGACGGGCCCGATCATGAAAAGATATATACCGTCTCGGTCTTCCTGGAGGGTCTCCCTGTCGGATCGGGCAGCGGGAGAAGCAAGAAAGAGGCGCAGCAGGCGGCAGCCTGCGAGGCGCTCGCCGCCTTAAAGCCTTGAAAAGGGTAATCGTCCCCTTTTTCATCACGCATCAGGGTTGCCCTCATCAGTGTCTGTTCTGCGATCAGAAGGCGATCACCGGCGCGGATGGTGCGCTCCCAATGTCTGACGAGATAGTCAGTACGGTCGGTAGATGGCTCTGCTCTTCTCAGTCAGACTCTGTCGAGGTTGCTTTCTACGGAGGGTCGTTCACGCTCCTTGATAAAGAGGACCAGTTCTCCCTTCTTCAACCGCTGCAGCCGCTCCTTAAGTCCGGGAAGGTCTCTTCGATCAGGCTTTCTACACGACCGGACGCAGTTGATGCCGGGACAGCACGGTTCCTTCGCGAATCGGGTGTTTCAACGGTAGAGCTCGGTGTTCAGTCTATGGATGACAGGGTCCTTGACGCTTCAGGTCGCGGCCATTCATCTCAGGACAACGTAGATGCTTTCATTGCTCTCCGTGCCGAAGGGCTGACCGTCGGCGCCCAGATCATGCCGGGGCTTCCCGGCGACACGGTACTCGGAGTCGTGGCCTCTTTCAGAGCCCTGCTCGCCCTGAAACCGGACCTGCTCAGGATCTATCCGGCGGTTGTCCTGAATGGGACCGGGCTGGCTCGCCTCTATTCGGAGGGGCTCTACACACCGCTTACTCTTGAAGAGGCGATCTGCATCTGCAAAGTGCTTCTGCATGAAGCCGCGCTTGCAGGGATTCCGGTGGTACGTGTTGGCCTTCAGCCGACTGACGACCTCTCTTCCGGGTCCGAGCTGCTCGCGGGCCCCTATCATCCGGCTTTTCGGCAGCTGGCTGATGGTGAGCGCTGGTACGATCTGCTTCGCATCCTGCTTTCAGATGCAGATACCGGCGATGAGGTTGTGATCTATTCATCTTCTTCACGGCTCTCGGATGTCATCGGGCAGAAAAGAAAAAATGTGAAGCGGCTTGAAGAGGGATTTAAGGTCCATATAACCGATGTCCTGCCGGAGAGCGGGATGGGAAATACCTTCATACGGGTTTTAATCGGTGAACGGATGATCAGCGGAGATCTTCTGACTGATCTCAGATATTAGTACTTCGAAC
>VFJK01000166.1 GCA_009886125.1 Geobacter sp. | reverse complement strand
TGGCTTTTTAAATCCAACTCGCAGAACAAAAGCAAAAACGAGCTGCTGATTTTCATAACGCCAAAGATAATGAATTAGAGCTTTGAAAAGGGGAGAACTGATGCAACTATATAAGAAAATCAGTGCGGTATTCCTGCTGGGGATTGCATTATTACTTTCAGCCTGCGGTGATACTGGTACTAACGGCAGTATAGTGCTGACGCTTGTTTCGACAGATCTGCTGACCGGTTCATACAGCGTGGCAGCAAAAGCCGTCATCACCGCTGGAACGTCAAGTTCAGGGACGGCAAGTTCTACGACAACCCCCACTGCTGGGCAGCCGATTACAGTTACGTACAAAAGCACGACTGCCACAAATCAGACCGGGACAACCGGAGCCGTTGAATTACGAACCGACTCAACCGGTACGGTTACAAATACTTTTATCGTGCAGCAGGGGACCGAGATCATCAACTTCTGGGTGACTGCCTCTGCAGGGGCACTCAAGTCTGAAACAATGATAGAAATTATCCCTGCAAGGACCTTCAGCAACACCACGACAAACAAATTGAGAGCATTTTAGCAAGGAGAAGAAATGCGACGTTATATGCACCTCTTTTTAATAGCAATCCTTATGATGTCTGCTCTTGCAGCATGCAGCGGCTCAGGGGGTGGAGCAAGTTCCGGTACGACGGTTATTGCGAGTCCGACTGCATCCGGAGATGCTATTTTATCATTTTCGAATTCAACGCTTCAGTTTTCTGAGCCGGCTACAGTAACGGCTACATTCAAGAAGGCAGACGGAACTCCTGCATCTGGAATAAGTGTTGTTTTTACGACGACTTTGGGCTCTCTTTCCCCTGCCAATGGTACCGCAACCACAAACAGTAATGGTGTAGCTACTGTTACGCTTACTTCCGGTACGACTTCAGGCCAAGGTCAGGTTACCGCAACTGCTGCTATAGACGGCAGCCAGGTTACCAAAAGTGGTTTTTTTACTGTTGTACTGCCAACCTTACACCTTTCTGATATTACTATTGGCCAGACTCCACTTTCTTATGGAGGTTCAACAAGTGTTTCTGTAACAATTCTTGATTCAGGTAATGCAACGTATACGGGGCAGGAAGTTGACGTAACTTTTACCTCAACACAGTCAGCCTTGGGTAATGCCACAATCAGCTCTCCGGTTAGATCAGTAAATGGTGTTGCTACGACAACTTACAAGGCAACTGCCGCAACGGGAACAGATACCATTTCTGCTTCGATATCAGGGGCGACTAAAACCGCTTCGTTAACAATCAATCCTCTCTCTGCAAATTCCATTACCTTTGTTTCAGCGTCACCAGCTAATATCGGACTCAAGGGGATGGGGGGTGCCGGCATTCAGGAAACCTCAACAGTTACCTTCAAGGTGCTTGATACATCCGGTCAGCCAAAGGCAAACCAGCAGGTTGATTTTACCTTGAACACAACTGTCGGAGGCCTTGCGCTCACTTCTTCTTCCGGAAGTTCCGGTCCGGATGGAACGGTTACTACAATTGTGCAGGCCGGTACCATTGCTACACCTGTGCGGGTCACAGCTACGCTCAGGGGAATAACACCGGTAATAGCTACGCAGTCAGATCAACTTGTGGTCTCAACAGGTGTGCCTGCTCAGGATGGGTTTTCAGTTTCCATTCAAACATTTAATCCGGAAGCTTGGAGTAGAGACGGCGTAGTTGATGCAATTACAGTGCGTTTAAGTGATCACTTTCACAATCCTGTTCCTGATGGGACGTCCGTTTATTTCACTACCAGTGGCGGGAGTATACAGCCTTCCTGCTCGACAACCGGTGGGTCATGCAGCGTGAACTGGACCAGTCAGAACCCGCGACCATCAAGCGGTAGAGCTGTCATTCTTGCCTATGCTGTCGGTGAAGAGACGTTCCTTGATCTGAATGGCAATGGCCTTGCTGATGCCGGAGAGTTTACCGATGATTCGGAGGCTTTCCGTGATGATAACGAAAGTGGTGTGCGTGAGGCTGCTGAAACTTTTATTGATTTCAACAGCGACGGCACTTTTAATGGACCTGATGGTATGTACAACGGCATCCTTCAGGGGACTGCTTACTCAGGAGCTTCAAAGTCGAAGCATATTTACTCAAACTCCACTATAGTTATGGCGTCATCAACTCCTATTATTACAAATAGCTGTGGAGCAGCTTTTGCTGTTGCAAAAGGTTCGTCAACTGAATGTTCCATTACGGTGTCAGACATTAATGGTAATACCATGCCTTCCGGGACAACGGTAAGTTTTGCTGTTACTACCACGACACAAGGAACTACAGTAGTAGGTGCTACTACAACGAATAAAGATCTGACTGTAGCTGCGACCGGCTACACGGTTCCCAATACTACTTCTTCCGTATTTCCCATTACAGCTGCAACAATTGCTGACCCAAGTTTGACAACTTCTGCTCGGGGCCTATTTACAGTAACAGTTACAACTCCAGGCGGACGCGTAACAACCAGTAGCTACAGGGTGAATTAGAAAGATCAGCTCTCGCAGGATGGGTTAAGCAAAGTGTTCCCATCAAAAATACTTCGCTACACTAAACCTCCGAGGCATCAAAACCCCGGAGGTTTTTATTTGTAAAATGGTTTCATCCTGCTTACAATGCGCAAAAATTTCTAACCGAACGAGGAAGCTGTATGAATAGCAAGGAGACGACAGTTGCTAGGTTGCACGCAACTCGACGGAATCAGAGGATAAGGGGGATATTTTCCCCAAGTATTCTTTTGCTGATTTATAGCTGTTTCCTGACCGCTGCATATGCGGACATCTACAAATACACTGACGAAACCGGGTCAGTATGTATCACGAACAGCCTTGAAAAAGTCCCGAAAAAGTTCCGCTCCGCAATGACGGTGGTCAGGGAGGATGCCCAGGCTGAGAAGAAGATGCTCCCCGCGACACAGAAGAGAACTGCAGGCCCTGCGCCTGCTCTTCAGTCGGTTCAGCCTCAACCTGAACTCCAGAGCGTTGCTCAGCCTGTTTCAAACGATAGCAGAAAGAAATATATCACTACCGCGGCTCTTATTGCCGGGCTTGTGGCAGTTTATTTTATTCTGGGGAAAATAACCGAGTACATCGACTTTCAAAGAGTCGGAACAGTACTCTTTCTCCTAGTTGTTCTTACCGGAGGAGTTTATCTGTATGGTATGTATATAGAGGAGATGAGAGCAACTTTTGATACTCTCCGCAAGAATGCCCAGGGTGTAAAGAAGAATGTGGAAACACGCGATCTGAAAACGGAACAGATGCTGAATCAGCTCGAAGAGAAAGAGCCGGCTGCGAGCGGAAACTGAACCCGGTATCACCCCAGATAATCTCCAGAGAAAACCGGTATAGAAAGGAATGAGATGCTACGTTATCTGACAGCAGGAGAATCCCACGGGCAGAGGCTTACGGCGATTATTGAAGGGCTTCCGTCAGGGATTGAACTTACTGCTGAAAATATCAATATCGACCTTGCCCGGCGCCAGCAGGGTTATGGGCGCGGCGGAAGGATGCAGATAGAGACCGACAGGGTGGAAATTCTCTCCGGAGTCAGGTGGGGAGAAACACTTGGTTCACCGATAACCCTTTCCATAGTGAATCGTGACTGGGAAAACTGGTGTGAAAAGATGTCGCCGGAAGCTGCATTCAGGGATGAAACTATCAGGGTGACCTGCCCGCGTCCAGGCCACGCTGACTTGACAGGAGCTATAAAATATAATGTCCGGGATGCACGGAACATCCTTGAACGGTCAAGCGCCCGGGAGACTGCAGTGCGTGTGGCTGTCGGGGCTGTTGCAAAGGAGCTGCTCAGGTCCTACGGGATAGCTGTCCATGCCTTTGTCACGGAAGTCGGCGGCATAAAGGCAACAAGGCCGGATGGACCTGTTGCTGAACTTGTCCGGAGATCTTCTCTTTCGGAACTGTTTACGTATGATGGCCAGGCTGAGAAGGCGATGAAGCTCCATATCGACGCTATGAAAGCTGCTGGAGACTCAGTCGGCGGTGTCGTGGAAGTGATTATATCCGGCGTTCCGGCAGGTCTTGGCAGCCATGTCCAATGGGACCGGAAGCTGGATGCACGACTCACTATGGCGCTCATGAGCATTCAGGCAATCAAAGGCGTTGAAGTCGGGATCGGATTTGCAGCTGCCGCATCGCCAGGATCAAAGGTCCATGACGAGATTTTTTATGAAGCAGCAGGCGAAGGTTTCAGGAGAAGGACCAACCGTGCCGGCGGAATAGAAGGCGGGATGAGCAATGGCGAAGAGATCGTACTCCGTGCGGCCATGAAGCCTATCCCTACTTTATACAATCCACTGAAGACGATAGATATAGATACAAAAGCGGAAGTAGTGGCTTCTGTTGAACGGTCCGATGTCTGTGCCGTCCCGGCTGCATCAGTCGTTGCTGAGGCTGTCGTTGCGTTCGAGATAGCGGCCGCTTTCATGGAGAAATTCGGCGGAGATTCCGTGGCAGAGACGCGGAGAAATTATGACGGCTATCTTCAGTATGTGAGGGAGTTTTAGTGAAATCTCTCCGTGTCGGTCTTGGTGAAAGGTCATACGCTATTCATATCGGTGAGGGGATACTTTCGGGAATTGGTAGACTCTGTCGGGATCTCGGCCTGAAAGGGATGCCTGCCATAGTTACGAACCCTACAGTAGCTGCGCTGTATCTCTCCCAGGTGAAGAGTTCTCTTGATAGCGAAGGTTATCATGTCACGATAATCGAGATCCCTGATGGTGAGGAGTATAAGAGCTCATCGACACTTGATATGATTTATGACGGACTGATCTCTGGCGGGCTCGACAGGGGGGGATTCATTGTAGCGCTGGGGGGTGGTGTTGTCGGAGATATGGCCGGGTTTGCAGCAGCCACGTTTCTTCGAGGCATTCCGTTCGTTCAGGTGCCGACAACTCTTCTTGCGCAGGTTGACAGCAGTGTCGGCGGGAAAACCGGGATCAATCACCGTCTCGGCAAGAATCTTATCGGAGCATTCTACCAGCCGGCTACAGTCCTTATCGATCTTGACACGCTTGATACCCTGCCTGAAAGGGAGTTCCTGTGCGGGGTGGCAGAGACCATCAAGTATGGTATCGTGCTGGATAGAGAGCTGTTTGAGTACCTGCTCGGAACTGTTAATGATTTAATGCGTCTGGATAAAGAGACCCTGCTTCATATAGTGTTCGAGGCCTGCAGTATCAAGGCTTCCGTTGTAGAGAAGGATGAGCGGGAAAGTGGTCTGCGTGCAGTTTTGAACTATGGGCATACAATCGGCCATGCGGTTGAGACGCTTTCAGGGTATGGCGCGGTAAAGCACGGTGAGGCCGTAGCTATAGGCATGGCGCAGGCTGCACGTTTGTCTGCGCAGCGAGGGTACTCAACGGCTGCTGAACGGGAATCGATAACAGGGCTGATAGCGCGATTCGGATTACCATTGGACATTCCCGATTTCCCCATGGAAGATTATCTGAAAATCATAGCGCATGATAAGAAAAAGCGTGACGATGGAGTAAATTTCATCTTTAATCAAGGTATTGGCAATTTCATCATTGAAAAGGTGACTGATTTGCGTTCGCTGTTTAGTGACTGCACGCCGGCAGCATAACAGGAGATTACTATGGTGATGGATAAAGCATCTCTTTGGGCTGGAGCCAGACGTTTCGAGGAACTGCTGAGGAAGGATCCCGCTGCTTACAGCTTTGCCCCTTTAGCTGACATCTACCGTGAACTTGGACTTCTTGATGAAGCTCTTGCCATCGCGAGGAAGGGGTGTGGGGCCCATCCTGACTTTGCTGCAGGGCAGATGGCTCTTGCACGGGCTGCCTTTGAAAGCGCTCTCAAGGATGAAGCAAAAAAGGCACTTGAAGCAGTCATACGGATAACTCCGGAGAATATTGAGGCGCAGAGACTGCTTGCGGATATCTACTCTGCCGATGGTGATGAGTCTGCCGCTTTGCGCTGCCTTGAAGTCGCCAGTTCACTTGACATACTTCTATCGGTTCCGGTTCCGGATGAAGAGATCATTGATGAAGAGATCCTCGATGCGGACATCCTTGAACTTACCGATGACCTTATAGAAGAAGATGACATTGAAGCACCCGCAATAAGTCCGTTCTCTGCAGATCCTGAAAGGCCTTCTCTTGGGGACGCGGTGAGAGCTGAACCGTATCTGATGGAAACACCTCCTCCACTCTATGATGATGAGCCTGCTGAGGTGGTAGCTCCTGCATCAGTTGCTTCAGCTACCATCGCTGAACTCTATGTCACGCAGGGATTCCCTGAGAAGGGGGCTGATGTCTACCGGGAACTTCTGCTGTCAGATCCGGATAATCAGCTTTACATCAGGAGGATTGACGAACTGCTCCATCCTGCTCTGGTTTCGATTCATACCGAAGCTCTACCGGAAACTCCAGCAGCAGTTATTTCCGAAGATTCTACTGGCTCTCAAAGTATTATGGATACTCTCAATGACTGGCTGGTGAATATAAAGGGGGTCAGGGAATGCCGTACAAAGAGGCTTTAATCTCGATTACAGAAAGTGTCGGTGGGGGGCTTGCCGCCATCATTATGGGATATGACGGAATACCTATCGATGAATACATGACCGAAAGCAGTTCTGTCGACCTTCAGCTTTTGTCAGTCGAATACGCCAGCCTGCTCAGGGATATAAAGCGGACTGTAGATCTTCTCGAAAACGGAAACATGGAAGAGGTCTCAATATCCACAGACAGGGTAAGGGTACTGGTAAGGGTCATAAACGAGGAGTTTTATCTTGCCCTAGTCATCACAGCTGATGGCAATTACGGCAAAGGAAGGTACCTGCTTTCGCGTGAAGCAGTAAAGCTGAGTGACGAGTTGAAATAGAATGGTAGCGGATCAGATAAAGGATTTGATATGAAGATACTTGTAATCAACGGTCCAAACCTTAATCTGTTGGGCCAGCGCGAACCGGGGATATATGGTGAGCAGACGCTTGAATCGATAAATTCGGATCTTTCAGCCCGTGCTGCAGAGCTCAAGGTGGCGCTCTCTTTTTTCCAGTCGAATTCTGAAGGCGAGATTGTGGATATGATCCAGAGTGCTTCCGGTGTTTTTAATGCGATAATCATAAATCCTGCTGCTTATACTCATACCAGTGTGGCAATACGTGATGCGATCTCTGCAGTGGCTATCCCGACGGTTGAGGTGCATTTGTCAAATGTTTACAACCGGGAGGAGTTCAGGCACAAGAGCCTGATAGCGCCGGTTGTTCTCGGGCAGATTGCAGGCTTCGGTCCTCAAGGCTACGAACTTGCTCTCAAGGGGTTGATGGGGTATTTGATGAAAAGCTAGAGTTATTTAGTGATTACGTTGACTGATAAGCCGGCTTTGCATTTTTGCGAAGCCGGCTTTTTTGTTTGCAAAATCGCAAAGGGATAAAAATCCTTACACTCTGCGGGCTCTCATCTCAGGTTCTTAGCCATCCTCCCTTACAGAGAAGGCGGCTGTAGCGGGATGAGTGGGGGTGGTTGAAAATGAGCGACCATTCCGCTCACCGTACCATTTTCTGTCAGGGAGAGGCGCTACTAAGAGTAAAGCCCCTGAGTGACAGCTCTGAGAATTTGCATATTTGCAAAGATTAAGAGGGGGTTATCCAGCCCAAACGATGTATGCAAGCGCAAATCACCGTAATTATTGGTTAAATATAAATATTAAGTGATATTTACATTTTTGGTACAGCGGTTGCTCTATAGGTAACTGGTTACTCCTGACATACTGCTTAAAAATAGGGGGTGATGACGATCACCCCTGAAGCAGTAAATAAAAGAAATACAGAGGATCAGAGATGCCTGAAAATATCTGCCCATATTTCGGGAAAAATGAAGACTTCTGTGACGTTGGATGCGGCTACATATCAACCCATGATGTCAATATGATCATACGATTTTGCAGCAGTCATTTTTGCGATTGCAGAAAATATCAGGAGCTGCTTGATCGAATGCCGACAGGCTTGCTCCAATGCACCGAGCTCAACTAGGTCAGCTTAAAGGGGATTTCTCATGCTTTACACAATGACGCTGCATTTTGGACAGTTCCCGTTTATTGCGGCACTTTCACCGCTACTCAGCCTGTTAATAATCCAACTTGTAAAGGAGAAGAGAGATGAGCGAAAAAGAGCTTGAACTTCTGTCACGGATTGAAGAGCTGGAGCGTCATACATGGCGTAACAGTGCAATCCTTCGCGCGGTCGCAATGGTGTCTTTTACGGCACTTATCGGTATTGTCGTAGCTTCCGGGGTTGTCGGTGGTGGTCGTGGCAGCCACTGGTCAGGTCCTGCATGGAACACGATGTGGCTTTACGGGCTTTTTGCAGCAAATGCAGTTTCCATGTTCTGGACGACACACAAGGAATAAAAATCAGTGTTGAGTGTTGAGTAAAAAGCGATCAACTCAAAACTTAGAACTCAAAACTGTTTTATAACGGAGGATATATAAAATGACCCCGATGACTTTAAAAAATTCGATTCTACTGTTGGTTGTTGTCGCACTCTGTACAACGTTCTCCATGAGGATGTTTCAGGGGCTTGACGAGATGATGGGAGACCAGTACTGGGTTGTCGATACCAACCAGGGTGATCACGGCTGGTACATGATGGGAATTCTCCCGTATCTGAAGAAGATGCCCAAGGATCAGGTCCTTGCCATAAACACGGATGTTGATCCGGCTAACAATGTGGTTATCTATGCTCAGAGCGGCGACTTCGCCGGCAACTCGGTGTACGGTATCTGCTACGGGATCCCGTTCATCATGTACCTGATCTGGTTTGCCTTTATACTCGGATTTCCCGACAAGGTAGATCCGTACCTGCTTCCCAAAAGGATCTTCACCATAACCGTTATCATGACATGCTCCATTATTGCCAATCTCTTTTTGATGCGGATAGCTGCCGACTTTGCCCGTGAACCGATGTCACGGGTAGCGAATGTTGCGGGCAATCACGCTTCATTGCTGTTCCATAATGGCGGGATCTGGTTTGCGATACTCTTTTCCGCACTCGGGACCCATGGCCACTCGGTCAAGGAGATCAAGCCACCTGACAGCCGTAACTGGGTGTCTCAGGCCGACGAGAAGTTCTCCTGGATGTTCACTCTTCTTGGCGCTGTGACGATATTGGAAGTTTTCCTGGTCAAAAACAAGTTGGCGCTTCCGGACGCAGCAGTCGACTACTCTGTATGGATCATATGGGTTGTTATTTTCATGAGGATGTTCGGGTTTTCTCCGAAGTACTGGATAAAGCGCGGCAAAGGGCTTGCGCTCATGTTCGGTGGAACAGCTGTCACCCTGGTTGTTTTTTACCTGTTGGAGAGGGCCACAGGAACTCTTGGCGCAGGGTTTGCCTCTCCGATCCTGGCAAAGGCTCTGGGAGTTGAAAACCAGAATGTCGGGCTTTCCTTGATGGTCTCCATCTATCTTATCTTCTGGATGGAGTTTGCGGCGGCAATACGGCTTAACGGCCCCTCCAGAAAGAGTGTCGAGCATATCTAGTACTTTGCATAGAGCAGTTAACATAGAGCAGTTAATAAAGGCGACTTTCGGGTCGCCTTTTTTTATTTTTGCAGCGTGGGGCAATACTGTTATAAGAGTATTGAAATTGTTAACAGCACTAACATGTGAAAGGTATGAAATGGCTCTTTCAATACTCATAACCGCATCAGAAGCTGTCCCGTTTGCAAAGAGCGGCGGTCTTGCTGATGTTGTCGGCTCGCTTCCCAGATTCCTAAGAAAACTCGGTCATGATGTCAGGGTCGTAATTCCCCGCTACTATTCGATCGACAGGGCGAAGTACGCTCTCTCGCTTCTTCCCGGAATTCTCGTTGTCCCGATGGGGACCATTGGAAACGAGTACTGTGCTGTCTATGAAGGACGGATCCCGGATAGCGATATCCCGGTCTATTTCCTTGAGCATGAAGGGTATTTCGGTCGAAAAGGTTTGTACGATATCGATAATGTCGAGTTCCTGGATAATGACCGGCGCTTTGTCTTTCTCTCCAAAGGGAGCCTTGAACTCTGCAAGCTGATCGATTTCCGGCCTGATGTGGTCCATGCCAATGATTGGCATACTGCGGCAATTCCTCTGCTTCTGAATACCATCTATAAAGCTGATACACATGTCGGCGGTGCAGTCTCATTGCTTACGATACACAATATGCAGTACCAGGGGAGTTTCCCTTCGTCATTGATGGATATTCTCGGGGTCGGTTGGGAGCAGTTCACTTTTCTGGGGGTTGAGAAAGATAACAGAGTAAACCTTCTGAAAGGGGGGATCTACAATGCAAACATCATTACAACAGTCTCAGAGGGTTATGCCGCCGAGATCCAGACCGCTGCTTTCGGATGGGGGCTTGAAGGGGTCCTTAAAGAGAGATCCGCTGATCTTTTCGGGATTCTGAACGGTGTTGATTACTCGGAATGGGCTCCGGAAACTGATGATTTTATCGTTGCTAATTACTCAGTACAGGATCCCGGCGGCAAGAGCCTCTGCAAGGCGGATATCCAGAGGATTGCTGGACTTCCTGTTGCAGCTGAAGTCCCGCTCATAGGTGTTGTGAGCAGGATGGTCAAGCAGAAGGGTATTGACTGCCTTGCAGCGGCACTCCCGTATCTGCTGAGCCTTGACCTGCAGATAGTGATGCTCGGCGAAGGAGAGCCCTGGGCGCACTTCTACTTTGGAGGTGAGGCGGCAAAACATCCTGAAAAGCTTGCCGTCGTTATCGGCTATGACAATACGCTGTCACACAAGATAGAGGCCGGAGCAGACTTTTTCCTGATGCCTTCGGCGTTTGAGCCGTGCGGATTGAATCAGATGTACAGTATGAGATATGGAACTCTGCCGATAGTAAGGGCAACCGGGGGTCTTGATGACAGTGTGGATAATTTCAACGAAAAGGAACTTGCCGGAACCGGATTCAAGTTCAGCGACCTGAGTCCAGGTGCGCTTTTTGATACGGTCGGGTGGGCAATCTACACCTGGTACAACAGAAAGAATGCGATGTCCAGACTCATGCAGAATGCCATGGAAAAAAGATTTACCTGGGAAGATGCATCAATAAAGTATGAAAGGTTATACCGTCTGGCTATCAGTCGCCTTCGGCAATAACGAACTGGTTCATCTCTTTTTTCAACAGGTCACTCTGAGTTGAAAGCCTTTTAACTGATTCATCTGCCACCTTGTTTGCCTCAAGAGCATTTTCTGTGGATTTCTGGATTTCATTCGCGGAGACCATTATCAGGGAGCTGCTCTTTGCCTGTTCATCGCTGGCAATCTTGATTTTTCTGATCATTATCGAGATACTTTCTGTCGATTTCCCGATGAATGAGCCGACAGTGCTCTGCTCACGAGTTGAGTTCCTGACCTGGGAGTTCAGGCTCTTCATCTTTTCTGTGGCAGAGATAATCATGTCTGCGCCGCGTCCCTGCTGCCCTGTTGCGGTTGCAATCTGGCTGGCCATCTCCGAGACACGTTCGATAGCGTTTTTGATCTGCTGGCTCTCTTTTGCCTGAGACTCTGTCGTTAATGCAATTTCGACGATCTGTGAGCTGGACACCTCGACCCCGGCGTAAATCTTGGCCAATGCCTCACCTGACTGGCACGAGAGCTGCTCACCATCTGCTATACTCTGTTCGGCGAGGGATATGGACTCGACGGCGCGGTGGACCTCCTGCTGTACAGCCGCTATAACTTTTGCAATCTCTTTTGTCGAGCTGCTGGTACGTTCCGAGAGCTCTTTTATCTCTTCAGCGACAACCGCAAATCCTTTGCCATGTTCGCCGGCCTGTGCGGCAATGATCGCCGCATTCAAAGCAAGCAGGTTTGTCTGCTCTGCAACTTCATCTATGACCGAGAGTATCGAGCCGATATCGCTCGCCTTTTCGGAAAGCGTCGAGATTGCTCCGGAAGTGATAACCGAAGATCTCTTGATCTCCGACATCCCGGCAATTGTCGCATCGACTGAAGCCCTTCCGATCTCTGCATCTTTCAGCAGTTCACTTGATATCCTCGCGCTGTCGGTAGCATTACGCTCAATCTGTCGTATCGATAAATCCATGGATGCTACTGAGTTAACTGTTGTGACAGAGGCGTCGACGAGACTTGCAACGCTTCCGTCGATCGCTCTGATCGAGGCTGCCATCTCGGTGATGGACGAGCTTACATCTTCAATTGCTTCGGAGAGCGTCTCGACATTCAGGGCAACTTCTTCGATGCTGGCAATGAGCTGCATAGTCGATGACGAGCTTTCAGATGTAGAGAGAAAGAGGCTGTCAATAGCCTGTGAAATCCCGTTTATAGAGGAGTTCATCTCCGTGATAGCGGATGATGTCTGGAGAACGCTGCCTGCCTGAACTTCAGCGGAAGCCACACTTTTCTGGGAGACTTCCCGGAGGCTGGAGGTGATGTTTCCCAGCTCCCTGATGGAGAGCTTTACCCTGCTCACCATCTCGGAAAGTTTTACGGTCATAATGTTGAAATCATTTACAAGAGTTCCTATTTCGTCAGCCGACCTGTCTTCAAGCTTTACGGTCAGATCACCCTTCGAACCTTCTGCAAGGGCATCGGCAATTTTACGCACTCTTTTTACGATGCTTCTTGAGGCAACAGTCCCGAAGATGACAGCTGTGAGGATCGCGCAGATTATGACAATTATCAGTCCGAACTGGGCATTATGCTGAATAGAAGAAGCATCCTTGGTAGCCTGCTTCATTATCCCGTTGACCGTTACAAGCAGATCGTCCACCGATGAGGTTACGAGGTCGGTTTTCTCCGGCAGATCATTACGGATGATCGATAATATCTCGCTGTCACCGGCGCCGGCTTTTCCGCTGCCAAGTCTGGCTTCCTTGAGATTGAGAAGCTTGTCGGCGGTTTCGCTGAACTCGGAAAAAGTCTTTGAAACAGCATTGGCCCGCTCTTCAAGGGGGCTTCCTTTCTTCGCTGCAGGCAGTCCGAGTTTCTGGTTGCCTTTCAGGATTATGTCGATATAGCCGCTGAATCTGTCCCGTTTAGACTCATAATCGCCTTTAACGAGTTCGAAGTCATTAGCTTTTGTAATCGTTGTCGTCTCAACCAGATGGAGTCTGCACTCCTGCAGCGTCGTCTTCATAAGGACGACCTGGTTCGACTGTGTGGAGCCGATCATGATGACATCCTGAATCGTATGTCCGACCTGGTTGAGGCTGAAGATGCCGAAAAAGCCGGTTAAGCCTACGAGCAGAGCCATTATCAGAAAGAGGCCGACAAGTTTTTGCCCAAGCTTCAAATTGTTCATGAAGACCTCATTATGTCGAATTAAAAATCTGTTACTTTTATAGCAGAAATATCATTTCTGCTCAACTTTAATCAATGTATCTTTTCAGTATATTGCCGTAACAATCGATCCGTCTGTCGCGCAAGAAGGGCCAAATGCGACGGACGGTTTCGCGGTTTTGCCTGTCAATGTCGACAATGGAGATCTCCTCATCCGTTCGTGACGACAGTGAGAGTACCTCTCCCTGGCAACCCGCCACAAAGCTGCTGCCCCAGAAATCGATTCCTCTTCCTGCACCTTCGGGGGCACTTTCGAACCCGACCCGGTTTACTGCTGCCACCGGGATACCGTTTGCGATTGCATGTCCCCTTTGAATCGTCATCCAGGCTTCACGCTGGCGCTCTTTCTCATCTTCAGTGTCAGAAGGATCCCAGCCAATTGCCGTGGGATAGATAAGGATCTCAGCGCCTGCCAGAGCCATCAGTCGTGCTGCTTCAGGATACCACTGGTCCCAGCAGACGAGTACTCCGAGAGTCCCTACTGACGTCTTGACAGGGGTGAAGCCAAGGTCTCCCGGGGTAAAATAGAATTTCTCGTAAAATCCCGGGTCATCGGGAATATGCATTTTGCGATACATTCCGGCAATCGAACCGTCACGTTCGATCACGACAGCAGTATTGTGGTGCAGTCCGGCGGCACGCCGCTCGAAGATCGAAGTGACGATGACGATTCCGAGTTCACGGGCGATAGCACCGAACTCTTCGGTCGTCGGCCCAGGGACAGGCTCTGCAAGGTCAAAGAGTGCTGTCTCTTCGCTCTGGCAGAAATAGAGCGCTGTATGAAGCTCCTGAAGGATGACAAGTTCTGCTCCCCTGGCTGCTGCTTTTCGAACCATGGAGATGGTTTTAGAGATGTTTGCTGTCCGGCTGTCCGAACAGCTCTGTTGAATAAGGGCAACAGTCAGATTGCTCATGCAAGAGTTCCTTTCGGCAGCTGCATGGTAAGGCAGTGAAGCGAGCCGTGTTGGTGTATGATGCTGCTGCAGTCGATCCCGATTATATCCCTGTCGGGAAAAGCTGTTCCTGCAGAGGCAAGAGCCTCCTCATCGTACATGCAGTTGTAGGTAGGCATCAGTACAGCACCATTGATAATGAGGAAATTGGCATAGGTCGCCGGTATCCTCTCACCGTTCATCCCTTTGTGCTCTGCTGGCAAAGGGAGCGGGATCAGCCGGTAAGGCACTCCTGATTTCGTACGGAAGCTCTCCAGTTCGGCCTTCATAGCTGCAAGTGCCTGAAAATGCTCGTCTGCCGGGTCATCGCAGGCGACGAAGAGAATCGTATCGTTCGGACAGAGACGGGCAAGAGTGTCAATATGAGAATCAGTGTCATCGCCTGCGAGATAACCGTTATTAAGCCAGAGGAAGTGATCCGTTCCCAGCTGTGTCGAAAGTGCGGATTCAATCGACTCTTTTGATAGATGCGGGTTCCTGTTCCGGTTCAAAAGACATTCGGAAGTCAGCAGCAGCGTCCCGTCCCCGTCACTCTCTATGCTTCCCCCTTCAAGGACAAGGGGCATTGTCAGCATGCGGCTGTGGAATAGCCCTTTTTCAGCAAGTGCGCTGTTTAAGCGATTGTCCAGATTTGCCGCAAATTTGAGCCCCCACCCGTTGAACCCGTAGTCAAGCAGGACCGCAGCACCATCCTCATACACGGTTATCGGACCGAAATCCCGTGCCCATGTGTCGTTTGTAGGCAAGGCAACGCAGGTCACCCTGTCCAGACGAGTACCTGTTTCCGAAAGGCCTGATAGTGCTGCATCAGCTTCAGGAACGATCAGGAGCACTCTCTCATAACGGCTGATCGCTGCTATTATCTCTGCGAATACCGGTTCAACCAGGTCTAGAACAGGCTCCCAGTCGCTCTGTATATGCGGCCATGCCAGCAGTATGCCATCCTGGTCTTCCCATTCAGCCGGGAGTCTGCGAGATTTCCCCTCATAAAGTTCCATAGTGGGAGATTATAGGCGTGAGTCCGGAACCGGTCAATTTTTTCATCGAGTTTACAGATAAAAAAAATGCGGTAAGATTTAATCTATCGGGAGTTAAAATGACGGCATTGTAATGCCGATTATACTGGAGGTTTTCCATGGGTGAATACGATATCAAAAAGAACGCTATGGTTGGAGGGATAATGATGATAGCAGGCGGACTGCTCGGAGCGGCAGTTGCTCTTCTGTATGCTCCGCAATCCGGCAGGCAGACACGACGGGATTTATCACGCTACAGCAGGAAAGTAAGGCGGCAGGCAGAAGATATTGTCGATGATTTCGCCGGGGATGTACACGGCATGATGGATTCAATAGGTGAAAAAGCTGAAGATATTCTCGATAAGGGTAAGGATCTTGCCCATGAAGCCAAGGTCGAACTTGTAAAGATTCTTGACGAGGGGCAGGCTCGTCTTGAGAAGCAGAAGGAGCGGCTGGCAAAGATTATCGGATAAAATTATACTTTTCAGGCAGATTATGCTACAAAACCCCGTAAAAACAGTGTCTGCATGGAACAAGTGCAGCAGGTTTTCCGGGGTTTTGTCGTGTCTGAGAAAAAGCATATAGTCCGTGCCGCCGGAGTTCTCGGTTCGGCAACCGTTCTCTCAAGGATCATGGGAATGGTGCGCGATATGGTGGTTTCCCGGCTTTTTGGTGCCGGTTTTGCGACCGACGCTTTTTTTGCAGCCTTTCAGATACCGAATATGCTCCGCCGTTTTTTTGCAGAAGGTGCTCTGACCTCGGCTTTTGTCCCGACGTTTTCTGAATGCTACACCAAAAGAGGGGAGGATGAGGCACGGGAGCTTGCCAATACCTGTTTTACTCTCCTGACGATACTTATGGCGGTCATTACCGTAGCCGGCATAATCCTCTCTCCGCAGATCGTCCGGATCATGTTTCCCGGATTCTCCGCAGAGCCGAGCAAGCTCGATCTCACGGTACTCCTTAACCGCCTGATGTTCCCCTATATATTCTTTGTAAGTCTCCTTGCTCTCTGCATGGGGATACTGAACACGCTTCGCCACTTTTTCACCCCGGCCATTTCCACAGTTTTCCTGAATCTGTCGATGATCTTCTGCGCAGTGTTCCTTCATGGAGCATTCCAGGTCCCTATCGTCTCACTTGCTGTCGGTGTTCTTGCCGGAGGCTTGATCCAGCTGCTGCTGCAGCTTCCCGTGCTCTGGAGCAGGGGGTTTGCCTTCAGGGTACGGTTTGATTTCGGGAATCCGGAAGTAAAGAGGATTGCCATGCTGATGGGCCCGTCCATATTCGGTGTCGGGGTCTATTACCTGAATATTACGGTAGGGAATATTCTGGCTTCATTTCTGCCACAAGGGAGTGTCTCGTATCTCTACTATGCACAGAGGCTTTTCGAGTTCCCCCAGGGCATCTTCACGGTGTCAGTAGCTCAGGCGGTACTCCCATCCATGAGCAGGCAGGCGGCAGAAGGGGATATCGCCGCTCTCAAGGAGTCGCTGCAATTCGGGCTCCGTCTGCTGATCTTTATCACCATACCCGCCATGGGAGGGCTTATCATCTGCGCAACTCCCATCTTCAGTCTCCTGTTCATGGGGGGTGAGTTTGATTTCGCCAAAGCGCAGCAGTGCGGGATCGCACTTGTCCAGTACTCTCTCGGACTCTCCTGCGTTGCCATGGTCAGGGTCCTGGCGCCAGCGTTCTATGCCTTGAAAGATACCCGGACACCGGTTATCACTGCATTTGCTGCATTCTTTGTCAACTTCGTCTTCAGCCTGCTGCTGATGCAATATATGCTGCATGCAGGGCTGGCACTTGCCTCTTCGATTTCAGCGCTCTGCAATATGCTTCTGCTGATGTATCTGCTCAGGAAAAGGATAGGCGGATTCGGAGGGAGAAGAATAGCAATAGCAGCGCTGAAAGGTCTTCTGGCATCTGTTCCTGCCTGCTTTATCGCTCTGCTGATTCTTCGCGGAGTCGACTGGTCGCAGTCAGGTGCAAAGATCCTGAAGCTTGCCGATCTCGGCGGGGCGGTCTTTGCTGCGGTCCTTATCTATGCCGGGCTCTCTCTGCTGCTGAAGAGCGAAGAGGCGCTGGAGCTCAAAAGGCTTGTTCAAAGACGATTTGCAAAGGGTTGAGATGAAAACATTCGGGTATTCGATTTATACGACTTCGTATGGCGTCGGGGGGGTGGTTTCGTCCAATGCCGGGCTTGTAGAGGTTTTTCTGCCGTTTACCGGTATCGGCCAGCCTGAATTGAAAACGGAGATACTGAGACAGTATCCTTCTGCAGTTGAAAACAGGTGGTACTCGTTGAAAGCTGCAGAAGAGCTTCAGGACTATTTTGCCGGGGGTCCGGCAGATTTCAGGCAGCCGCTCGACCTGGATTACCTCACGCGCTTCGGAAAAGCAGTCAGCAATCATGTCGCAGGCATAGGTGCCGGAGTGGTCCGCACCTATGCCCAGGTCGCTGCTGCTGTCGGTTCTCCCCGTGCTGCGCGTGCAGTGGGGGGTGTCATGGCTGCAAACCGGCTCCCTGTAATCATTCCCTGCCATCGTGTCATCTCTTCAGATGGCTCCCTGTGCGGCTACTCAGCTCCTGGCGGGGTTGCTACGAAAAGGGTGCTGCTGGAGCTGGAGGGGGTTATGTTCACTTCATCGGGATCTGTGAAGGGGAGTGAATGATTTCGCCTTGTTATGAACAGGAATTTTTTTACGTACATCGTTTTCACGTAAAAGACTGGAACAGTCCTCTTCTAACTCATTGAATTGACGATAGCTAAAGGTAACTATCTGTAATTACATGAATTTATAATTGCACAATAAATAGGCATAGAGCAAAAACAACCGTATAAAATATCGATTTATCTATCTGTCCACATGTTTGTCAACAGGTTATCCACAGTTTTTGTTGAGAAGCTCCTACATGCTTGAAATAACGTTATATTTTCAAAAAAATCAAATTTGTGTCGTTTAAGGGAAAAGAATGGACCCGGAACTTGAGCAGCAACTGAAAAGGGTATTAACCTCTATTGAAAAGCTTTTGCCCCGGTCTGTTCCGCCAGTAGAGTGGAGTAGTGTCGATGCCGCTGTATGGCGCAGGCATGCGATGAGCGGCCATCTGGAGGGAGTTGACGGCGGTGCAGTCATGGAGCTGGAGGATCTTCTCGGTATCGATCGGCAGAAAGAGGTCGTGGTGGAGAACACCCGCCAGTTCCTGGCCGGATACCCGGCAAACAACATCCTTCTCTGGGGAACCAGGGGGACCGGCAAGTCTTCTCTCGTGAGAGCGATATTGAATACGTACGCTCGTCAGGGGTTGCGTCTCGTCCAGGTAGACAAGAACGATCTGGTGAATCTTCCTGATATCGTTGACGAGATCAGAAGTGAGCCGTACCGCTTCATAATCTTTGCTGATGATGTCTCGTTCGAGACCGGTGAGTCGAGCTACAAGATGCTGAAAAGCGCACTGGACGGCTCTGTGTATGCGCCGCCCGAGAATGCGCTGATCTACGTCACGTCGAACCGGCGGCATCTGCTCCCTGAATATGAGAGCGACAATCGCGGTGCCATGCTGGTCAATAACGAGATCCATCATGGTGAGTCAGTCGAGGAGAAGATATCGCTTTCCGGCAGATTCGGATTATGGGTCGGTTTTCATCCCTTTACCCAGGATCAATATGTCGATGTGACCAGGCAGTGGACAGAAAAGGTGGCGAAGCTGAACGGGTTTGCTTTTGAATGGACCAAGGAGATTGCCAAAGAAGCGATAGACTGGTCGCATGCCAAGGGGGACCGGAGCGGCCGGATCGCCTGGCAGTTTGCGAACCAGTGGGTCGGGAGGGCGATGCTGAGAAGCAGTTGAGCAGGTTGAGTGGTTGAGTGGTTGAGTAGTTGAGTAGTTGAGTAGTTGAGTAGTTGAGTAGTTGAGTAGTTGAAGATTGGACACCACTTAACCACTCAACTACTTAACAGCCTTTCGTTCTTCAAGGATTTTCGCCTCTTCCCAAAGAGTTTCCATCTCCTCGACCGAGGCGTCTTTCAGATTCACCCCACGAGAGTGCAGCGTCTCCTCAATATGTCCAAAGCGTAATTCAAAGCGGTTGATGGTCTTGCGGAGCGCCTCTTCGGGGTTAACCGAGAGGAACCTCCCCAGATTGACGATGGCAAAGAGGAGGTCGCCGAGCTCTGCCTCCATCCGCTCCTGATCTTGGCTTACCATGGTCTCTTCCAGCTCATGCAGCTCTTCCAGAACCTTTGCATACACCTGATCGGTGTGTTCCCAGTCGAAACCGACCCGGGCGGCCTTCTCGGTGATCTTCTGCGCCTTCATCAGCGAGGGGAGGTGGGGCGGGACTCCTGAAAGGGCAGATTTACGTTCTGCGCCCTTCTCTTCTTTCTTGATCTTTTCCCAGTTGGCAACCTGCTCATCACTGGTTTTTATCTCCTGCTCGCCGAAGACGTGTGGATGGCGGCGGATCAGCTTGTCAGAAAGTGTTCCCAGAATATCGTCAATCGTAAAGGCGCCACGCTCCTCGGCAATGGCGGCATGAAAGAGCGGCTGCAGCAACAGATCGCCCAGCTCTTCCTTCAGATGCCCGTCATCGCTCGTGTCGATCGCCTCGACAACCTCGTAGCACTCCTCGATCAGATATCTCTTCAGCGAGTCATGGGTCTGCTCCGCATCCCACGGGCAGCCGCCCGGGCCCCGCAAACGGCGCATGATCCCCATGGCGCGGTCGAACTGGTTTTCTTCACTCACTTGGGGCTCCTATTTACTGTTTCATGAATTGCTATGTGAAGTTAGAGTACAATACCATGCTGTTGTCAATTCCCGCAATACCAAGTCCCCCTTTGACAAATGGGGATTCAGGGGGATTTGCCTTTACTTGCTGCTGATTTGAAATGCCTTGCGGTGAGAAACTTGCAATTAACCTTGCCTCCGTCTAAACTAGCCGCATTTCAAGTCCAGGGGCGCTAATGAACGAAAACAGTGTGTTTGAACAACTTGCCCTCTGGAATCCCCATGCAACCCTCCCACAGGCTCCCTTACTCGGTAAAGAACGTGGGGCAGTCTATACCCGTCTCGAAACGGTTGATTTCATCCTGAACCTGGCCGGGTATCTCCCAGACCGACCCCTCCATCTATACACCCTTCTTGAACCCTCCTTCGGCAATGGCGATTTCCTCGTCAGGGCTGTCGAGAGGCTTGTCACGTCGTACCTTCGCACAAGCAGCCTGGATACGGCAGTCCACGACCTGCGTAGCGCAATCATGGGATTTGAAATTGATCCAGCTACAGCTGAGGGGACGGTAGAGCGTTTGACGGAGCTGCTGTCACGATTCGGTTTTGACATGGAGCAGGCCTGCACACTTCTCGGCGCCTGGCTCAAAAACGATGACTTTCTCCTTGCCGATATCAGTTCCCGTTTCGACTTCGTCGTCGGAAACCCTCCCTACGTCAGGCAGGAGCTGATTCCGGACCGGCTGATGGCAGAGTATCGCTCCCGTTACGAAACCATCTACGACCGCGCCGACCTTTACATTCCCTTCATAGAGCGAGGCCTGAAGCTTCTGAAAGATGGCGCAATTCTCGGTTTCATCTGCGCCGACCGCTGGATGAAGAACAAGTATGGCGGGCCGCTCAGAGCGCTGGTTTCCAGGGGATATCACCTTAAATACTACGTTGACATGGTAGACACCCAGGCCTTCCTTACGGAGGTGTCCGCCTACCCTGCCATATTCGTCATCTCCCGTGAACGGGGCGGAAAAACCAGAATTGCCCACCGGCCGAAAGTCGATGCTACAGTGCTGAAACAGCTTGCCTCGGTACTTGCCGGAGGAGAAGGTTCCTCATCTGTTCCGGTCATCGAGGTTGGGAACGTCATCAGCGGCAGTGAACCATGGATTCTCGATTCGCTGGATCAGTTGAACATCGTGCGGAAGCTGGAGGCGTCCTTCCCGTTACTGGAGGAGGTCGGGTGTAAGGTGGGGATCGGTGTTGCCACCGGAGCAGACAAGGCTTACGTCGGGAAGTTCGACGAACTGGATGTCGAGCCTGACCGCAAGTTGCCGCTGGTAACGACGAAGGATATCGTGTCGGGCTCAGTAAAATGGCAGGGTCTGGGGGTAGTGAACCCTTTCAACAACGACGGGACCGTCGTCGATCTCAACAGCTATCCGAAGCTGAAAAGGTATTTAGAGGCAAGGCGGGACGTAATCGCTGCGAGGAACTGCGCCAAGCGAAATCCTCATGTGTGGTACCGGACCATCGACCGAATCTATCCCCCGCTGCTCAGCGAGAAGAAGCTGCTGATCCCGGATATCAAAGGAGAGGCCAACGTCGTCTACGAAACCGGCCAGTATTATCCGCATCACAATCTCTACTACATCACTTCATCCGAATGGGATCTGAGGGCGCTCCAGGCGGTCCTGCGGTCCGGCATAGCGCGCCTCTTCGTCGGTGTTTACTCGACGCAGATGCGTGGGGGCTACCTGCGATACCAGGCGCAGTACCTGCGCCGGATCAGGTTGCCGCGGTGGAGTGAGGTGCCGACGGAACTGCAGGATAAATTGAAAGAGGCGGCCAGATTGGGGGATACCGAAGAGTGCAACCGGGTCACCTTCGATCTGTACGGTTTGGATACTAATCAGAGGGCTGCCCTCGGGGGGAATGGGAACTGATATGCCTATTGAATTGCCGGAGTTTGACAACAACATCCGTGCGGCAGTCCGCGCTTTCTGGGGGAGCCGGGAGTCTGCCCGGATCAAGCAGGTTGAGAGCGGCAAAGCCGACCAAGGGGAACGCGCCTCCGTTACTGCCGGGAAGAACATGGACGGCTTTCTCGCCATCGTGCAGCAGCTTGTCGTCGCCAACGGCCTGCCGGATGCCCAAGTGCAGGTATCGCGCAAGCTCCTGACGCTACCCGGTTATTTCCGCCCGACCAAGGTATGGGATGTCGTGGTCATTCACGAAGGGAGGCTGGTAGCGGCGCTGGAGTTCAAGAGCCAGGTCGGCCCCTCCTTCGGCAACAATTTCAACAACCGCGCCGAAGAGGCAATCGGGACGGCTCACGATATCTGGGTGGCCTTTCGGGAAGGCGCATTCGGCGAAAGTCCGGCGCCATTCGTTGGCTGGATGATGATGCTGGAGGATTGCGACAAGTCCCGCTCGCCGGTAAAGGAGACCTGCCACAACTTCCCCATGTTTCCCGAGTTCCGAGGAGCGTCCTATGCGGAGCGCTATAACCTCCTGTGCAAAAAGCTGATGCAGGAGAAGCTCTACTCATCCGCCGCGCTGTTGCTGTCGTCACGGTCGGCTGGTAAAACCGGGAAGTGTACGGAACTGTCCGAGCTGACGAGTATCAGGAGCTTCTTTGCCGGCTTTGCGGCGCGGGTGGCGGTGGAGGCGGCGAGGGAGTAGGTTCGATGTTACTCAAAATAGCCAATGTATCCGTATAAATAATTGAAGAGGAAAAGTTTATGACAGCGCCAACATTTAAACTTCTGCAAAACGACCAAAACAGAGTAGCACGGCTCACCACAATCCGTGGTGCGGTGGCTCCGCTTTTGGCCAGTAACTATCTCAGCCACTTTACGGATCATTCAGTGAGCCATTCTGACCAACTCTGTAATATTGTGGATGAACTTGCTGTAACTCTTGATCAGCAAAAGATGCTTAACTCTGATGAAGCCTTTGTGCTTTATGCTGCTTGCTACCTTCATGATGTAGGGATGCAGCATCAGCGAGCAGGAACTACACAAGTTATTAGCCGTGTTTTGGCGGTTGAGCCCTTCAGTGGCCAAACATGGGAGACCTTGGGGGAGGAAACAAAGAAAAACATTCTAAGGGAACAGCACCATAGAATTTCCAATGAACTTGTTCGAAGGGCTGTTCGAAATGGCGATCCTGAAATAGGCATATCTTTAATTGATGGCGATAAGCCTGGTATTGTAGCGTCGTTATGTCTTGCACACTGCTTGGCAAGCGATTCAGTTGAATACCAGATTAATACAGCCGATCAAGGTCATCTTAGAGTGGGACTACTCTCTGCTTTATTGCGACTGGCTGATATTCTTGACGAATCGCAACGCCGCACACAATTGTTTTTGGAGCAAACAAGGGAGTTGCCACTTGAAAGTCGGCTACACTGGTGGCGTCATTATTATGTCTCAAGCATTTCAATTGAAGCCCGTAACATCACAGTATGGTTTGATTTTCCTTCAGAGCGAAGAGTTCAATACAAAGAGCTTTTCGAGCCATTACAGATGCCATGGATTAAGGCAGAAGTGGATCGTCACTCTACTGTATTAGCCTCGAATGGTCTTGCATGGCACGTTCGGGCTTGTGATACTTCGGAAGCGCAGTGTATTTCCCGAGTGATGGACAACGAACTCGAAAGGTACGCTGTGGAGAAAGCTGTAGCTCGTCAAGCAGAGGAACTCCGCCAACAACGCTTGACTGCTGTGACACAACTTCGCGTTGCTCGACCTACGATTAAACGGGAGTTCCAATCGCTTCAGAATGCGACTGACCTGCCAGATGTACTTATATTGAAAGCCCAAAGTCTTGCGGAACATCTATCTGTGATTGGTGGTAGGCGCGACGCGTGGACACTTCTCCAAAGTGAATTTAGTAGACTCAAATCCAGGATTAGTGAAGAAATTATGCTGAATGTGGCTTTAAAGCTGGGAGAGTTGATGATAGCGGATAATGTAACGGATAGTGCATTACGACACCTCCGAGAGTTCGCTCCGCACTTTTCAAGTTTAACTCCAGACAGCCCCAATAAACTTCTATTTCTTAACATCTGGGCAGTGGCTTTACGTGACGCATGTGCATATCAAGAAGCAGTTCGAGCTTATGATGAAATTGCCCAAACAACGACCCAAGTGTCAGAACGTGAGAATGCTTTAGCTGAAATCGCAGAAATGCATTTGCTGCAAGGCAATTTGGGACAGATTGTTAGTTGTGAGGAGGACGGGATATGCTGACCTCTCTTGTTGACGGAACAACACGAAACCGGCTTGTAAGAGCCCGCGCAGCTGCTATGCAATACGGCGCATCTGCCGGCATAGCCATTTTGAATGTCGATGCTGAACTACCGCCACCAGCGCGCATTGCATTGTACATGCAGCAATGTGAACTTCTGTATCTTGATCAACAGTTTGATAGCGCTAGCAGCACTTACGACACTAACATTGAGCCGCTGTTGGAGCACTTACCTCCAGAATGTTCAGCTTTGCTCACTGATAACCGTTCAATTATTTCTTTCGCATTATTCAATGCCGACGGATCGAATCAGTTCTATCACCAAGTTGATATACGTAGATTGTTAGGTGTTGAACTACGTAACTCCAGCGCCGCGTTGGAGGCGGAGAGAAGTGCAAAAGCGGGAAAACATTATGAGGCGCTCCCGCTTGTTTGGCGACAACTTCTGGAAACTTATCAAAAGCAGAACTGGCGGGCGCTTCAAGTGGCACACAGTCACATGGCAAGGGAGTGCATTGCGCTCAACTGGCCGGATGAAGCCGTCTGGCATGCTGTTCAGGCTCTTGATAAAGATTTGGTGGTAGAGGCTGCGAACGCTTTGATGGTCTTAAAAGAGAGTGATCGAATTGCTGCTGCAATTGATCGCGTCTTGATGTTTTCCAAGTTGGCAAAACACACATACCTGGTAGCACACTTTTTGTCCACTATAGCAGACTGTATTCCTGAAGATAGGCTGGAATATGTAATACCCTGGCTGGTTGAGCAGCTGCAATTCGTTCCTACTGCCTGGATACACTCTTCAATATATGAACCGGTATGGAAACTTGCCGGACAGCTTGCCCCTAGGATTAACGCACAATTGCTTCTTGGTTTTGCGCAGTTGGCTGTAGAGCATCCTTTTTTTATTCAGGGAAATCCTGCAAGAAAACATTTGATAGAATCATGCAATTGCATATTCCAAAAAATCTCGCAAGACTTGTTAACCCAGTTTACTCCCTCTGTTATCAGCCTCGTAACTACATATAAATCAGATTTTGATTTTGTGGATTCGGTTAACCTTGTGTATCTGTTCGCAGAGAGATGTGAATCCTGTAGTACTGAGATAAAATCGGCGCTTTTCCCACCAGGAGTTCAAGTTTCCAATTCCACATTATTGATATTGGCTTCTTTACTTGAGTGCCCGCTTCAGGATGAAGAGACGATAAACGCAGGCGCGGCTCGTATCGCGTCCTCTGTAAGAAAACAAGTTGAAGTTCTTGATGAAGCGGCAGAACCGTCAAAATTGGGCGGTTTTGGCCAAATAACAAAGTCAAAAGGCTCTGAGAAAATTGTCGTTCATATGGCAGGAAATCAGCATTTGATAGATGCAATAGCGGCACATGTCAGCAGCTTGACCGATGATTCTGTGAACCAAATTGTTGATGCACTGCTTGACATGATTGCTGATGACCGCAATATTGTGTCCAATAGAGTATCCTTAGCTCAATCGCTAGAAAAATTCATTCCTCGTTTAACGTCTGGACTCGCGCAACGATCCTCTCAAATACTCGGCCAGATTGCACGGGGCATTTTTAAAGAGTCAGACGTTGCTCAAACCTATCAAGAGGCTAAAAGTCCGCTAAACCCGTTCAAAATTTCTTCTGGTGACCCGTGCGATTTGGTAAGCATTGCTGGGCTGACGCTGGCTCACGGCAGTAAATTCCATTCTGAGTTTAGAACTGAATTGCATTCAGGAGTGTTATTAGAGCTCCTTGAGGCAGAAAATGAGAAAATTAGGAAATATGGAGTTTCTGCTGCACTTGAAGCTGATTGTCTTACTGAAAGCGAAACTACATCGC
The DNA here is from genome assembly GCA_009886125.1 of Geobacter sp. Classification (GTDB taxonomy): domain Bacteria; phylum Desulfobacterota; class Desulfuromonadia; order Geobacterales; family DSM-12255; genus VEOV01. Next base: position 59,287 of record VFJK01000166.1, on the reverse strand, counting down.
TCATAACAAACTGCTTTGATTCGTCGCCAGCTGTGCGTAAGCGGGCTCTTTATGCATTAGGTACTTTACAAACATTGGGTTTAGATCGGCAAGGGCTTCTCCTTGGAGTGCGGGCTATCAAGAATGCGTCAAGCTCGACCGATGCAAATGAGCGAGCTGAAGCAGCGAGGGCGGCAAGGGCGTTATTGAAGCATACTATGGTTGATGGTGAAATAGTTACAAGGCTCAAGAACATTTTGAACGATCTGTCCAGTGATGCTAGCTGGTGGGTACGGAACTGCGCTTTGGAAAGTTGTTCTGAAGAGACTCAAAGTTGCGAGAATAAACCAGTCCATCGTAAGCAGGCAAAAAAGGGAAGATCCAGAAAATGTCAAACCTCATCATAACCCTCCTCCCTGCCGCGATCGTTCTTGTCCCGATGTGCATCGTTGCCTTCCCGTCACTCTGGCTGAGCAGGCTGAAAATCCGCGGGAAGCGTTCGCCGCTAACCAGGGATTTGCTGCGGAGTCCAGGGGAGTCGCTCCGTCAACAGATTGAAGACATCAATATCGATATAAATGCCTATCTACTTGTTTCCGTCATTGCTCCATTGGCTTTATATGCCATCTTCCTGACGCAGCTTCATTTCGAGAAAATCCATAATCCAGCTCTGCTTGCGGTCTTGTACAGCATAGCAATGACAATTTACGAAGCCATAGTTATCGTAAAATTAACCAGAGCATTGACCCGCCGCAATCATCTTCGCCTCGGCCTGGACGCGGAAATGTCAATCGGCCAGGAGCTGAACCAACTGATGCTCGATGGATTCCGCGTTTACCATGATTTTCAGGCGGACAAGTTCAATATCGATCATATCGTCATCGGGCAGAATGGCGTGTTTGCCGTCGAAACCAAGGGGAAAGCAAAACCTAAGTCAACGGATGACAAGAAAAACTGGTCCGTAATCTATGATGGGCAGGCTTTGCAGTTTCCGAATTGGACGGAGCGTGATTACCTGCCACAAGCGAGGCGGCAAGCTGATTGGCTTGCAAAGTGGTTGAGCAGCGCGATTGGCGATGCCGTAACGGTTCGACCGGCTCTGGCAATAACCGGGTGGAATACTGAGCTGAGGAAACCGTGTGATGTAATCATCTTTAGCGGCAAGAATCCTCCTTTTGCCAAAATCAAGATTGACACTCCTCTGACTGCTGGCATGATCCAGCGCATCGCCCACCAGCTTGAACAGAAGTGCCGGGATGTGGAACCGCAGGCATATAAGAAAGAGAGTAAATAGAATGCCCACAAAGCCGAAAGTGCCTATGGACCTTCTTGCTGGAGTTGACGCTGCCATAAGTCGCGCCGCCAAGGCCTAGATCCACTGCGTTAGGAGAAACAATATGGAGTCGGTAATCAAGGTTATTCCGAAAGATGATTTCAGCTTGCTCGTGACATTCAACAACGGAGAAACAAAACTGTTTGATGCACGGCCATATTTGGAAAAAGGTATATTTACGAAGTTAAAGCAACTGGAACTTTTTCAGCAGGCCTATGTTGCCTTTGATACCGTGTGCTGGCCGGGCGATCTGGATATTGCGCCGGAGACTCTTTATGACCGGTCTCAGCCGGTTTAATGACGGCACTATGCCACAGCGGAAATCTGACTTTGGCTGATTTTGGTCAATCGCGGAATCATTCAATGACTACTCACAAAATAGTCATCATCGTCGGGCTGAAAGGCGTAGGCAAAACCACTTTGGGAGAGCGACGGGGTCGCGGAGCTTCATGGCGAATCAAAAGAGGGTAATACCCTGAAAAGAGGGTATTAAAGGAGGTAATGTCTTGCATGGAAACTTTGGAGAACATTCTATTGACCACTAAGCGGCTGGAGCTTGACGAGGCGCGGCGGGAGATCAGGAAGATCGTCCGTGTAACTGGGATGTCGGCTGACAAGGTTTTAGCTGGACTTGACGATGAGCGGCAAGCTCTCTTTGCTGATCTGTATGGCCGCTAAAAAAGAGGCTGCCGTTCAGGATAGTTACGCCAGGGGAGTTTGTGGATTGTGTCGGCAGACTGGTGGCGATATAAATCAGGAACAAATTTCGCACTTCTGAAAAGGAGAACCAAGTGACCAATGATCTCAAACATTACCGCTGTTACGAGATATTCTCCCAGTCGACCGGGGTGGAGATCAAGGCGACGGTCAAGGCCAGCGAAGAGGGCGGGCAGGTGGTGGAGCGGGTTGGCCGGATCCAGCTGCGCTTTTTCAAGCTTACTCCGAAGACGAAGCCAGACGAAGTGACCCAGATCCGCTTTATCTGTGCGCCGGACGAGGCCTTTGAACTGGCGCTGAAGATCGCTCAGGTGGCGGGTTCTGGGGTGCCGGCTAAGGAAAAACTCAGCCCTCACAAGTTCAACGGTGGCGAGCAGGGGGGAGAGACCGTCACCACCCTGACGGCGGAGAAGTGGGAGCGAAACGGCAAGAGCGGCTATGCACTTACGGTTGGGCGCGACAAGGATTTCATCAGTGTGCCGACGCCGCTGGCGAAGTTCCTCTTTGCCGCAGAATTCCTGAAGTCCCTTTCCACGGAGCAGTGCTGGGTGGAGAGGAAGCATTGAACATAAGTCCGGCAGTTGAAAGCTACCTGCAGTCGAGCTGACGTCCTGTTTCTGCAATTCTAAGCTCATTGAGCTACAGCCGATAAACTCGCTTCGCTCAGACAATATCGGCTGTTTACGCTCCATTTCGCTAAGAATTGCGACGAAACAGCCCTAAGGCTCTCCTTCCGGCAGCTCTCAACTGCCGTTACCCTTCTTCCCCTTCTCGTCACTCAAATACCCTGCCAGAAATTCCCGCTTGTACTCGGCAAAGCGCCCTTCCTCGATACTCAGCCGGATCTCTTCCATCATTTTCAAATAGAAGTGGACGTTGTGGATACTGGCGAGAATGGCGGAGAGGACTTCATTGGCATTGAAGAGGTGGTGGATGTAAGCCCGACTGAAGTTTTTGCAGGCGTAGCAGCTACAGCTCGGATCGATGGGGTAGAAGTCGCGACGGTAGTTCTTGTTGGTAAGACGGATCTTCCCGCGGCGGGTGAAGAGGGTGGCGCTGCGGGCATAGCGGGTCGGTATGACGCAGTCGAACATATCCATGCCGCGTTCGACACTTTCGAGTATGTCCTCGGGAAGCCCGACCCCCATGAGGTAGCGGGGCTTGTCTTCCGGCAGAAACGGGGCGGTCATGGCAACAACTTTCTTCAGGAGTTCCAGCCCTTCGCCGACCGAGACTCCGCCGATGGCATAGCCCGGGAAGTCCATGGCGACCATCTCTCTGGCGCACATCTCGCGCAAGTCCTCGAACGTGCTCCCCTGGACGATGCCGAACAGTGCCTGATCCTTGCGGGTCTGGGCCTTCAGGCACTGTTCAGCCCAGCGGATAGTTTTTCTGGTCGATTGGGCCGCGTACTTTTTGTCACAAGGGTAGGGGATGCACTCATCGAACGCCATGATGATGTCTGCACCCAGAGCTTCCTGTATGGCGATCGCCCGGGCAGGGTCGAGGTAGACCTCTTCACCGGAGATCTCGTGACGGAAATAGGCACCGTCTTCAGTTATCCGCTTGTTCGGGAGCGAGAAGACCTGAAAGCCGCCCGAATCGGTCAGGATCGGTTTATCCCAGGCCATGAACTTGTGGAGTCCGCCGGCCTTCTCTACCAGACTCTCGCCGGGGCGAAGATGAAGATGGTAGGTGTTGGAGAGGATGATCTGGGCACCGGTCGCAGTCACCTGCTCAGGGGTCATCGCCTTCATGGCGGCGTGAGTTCCTACGGGCATGAAAATCGGCGTCTCGATGATGCCGTGCGAAGTCTCTATCCTGCCGCGCCTGGCTGCAGTAGCGGCATCTTTTTTAAGAAGAGTGAAGCGCATTATGAATCGTTACCTTTCAGTGAGAATTGATCGGATTATCGGACATCATCCTTCCTGAGTCAAGAAAGCGTGAAGACGTTTGCAAAAAGAGGTTCTGTTGTGACACTGATTTGATACTGTATACATTATTTATGTTGATTTTTTCTAAAACGGTGATTACTATGCTTTGCGAAAAAAAGGGTTCAATCTCTTAATTATAAAGCTGTTTCGTATGCTATCACATTTCGGGAAAGGAAGGGATAATGCGAACATTCAGCAGCTTACGGGCCCCACCGTAGAATTCAGAGAATCCGGTCACGCCGAACCGCTTTATTGCGATTTACCGCAATGAGCGGCATCAATTTCAAATCTGTAGTAAATCTCTCGCAAAAAGGGAAAGAAACATGCAAATACTAAAGAGTGTCGTTGGAAGAAAGGTTTTCATGGCGATCACAGGCCAGTGCATGGTCCTGTTCGCCGTTGTCCACCTGGTGGGCAACTCATCCATTTTCGTAGGTCCTGACGGGATCAACGCCTACGCAAAGCATCTCCATGATCTTGGTCCGCTGGTCTGGGTGTTCCGCGCCGGTCTTTTTGCCCTGGTGTCGACCCACATCTTCTTCGGGGTACAGCTCACACTGGAGAACAGTGCAGCCAATCCTGCAGGATATGCTGTGAAGAGGCAGTTAAAGGCCACTTTCGCCAGTTCCACCATGATCTGGACCGGCATTACACTGATTGCTTTCATTGTATTCCATCTTCTGCACTTCACTGCCCGGACTCTTCCCGGTGTTGTGAAGGGAGTTGATGCTCTCGGTCGCTACGACGTCTTCACTATGGTGGTAACAGCATTCAAGAACGGCGGGATCTCATGTGTCTATCTTGTTGCGATGGCTGCTCTCTTCTTGCATCTTTCACATGGTATACAGAGCTTTTTCCAGACAATGGGATGGAACACTGACAAAACTCAGTGCAGCATCTCTATGATCGGTAAAGCAGTTGCCTTCATCCTGCTTGCCGGTTATGCGGTTATTCCGATATCCATACTAGCCAGCGCTTTGATTAAATAGGGGGTTTAGAGTGATACTCGACGGAAAATGTCCAACCGGACCGATTGAAACAACCTGGGATAAGCACCGCTTCGACCTGAAGCTGGTGAATCCGGCCAATAAACGTAAATACAAAATCATCATGGTGGGTACCGGCCTGGCCGGCGGCGCTGCAGCAGCTTCTCTCGGAGAGCTCGGCTACAATGTTGAGGCGTTCTGCTATCAGGACTCTCCTCGTCGTGCCCACTCCATTGCGGCACAGGGCGGTATCAACGCTGCAAAGAACTATCCGAATGACGGCGACTCCATCTACCGTCTCTTCTACGACACCATCAAAGGCGGCGACTTCCGTGCCCGTGAAGCTGACGTATGGCGGCTGGCACAGGTTTCCAACAACATCATCGACCAGTGCGTTGCCCAGGGCGTTCCTTTTGCCCGCGACTACGCAGGTTATCTGGACAATCGCTCATTCGGCGGAGCCCAGGTCTCACGGACCTTCTTTGCGCGCGGTCAGACCGGGCAGCAGCTCCTCCTCGGCGCTTACTCCGCCCTTTCCCGTCAGATCAAGGCCGGAACTGTCAAGATGTTCAACCGTACCGAGATGCTCGACCTGATCGTGATCGACGGTGTGGCAAAAGGTATCACTGTCCGCGATATGGTTACCGGCGAGATCCGCGCTCATATGGGTGATGCGGTCTGTCTGGCAACCGGCGGCTATGTGAATGTGTTCTATCTCTCCACAAACGCTATGGGCTGTTCGGTTACCGCTAACTGGAAGGCCCACAAGAAGGGCGCATACTTCGCCAATCCTTGCTATACACAGATTCATCCGACCTGCATCCCGCAGACCGGCGATCACCAGTCCAAACTGACCCTCATGTCCGAGTCACTCAGGAACGACGGACGCTGCTGGGTACCGAAGAAGAAGGAAGACTGCGGAAAGCATCCGAGCGAAGTTGCGGAAGATGATCGCGATTACTACCTCGAGCGCAAGTACCCGAGCTTCGGCAACCTTGCCCCGCGTGATATCGCCTCCCGTGCTGCTAAAGAGCAGTGTGACGATGGTCGCGGTGTCGGCCCTGGCGGCCGCGGAGTCTATCTCGACTTTGCCGGGTCAATCAATCGACTTGGTGAGCACACCATTAAGGAGCGCTACGGCAATCTCTTCGAAATGTATGAGAAGATCACCGACGAAAATGGCTACAAGCGGCCGATGCGTATGTACCCGGCTCCTCACTATGCAATGGGCGGTCTCTGGGTCGATTACAACCTCATGAGCAATGTGCCAGGTCTGTTTGTTCTCGGCGAGGCCAACTTCTCTGTTCACGGCGCCAACCGGCTCGGTGCTTCTGCTCTCATGCAGGGCCTTGCAGACGGCTACTTCGTTATCCCTTACACCATCGGCGGCTATCTTGCCGGCATCAAGCCTGGCGACTACTCCCTTGACCATGCTGAGGTCAAAAAGTCGATTGAGGATGTTAAAGCTACCAACAACAAGATGTTTGCTCTCAAGGGCAAAAAAACGGTCAGCGAGATCTACCGGGCGCTGGGCAAAGTCATGTGGGAAAATGTCGGCATGGCCCGCAGCGACGAAAGTCTCAAGAATGCTCTCAAGGAGATTCCGAAGCTGCGTGAAGAGTTCTGGACCAACGTCAATATCAGTGGCGAGGGCGGTGAGATGAACCAGCAGCTTGAGAACGCCGGCCGGGTTGCCGACTTCCTGGAGTTCGCAGAACTGCTCTCCAAGGATGCTCTTACCCGTGAAGAGTCCTGCGGCGGCCATTTCCGGGTCGAGCACCAGATGCCTGACGGTGAAGCCATGCGAAATGATGCCGACTTCTGTCATGTTGCAGCCTGGGAATTCAAAGGGGTTGGTAATGAGCCGGAACTCCACAAGGAACCGTTGAAATTCGATAACGTCCATCTGGCGGTAAGGAGTTATAAATAATGAGTGATCATACTACCAATACCATGAATCTGACTCTGCATGTCTGGCGCCAGAAAGGGCCGAATGCTACAGGGAAGCTGGAGACCTACGAGGCAAAGCATATCAGTCCTGATATGTCTTTTCTGGAGATGGTCGATGAGGTGAATGAGACCCTGATCAAAAAGGGTGCTGATCCGATAGCGTTTGATCACGATTGCCGCGAAGGGATCTGCGGCATGTGCTCACAGGTTGTCAACGGTGTTCCGCACGGCGGCCAGGACCGTACAACGGTCTGCCAGCTCCATATGCGCTCCTTCAAAGACGGAGACAATATCTTCATCGAACCATGGAGAGCACGTGCATTCCCTGTTATCAAGGACCTGGTCGTTGACCGCAGTGCCCTTGATACGATCATCCAGGCAGGTGGCTATACCTCCTGCCACACCGGCGGGATCCCGGACGGCAATGCACTGCTGATTCCGAAGCCGGAAGCTGATTACGCCATGGATGCTGCTGAGTGCATCGGCTGCGGCGCCTGCGTTGCAGGATGTCCGAACGGTTCGGCAATGCTCTTTACCAGCGCGAAGGTCGCTCAGCTTGCTGCTCTTCCGCAAGGCAGGGCCGAGGCTGCAGTTCGAGTCAATGCCATGACTGAAGCGCTCAAGGATTGCGGTTTCGGTAACTGCACCAACCATTATGAGTGTCAGGCATCATGCCCGAAGGGCGTCGATGTCAAGTTTATTGCAAAGCTGAACCGGGAGTATCTCAAGGCTTTGGCAAACTAGGATATTTTATTTTAGTACACAAAAAGGGCGATCCGCAAGGCTCGCCCTTTTTAATGCCCTCTATCCAACTTGACTAAATTGGTCGGGTATGATAACTGATTACATATGGTAAGGTATGCAGGAGGTGACAGATGTTTGCCCGTATGAGAGAGGATATTGATTCGGTTTTTGATCGTGACCCGGCTGCACGTAATGTGCTCGAGGTTCTGTTCTGCTACCCCGGCCTCCATGCCATATGGCTGCACAGGATCGCTCACTGGTTATGGACCCATGAGTTCTTTTTTCTTGGCAGGCTTACCTCACATCTTTCCAGATTCATCACCAGTATCGAGATTCACCCGGGAGCGAAGATCGGCCGTAAATTCTTCATCGATCACGGGATGGGGGTCGTTATAGGTGAGACGGCGGAGATCGGCGATAATGTTACCATGTATCATGGCGTGACTTTGGGTGGGGTGACCTGGGACAAGGTCAAGCGGCATCCGACAATCGGTGACAATGTTGTCATCGGCTCAGGTGCGAAAGTCCTTGGGCCGTTTACGGTCGGCGCTAACAGCAAGATCGGTTCCAATTCGGTCGTGGTCAAGGAGGTTCCCCCCAACTCTTCAGTTGTCGGCATACCCGGTCGGGTTGTTCAGACAGAAGGGGAGCAGCCTGAAAAACCGGATCTTCAGCACGGCAACATGCCTGATCCTGAAGCAAAAGCCATCTCATGCCTGTTTGACCAGATACGCGAGCTTGACAGGAAATTCCAGACTCTTTCAACTGAGCATGAACAGCTCAAGAAGAAGCTTGCGGATTGAACTCACCCGCTGGTTTGATTTACGGGAGGCCTCGCGGCTTCCCTTTTTTGTTTGAGGTATACCTGAAATGTCAGAAAAGATGAAAATAGCAGTAGCCATGAGCGGAGGGGTCGACTCTTCGGTCACGGCTGCACTCCTCAAAGCGGAGGGGCATGACGTTATCGGGATCACGATGCGTCTCTGGGACGGACCTTCAACTGCGGTTGACGATGCTGTAAGGGTTGCCGGACATCTGGGGATCCCTCACCACGTTGCTTCATTCGAAAGCTGCTTTGAAGAGCATATTATGAGGTATTTCACCGAGGAGTACCGGTCGGGAAGGACGCCCAACCCCTGTGCCCGATGCAATCAGCTGATAAAATTCGGTGCCCTTATGGATATGGCTAACCAGCTTGATGCCGGCCATCTGGCTACCGGTCATTACGCAAGGATTGTCAGAGGCGTAGACGGGGTCCCTCATCTGCTGAAGGCTGCCAACATTTCCAAGGATCAGTCCTACTTCCTCTTTTCGCTGAAGCAGGAGCAACTCAAGAGGATCCTCTTCCCGCTGGGAGAGGTGAAGGATAAGAGCGAGGTCCGCAGAGTTGCTGCTGATATGGGGATAGCGGTTGCGGAGAAGCATGACAGCCAGGATATCTGCTTCATTCCGGATGGTGACTATATCGCTTTTCTGGAACGTCGCGGGGTATCTCCCGTTTCCGGTGATTTTCTTTTGGCAGACGGCAGGATTGTCGGACATCATAAGGGGATTCACTGCTATACAGTCGGTCAGCGTCGGGGTATGGGAATTGCCTGGAGTGAACCTCTTCACGTTATCAGCATGGATGCTGAGTCCGGTAATGTCATCGTCGGACCTGAGCCGCAGCTCTACAGGGACTCCTTCTTTATCAGCGACTGCAACTGGATACAGTCACCGGACCAGCTTGATCAAGGGGTCCAGTGCAAGATCAGATACCGGCACAGACCCGTTTCCTGCCAGGTAACGATCCTTGCCGGTGAGCGTGCCGAGGTCAGATTCCAGTCACCGGAGAAAGGGGTCACTCCCGGGCAGGTTGCGGTGTTCTACCGGGGAGATGAAGTGGTGGGGGGGGGCTGGATAGAGTAGATGAAGAAAATTGCCATTACAACACTTGGTTGCAAGACCAATCAGTTTGAGTCCGCAGCGATGCGGGAGTCGCTTGAGAAAGAGGGGTACGAGAGCGTTCCTTTCAACCAGGTTGCGGATATCTATATCATAAACACCTGTACCGTGACCGCCAGGACAGATGCCGAGTCGCGCAGGCTTATCAGGCGGGCCGCCAGGCAGAACCCGGATTCCAGGATCGTCGTCACCGGCTGCTATGCACAGCTCTCAGCTCCGGAGCTTGCAGCTCTTCCAAATGTCGCGCTGGTAACAGGAAACAGCGAGAAGAGGGAGATCTGTTCGCTGATCCGGAGCCTTGGGGAGGATTCTCAGATAGTTGTCTCGGACATTTCTGCAGCAAGCAGGGCAGAGGGGCTTCACCTGAAGACATTCTCCGAACATACACGGTCTTTTCTGCAGATACAGAACGGCTGCGATGCCTTCTGCAGCTACTGTATTGTACCGTATGCCCGGGGGAGAAGCCGGAGCGTTCCTTTTGAAGAGGTTCTTGACGGCGTGCGTAAATCTGCTGAGGCCGGTTTTTCAGAGGTTGTCCTCACCGGCATACACCTTGGGGCATACGGGCTCGATCTGAGGCCGAACAGGGGGCTTCTGGAGCTTATCCAGAGGATAGATGCCGAAGGGATTACCGGCAGGCTGCGGCTCGGGTCTGTAGAACCGAACGAAATGACAGACGGGTTTATCCGCTTCCTGGCAACTTCCAGGACACTCTGCCCGCATATCCATCTGCCGCTTCAGAGCGGATCCACTCATATCCTGTCTGAAATGGGCCGGAGCTATACTCCGGAATTCATCCGTGAACTGGTGACAAGACTGGTTTCAGAAATCCCTGACATTTCAATCGGTCTTGATCTTATTGCCGGTTTCCCGGGAGAAACTGAAGAGGATCATGTCGCTACCTGTAAGCTGGTTGAGTCACTGCCGGTTGCCTATCTCCACGTATTTCCCTACTCGTCGAGACCGGGGACAACCGCTTCTGTCATGCCCGGCCACCTGCAGCCTTCTGTCATCAAGCGCCGTGCAGAGCAACTTCGAAGGATTGGTAAAAACAAGAGCGTCAGCTTTGCCGGACAGTTTAACGGGAGAGATCTTCAGGTACTTGTTCAGGGAGACGGGAAAAGCGGTATCTCAAGAAACTATTTAACCGTAAAACTGGGCAGGGGAATTGGCGGAGCCGGAACTGAACACACTATAAAAATCACCGGTATTAACAGCGACGGAAGCTGCAGCGCTGATTTCTGAAAAGTCCTGCAATCAAATTTCAGTTTTTACGTGGTATCGCTTTTCATCAAGGACCCTGGCAGCTTCAAGCAGGAGGGTCATCGTATCCATGGTTACATTCTCTTCGTCACTGGTTTTGCCATGAAGAATATTGAAAATCCCTTTTTCCCAGCCGATAAGCTCAAAGAAAGCTTGATGCCCTTTAAGCTCACCTGTCCTGGCACCTACGACTTTGCCGTATTTCAGGAAAATTTCTCCTTTGGCCTTTTCTCCGGAAATCGTGACTTTGGCGGTTTTCAGGCCCATGTTCAGCACCTGGATAATGTCCGTTATCCCCATCTCTTCGAGGCTGCCAGCCACTCCTCTTAACTCTGCTCCGTTATGGTTTGCTGCAGATTTATGCACGGTCTTCCCGAGCAGATTTGTTATCTTTGTATTTAAAATATCAATGTCGATCGGTTTTGAAATCCATTCGATGAAAAGGTCGTCTTCAGGGATTACAAGCTCTTTGGTATCAGTAATCAGGATAAACGGAGTAGCCTTTTCCTCGGCACTTCGGCGAATTGCTGCTGTAAAACCGGTGCTGCAGCAATTCAAGGCATCCTCTTCGGCAATAAGAATATCAATCTCCATCTGTAACAGGTTTTCAAGCTCACCTTCACTGCAGAGAGCGAAAAAAATCTGGAGATCTTCATTGTTAATATTCAGCTTCATAAAGGCAGCCAACGCTTCATCCTTGTAAAGGATAAGAGCCCGCTTCCGTGCAGTTCCTTCGGCAGATTCCTGGTTGAGAACCGCAACCAGATTCTCGACGATTTCAGGGTCGAACTGGCTGCCCGACATTTTCATGAGTTCATTGATAGCAAACTCTTTTGCAAGAGCTTTTCTGTACGGGCGATCAGTCGTCATTGCTACATAGGCATCAGCAACAGAAATAATTCTGCTTCCGAGAGGGATCCCTCTGCCTTTGAGCCCGTCCGGGTAGCCGTTGCCATCGTAATGCTCATGATGGTGCTTGATTATGGAGTCGACATTCCAGGGGAAACTTATCTGCCGCAGGAGTTGAATCGCATTTTGCGGATGATTTCTTATTGACGAGAAGGCTTTTTTCTCCAGTTGGCGCGTGTCATTAAGGATTTCATGGGTTATGGCGATCTTGCCGATGTCTCTCAGCAGCGCAGCCAGGTTTATCGCTTCGATGAGCTTTTCTTCAAGGCGCAGGTTTTGCGCAACTTTGCAGGAAAGGGTTGCAACGAGATGATTATTGTTAAAAAAATAATGGTCTTTTGCTTCGAAGAGCTGAAGCAGTCTGTCTGTAAATGTGAAAAAAAACTCCTTGAAAGATGCAGCCTGATCAAGCAGATGGTTTTCAATCCGGATATGATTCTGAATGAACTGGACAAACTCTTTCAGGTTTACATGGCATTCAGCCTGTGAGCCCTCGGTGTCATCGGCAGTTTGAGGGTTCAAGGGGAGCAGGAAGGTACTGACACCCGGCCTGATCTTTTCAGCCAGCTCTTTGAACTCGGAGCCTTCCATGCCATCAAGATGCGGCGGAGCCAGAATCAGATCAATATCATTGTTCCGAAGTATATGGATCGCTTCAAGAGGGTGGGATGTGACATAAACAGTGCAGTCTTCGGCTTCCAGCATGGCACTGACAAGTCTCAGATTGAAGCCGACCGCATTAAATATTAGTATTCCCTTATCCTGTCTCATGGGGAAATAATACAAATCAATGGTCGTTTGTCAAGTCGCCGTGAAGAAGGTCTTTCAGGGTCTAACCGGAGAAGGGAAGGTGTCGCTGTTCCTGCCTGGTCTGATCAATCGCTCTCAGCGTTCTGCCTGTATCCGCACTCCGGGTGAAGCCATTTGATCGATCTCACATAGTCAGGGGTGAGCTGTACGCACGCCGGATTGATCTGGAAGCGCCGATTATAGACCTTGCATTTTCTGGTGACGATATCAAGATAGCGGCAGGGAGTCTGGGTGTAGTAAATGGAGCCGTTGTCGGTCTCGTATTTTTCAAAGCAGCAGAAACCGCATTTTTTACACAAGGAATCCCATTCCACGCTCAAGCCATTCTCCCTGCATAGTATTCCGCAGCGTCAATCGAGGCAGGAAGACCTTCATCGGCGGTCACTCTCCCTCCGGCTATCAGTGTCAAAACCGGCTTACCATTGTCGTTATCGTGCATTTCAATTCCTGTTTTCAGTTTGTTTTCTGCTGCCTGCCCAGAAAGAGTTCAAAAGTCCGGCCAGAAAGATTCATCCTAACCTTGTCCGGTAGTATCTCTTCAACAACAGCACCATCTACACTGGCTCCTGTGGCGGTCGGCTGACCGTTAATTATTGCCAGCCTGTCTGAGCTATCCTTGTTCCAGGCTATACCTGAAAGGGTCAAAGATGAGTCGAACGATTTCGGCAGTTGCGAAGGTGGAGGAGTATTAGCCTTGAAATCTGTTTTTGGCAATTCAATGTAGACCGCAGGCGTATTCGGCAGTTCTGTTTTTATCGAAGAGCGCACTCTTGATCGCTCTGCCAAGGGTTTAGGCGGTTCCTGGTTAAGAGTTTTCACTGTCGAAGATGGAGGCTTGCCAATATTTTTTCTGTCATCTGATAATGATCGCAGCGCAGGGGGTGCCGGCGGTGGGGCGAGTGACGGAAGGCCCGGTGATATTAGCACCTGCGGCTGAATTCTGGTCTCTTTTTTTGAAGAGGACGAACGGAAAAGTGCCGTAGCCAGGATCATGATTAATGCCAGTGCGACACTGCCGGGCAGCCAGAGCCATCTGACACTGTTGCTGTGCTCCGCCTGGGGCTTAAGGATCTCTTGGGAGATATTGATCTCTTTGCCGCTTTTCTGGAAAGATTTCTCTTCTTCAAGTTTTTTAAGCGCCTTCAATATTGAACTCATGCGGCTCTCCTCTTCACAGGGGCCTGATTGAGGCGCGGAGTCACAAATCTGCCTCCGTCCCGGTAGAGGAGGAGAAGGGTCAGGCCGTCAGGATGTCCGTCAGGCTTGATCCCGCGCGACTTCTGAAAGGCTTGCAGGCCGCTGCGGGTGGCGTCATCATAGATTCCGGTGAGCTCGCTGTTAAGAAAACCAGCTCCGGAAAGCAGAACCTGCAGGCGGATTACTTCGGTACCTGCTGAGTCAGTGTCAATACTGTTCGGGATTTTTTGATGATTACGCCAAAGGAGAAAGGCACGTCCGTTCCAGAATCTGGTCAGTTCAGAGCGGCTCAAACCATGTCCGTCAGGGAGGGGTGGCGCGGTTACAAGCTGTTCACGGCCCAGCCCGACGAGCGCCAGTAAACGCGTGCCGGTGCCCGGCACCTGCAGTTCCAGGATAACCGGCACATTCAGGCGCTGCAGGGTTGACAGGGAAGTGTGCAGAGGGGTGAGGTTAAATCCGTGGCTGGTTGCGAGCTCTCCCAGAGTGGCACGCTTTGTACTGCCGACTGCATAAGGAATCTGCCATAAAGCAGCCACTGCAGCAAAAGCTGCTTCCGGTCCGCCAGGAAGTGCTGCAAAGGAAGGATGCCGGGGAGACGTCGGCTTGATAGCAACAGGGGCGCTTGTTGCGGGAACTGAAGTTGCCAGCTGCACGACAGGAGGTGCAGGCGTGAGAGGAGGGGCCTTTGTGGTCAGCTGTTTGCTGCCGGACAATTTATTGAGAGCAGCCCTTTCCGGGGGGCTCTGCAGCAACAGCCCCTTCTGGTAGGATACCAGTTCTCGGGCTGTCAGTAGCCCCAGTGTAATGAGGAGTCCTGCTGACAGCAGGGCGACGAAAGAAGTCATCGGGCTCAATAATGACCGCCACCTGTCGGGAGCAGATGTCTGAAGCTCGTCAAGAGCCCTGGCCACGATGGTCGAGTCTATCCGACGAGTGTCCTCACTATAGCCTACCAGCAGTGCCCTGTCGCAGACAAGGTTGATAAGTCGCGGCGATCCTTTGGAAAAACGGTAGATCTTCTTATATGACGGGTCAGGGAAGGCGATCCAGCCCCCTCCACCGGCAACCTCCAGCCTGTGTCTGATGTAGCGGCAGCTGTCTTCAAAATCCATCGGCAGAAGATGAAACCTTACGGTTATCCTCTGCGCAAGCTGACGTAATTCACGGCTGTTCAGGAGATTGTGCAATTCAGGCTGTCCGGCAAGAACTATCTGGATAAGCTTGTCAGACTCTGTCTCCAGATTCGAGATCAGCCTGATCTGCTCCAGGACCTGCGGCGCCAGATTTTGTGCTTCATCGATAACAAGAACGACTGTTCTTCCGTCCCGGTTTTCAGCGAGCAGAAAACGGTTAAGCTCTTCCAGCAACGCACCGTTTTCAAGCCCGTCATGCGGGATAGCGAATTCGCGGTTTATATTTCTGAGCAGTTCGAGCGAGGAGAGGCATGGGTTGAGAATCAGCGCAGTACAGTGGCTTTCGTCATCAAGCTGTTCAAGGATGGTTCTCAGGATGGTGGTCTTGCCTGTCCCGACTTCACCGGTAAGCTCTATGAAGCCGGAATGATTATTAATGCCGTAGAGCAGGTGTGCGAACGCCTCCTTATGGTTCTTGCTCAGATAAAGGAAACGCGGGTTTGGCGTGATATTGAACGGTTTTTCCTTGAAGCCGTAATAAGTGCAGTACACGTATACCTGCTATTTTGCGGTTCTGCCTGATGAAGGCACGGCAGAGGGGGGGGGCTCTTTCCCCATGGTGATGGTGCTGAAAATATCCAGCCCTTTAAGCATCTCGACAGCCCGGAAAAGCTGATAGTCATCAGCAAGTTCTTCACCGAGCAGTTTGACTGCAGGAGCTTTATTCGCCGGTGGTTTCAATTTTTCCGGCTGGTCTGCTTTCAGAGGGAGATCTTTCCCCTGGACTCCCTTGAAATGGTTCTCCAGATCCTTTTCCCTGATCTCTGTGGGAGCTTCTTCAGCAGACCCCTTCCCGGCAGATTTGGCTTTTTTGGAGAGATCCAGCTGTGCGACTATAACATCGGGAGTTATCCCTTTTGCCTGAATAGAACGCCCTTTCGGGGTGTAATATCGTGCAGTCGTGATTTTAAGCCCGTATCCGTCGCGGAGCGGTATGACAGACTGAACTGAACCTTTGCCATAGCTCTGGGTCCCCATGACGATCGCTCTTCCGTTATCCTGAAGTGCGCCGGCGAGAATCTCTGATGCACTGGCGCTCCCGCCGTTAATAAGCACGACTATCGGGTAATGCGGCTCTTTGATCCCGACCTTTGCGAAATGACTCATCCTGGCGCCAGGGGTACGTCCCTTCATGGTGACGATCGTCCCGTCATCCTTACCTTCGCCGATGAAGCGGTCAGCTACCTGTGCTGCTGTGTCGACGAGTCCGCCAGGGTTGTTCCTCAGGTCTATGACAAGCCCTTTCAGCCCTTCAGGGTTGTCTGCATGCAGGTTTTCAAGAGCTTTTACGAAATCCTCACCGGTTCTTTCCTGAAACTGGATTATTCTTATATAGCCATAACCGGGCAGAAGAGTCCTGCTCCTCATGCTCTTCGTTTTGATAATGTCCCTGATGAGCGGGAAGACCAGCGGTTTTTTCTCTCCATCACGCACAATATGAAGAGTCACACGAGTCCCTTTTTCACCGCGCATCAGTGATACTGACTGATTGATGGTGAGCCCTCGGGTAAGCTTACTGTCGATCTTCCAGATGTAGTCATTCGATTTTATGCCTGCGTTCCAGGCAGGAGTGTCTTCAATCGGGGAGATGACCGTCAGTTTTCCGTCTTTCACGTTGATCTCAATGCCGAGACCGCCGAACGAGCCGGAAATGTTCACTTTCATCTCCTTATAGGGCTCAGGAGTCATGAACGCGCTGTGAGGGTCAAGCTTGGAGAGCATCCCGTCGATAGCACCCTGTACGAGCTTTTTGTTGTCGATCTCTTCGACATAGCTCTTTTTGACGATGGTGATAACCTCTTTCAGGAGTTTTATCTGGTCTTTTGAAGAAGAGTCAGTTCTTTTTGACCTTAAATCCCTGTAAAGGTGCATCCCGGCGGCAGATATTATTAAAAGTATGATGATAAAAAGAATTACTCTGGGTCTGATGCTCATTAATGCGGTACGCCCCCTGATTTTTCCTAGAACACCCATCTAAATACAGGTTTTTTCACATCTATGTCAACTTTATAAAACCGGCATAACGTTTGACAGGGAACAGATTTATATATTGTTTTTTTGGATAATGCCCGATTTTCCTGATATAGTTCACTGCAAAGATTCCATTCGTGAAGGGGGGGTGTCGTTGAGCAGTATCTTGCTAGAGCTTTTTGTTATAGTCATTCTCATTTTTGTAAACGGGTTTTTTGCCTGTGCCGAGTTTTCAGTCATCTCCATTCGCAAAAGTCGTGTAGCACAACTGGTTGCGGCAGGAGATCCCCGGGCAAAGATCATTGAGGGGTTGCAGAAAGATACTCACCGGCTGCTGGCTGTTGTGCAGATCGGCGTGACAGTAGTCGGGGCGACCGCATCTGCGATTGGCGGTGTCATTGCAGTAGAGCACATTAAACCGATCTTTCTGAACTCATCTGTTTTGATAATCCGCAATGCTGCCGAACCGCTAGCCGTCTCCTTGGTAGTCCTTCTTCTCTCGTATTTCATTCTCGTCGTTGGTGAACTTGTCCCGAAGGCCATTGGCCTTCAATATGCCGATCCTGCTGCACTTCACTTCGCACGCCCTCTTGATTTTATCGCAAGAGTCGGCGGTGTTGTCGTCAGTATACTCTCTCTTTCAAGCAGGGGACTGCTATCTCTTTTCGGGGTGAGCGGCACCGTTCAGGGTTTTATAAGCCGGGAAGAGGTCCAGCATATCATTTCGGAGGGACATGATGCCGGTACTTTTACTGCTGCAGAGAACGAGTATATCAAGAATATATTCGACTTCACCCATACAACGGTGCGAGAAGTCATGGTCCCCAGGACACGGATAGTCGCTGTCGACCTGGACCAGCCCGATTCGGTAATATTACGCACTATTCTGGAGAGCCAGTACTCCAGATATCCGGTCTATAGGGGGGATATCGAGAGGATCGCCGGATTCATCCATGCCAAGGATTTCCTAGGGCAGACGGTTGCAGACCCTTCATTTGATCTCCAGACAATTCTCAGGCCACCCTTATATGTCCCTGAAGGGAAAAAGGTCAACGACCTGCTGAAGGAGATGCAGCGCCGGCGCGTTCATCTGGCCCTTGTCGTTGACGAGTATGGAGGGCTGAGCGGCATGGTGACAACTGAGGACCTTCTCGAAGAGCTGGTAGGAGAAATCGAGGACGAACATGATATCGGTGAGCCTTTGCGGGTTCAGCTGCTTCCGGATGGCAGCTATCTGCTGGATGCGCTCTGTTCAGTCAGCGACCTTGAAGACCTTCTTGACGTGACATTCGAAGGTGACCTGCAGTTCGACACCGTTGCCGGTATTATTCTCCACAAACTGGGACGATTCCCGGAAAAGGGCGAAGAGGTGGAGTGGGAGGGTTACCTGTTCGTATCTGAAGAGATAGCAAAGAATGCTGTGACAAGAGTGAGAGTCAGGAAAGCAGGCGAGCATTCATAGCAGGGATTTCTTCCTGGCGGTAATTGTCGATGCGAGAACCGAGACCACGAGCACTCCGAATATAATCCCGAGCGAAAATTGAATCGGTATATTGTATGCTGTATGAGTAAGCAGCATTTTAACACCGACAAACGCCAGGATGAACGAAACACCTAGTTTTAAATATTCGAACATCCCCATCACGTTTGCAAGCAGGTAGTACATCGATCGCAGCCCCATAATAGCGAAGGCATTCGATGTATAGACTATCAACGGGTCCCTGGTGACTGAGAGAACCGCAGGGATTGAGTCAACTGCAAATATTACATCACTGCTCTCAATAACGACAAGCGCAAGAAAAAGCGGGGTTGCTGCGGTTATCCCTCTGATGTGAATAAAGAACTTATCACTCCTTATCCGTTTTGTGATCGGCATGAAACGCCTTATAAGTCTGACAGCAAGGTTTTTTTCGGGTTCAAGCTGTCCTTCCTTGCCGAAGCCCATTTTTATGCCGGTGACAACGAGAATCCCGCCGAAAAGGTAGATGGTCCAGCTGAAACGCTCGATCAGATCTATCCCTGCTATTATGAATACGGCCCTCAAAACGAGTGCCCCCAGAATCCCCCATTTCAGTATTTTGGGCTGATGCTTCCTGCTGACATGGAAGTAAGAAAATATCATTATGAAGACAAAGAGATTGTCAACTGAAAGGGACTGCTCAATCAGGTACCCTGCCAGAAATTCAAGAGCTTTTTCTCTCCCGAGTTCATAATAAACCCCTATGTTGAATGCCAGGGCGAGCGTCACCCATATCGAGGTCCAGGCAGCTGCTTCCCGGAAGCTGATCTCATGGCTTTTTCTGTTGAAGACTCCCATGTCCAGGGTAAACATGATGACCATGATGGCGGCAAATCCGGTCCAGAGGATTGTTTCGTTCGTCAAGTAAGTCTCCCGGATTAAATTATTGCCTCACTGACAGGGATAATAGTGCCAGTGCAAGGTTGCTTTTAACTTCCGTAGCCCGTAAAATATACAGATAAACTGAATCTATGCAAGGCAGTTGATGTCAGATACCGTCATTGAAAAAAAATTACTTTACCTCATTCTCATCTCAATTGCTGTTCACGTAGCGGTACTCGTCGTTATGGTGAACCTTCGGGATGAGATCAAGCCTTCCAGCGAACCTTTTATGGTCGATCTTGCTGGTATCCCGGCACTTCCGGCCCCGGAAGCAGATCTTCCTCCGGTTGACAGGCTTTCAGAAAGCAGGCAGCGAGTTGAAAGAGAGGTCGCACCAAAAGGCGACGCTTTTGTCGAGAAGCTGCCCAGAGGGGATTCAAGTTTCAAGCAGCCGGTACTGAGACCTTCCCGATCGCTTTCAGACTCAATGACAAAGCCATCTCAACAGTTCGACTCTTCCGGCCGTGAACAGCTTCCAAAAGAAGAGCTTTTCAGGAAAAAAGAGCGTGCTCAACCTTCTTCAATTGCCAGTTTTTATCCGGGTGCAGAAAAGATGGCACGCCTTGAGGATCTGTATCGTAAAAAATACGGACCGGAAGTGGTGGATGGAGAGACCAAGTTCCTGAATACTGATGACATACTTTTCGGCTCTTTTCTGAGGCGCTTTGAAACGGCAGTGTACGGTGTCTGGAGATATCCGCAAGAAGCAGCAAAGATGGGAATCGAAGGGGTCACCCCGGTAAAGATAACGTTCAACCGACGTGGAGAGATAGTGGGAAGTGAGGTCCTTCAGAGCTCAGGGAGCAAGATTCTTGATAAGGAGGTAATAAGGACTCTGGAAAAAATTGGACCAATAGGCTCTTTCCCGAAAGGGTATGAGAAGGAGACGTTCAATCTGATTGCCTTTTTTCATTACGGCATCACGCAGGGGGCAAACCGTTCACTGCGCTAGTACCTTGTAACTCTTATTCTTTCGCACCAAACCCCTCCAAACCTCCCCTTGACAGTACCCTCTGGGGCATAAAGGGAGGCTTAAAGGCTTCCCCCCTGTCAAGTACCCTCTGGGGCATAAAGGGGGATTGAGGGGGGTTGGTTTTAGATGTTCCATGGTACTGGGCTCCTGATGGGCAAGGCGCGTTTACATCGAGTATCCGACCCTGAATGCTCCCCAGTGCTCTCCATCAAGATAGACAGGCGATGAAATATCCCACATTTTCTCCCCGGTATCCCTGTTGTAGGCCTGTACAAGTATCTCTTCAAGGTTTTGGGCTGCAGCGAGCCCGACCGGATCGTTGAACAGCCTTTTTGTCCGGTTGCCCATTTTGTCTTTTTCCGGATCGCCGGTCAGGGGATTGCTGTATCTGGTATTGTGGGTCGGGAGGTAGCCGTTCTTGTCCACCAGGACTGCGAAAACCACCTGGTCATCATCCATGAGGAACTGGTCGAGTGGCGTCTGGATACTCATATCGGTAAATGAATCATACGCTGTCCTGTATTTCTGTGGAGTCGTCTCCGGGATGGGGATGTAGTTTGTGTCGAACAGTTGTGCGCGTGTAAGTTGTCCGCTCCTGAGTGCATCTGCGAGAATACCTGATATTGATGCCGCCCCTTCAACTGCGTTTTTGCGTCCTTTTGACTGAATCTCTTCTTCGATGAGAAATCTGAGCCGTTCAGAAATGTCATTTATATCGATCACAGCCCGTTCTGTTTCGAGAGTCCCGTCCGCGACCTGTTGAGCCACGTCCCTGACTTCATTCATTGTTGCTGCTATCTGTTGGCAAGCGCTGGTCTGTTGTTTTGTGGAAAAGGTAATCTCTCGTGCTGCCTGAGCAGTTTCATCGACCACTTTCATCAGGCGTGTGAAAGAACGATCTACCTTGTCTACGAGTCTGCCTGCCTCATCGACCCCCTTTGTCCCATCTTCAGTAAGCATAATAGTGCAATTGGTCGTCTTTCGTATCTCGGTGATGAGCTCCCTTATCTGCCGGGTGGCATCTACTGTCCTTTCAGCAAGGCGTCTCACCTCTTTCGCCACCACCGCAAACCGTTTACCATGTTCGCCTGCTCCTGCAGATTCTATCGCAGCATTGAGCGCCAGTAAGTTGGTCTGATCGCTGATTTCATCTATTATCTCTATTATCCCGCCGATCCGTTGGCTGTCTTCCCCAAGTCGGAGCATACTCCCGGCTATCTGCTTGACCTGCTCTCTGAGAGCGTCCATCCCGGTAATTGCAGCTCCGACATCTTTGGAGCCGGATTGACAGGTGTTGCTTGCATCCTCTGCAAAGGTAACGACAAGGCCGGCGTTATCCATTATCTGTCGTGCAGTAATTGCGACCTGCTCAGCTGTGGCAGTCAGTTCCTGTACCGATGCTGCCTGCTGTGTTGCAGATGACGACTGCTGAACGCTCACCGCCGTCAGTCTGGCTGATGACTCTGCGAGCTGGAAGACCGCATCTTTCATCGTTGCAAAAAGACGTTTACTCTTTTCAATTTCTGATTTCAGGCTCTTTACAATTGTCGAAGTCATGCGGTTGAAAGCAGCAGAGACGGTGCCGATCTCATCATTGCTGATAATCGGGATATCTTCTCCAAGTTGACCGTTTGCAATGTTTTTCGCGGCCTCGGTAAGGATATGAAGAGGCCGTATCATAAGGGTTACCACTGCAATTATGGTGAGTGATGAAATTATGAGCATGAGGAGCATGGCAAGTAAGATGTGGGATCTGAGCTTGGCTATATTTGCTTCGGTCGTAGCCATCGAGAAACCGATCCGAAAAGCTCCCCAATGCTTGCCCTTTACATATACCGGAGCGGAGATATCCCACATCTTCTCACCAGTATCCTGGCGGTGATCCTGTTTGATGAACTCAAGAGTGTTTTTTGCTGCAGTGAGTCCAACCTGATCATTATATATCCGCTTTGATTTGCTGAAAGCCCTGTCCTTTTCGAGGTCGCCTGTCTGGGGCATCGAGAATTTCGTATTGTGCGACGGCAGATAGGCATTCCGGTCGACAAGGGCTGCAAATGAGACCTGTTCATCTTTAAGAAAGGCGTCTTCAATCTGCGGGATCATCCTGTCAAGGTACGAGTCGTATCTGGTCGTATATTTCGACGGAGCACTGCCGGGAATCTCTTTGTAGTTGGTGTCGAAAATCTCATCCATAGTCAACTTGTTATCAGTGACTGCCTCTGTCAGGACTCTCTCCATGCTGGCGGCACCAGAGATTGCCAATATTCTCCCCTTGGCAAGTATCTCTGAATACATATGCTCACTTCTCCACCTCACAAAATACACGGTGAATGCCGACATGATAACAATCATGACGATTATGAGTATTCCGGCAATTTTTACTGAGAGCTTTCTGGTCATACTGCCTCCTGCCTTTCATGAGAAAACAGTTTAACAAAAAACGGGGTTGAAGTAAATAAAATAGCGTTATATTCCATGCTGCTGTATATACTTGATACCTTGTGTCCATGAATAAGCTGCCCGGTAAAAGACCTTTAATAAAATTCCGATTTTGTCGCTCTGGTTATTGGACTGGAGCATGTTGGAAAAGTGGTCTTCACGCAATAAATATGGTAATGATTAAATCAGGTTGTTATTCAGGAGAAGGCGATGGAACAGAAAAAACAGCTTGGTTCGATCCTTCTTGAATCCGGAATCATCTCTCTCAAGACTCTTGAAAGAGCGCTTGAGCGTCAGAAGGGGAGTGGAAAACGACTGGGGATTATCCTTGAGGAGATGGGTGTCATCAATGAGAGTGAACTGGTTGATACCCTTGCCAAGCAGTTCGAGTTCAAGATTGCCAAGGAGTTCGCCGGGTACTCCTTTTCCGGTGATCTGCTGGATCTGGTACATGTGGATATGGCAGTGCAGCGGACGATCTTCCCGCTGAAGATCCAGAATGGAATGCTTGCCATTGCCATAAACGACCCCTTTGACAAAGATACACTTGAATTTCTTGGCAAAAAAACCGGATTGAAAATAATGCCGGTCCTTTCAACCCGTCAGGATATCCTGGCGGCTATAAAAAAACATTATCTGCGGAATGCAGAGATTGTTTCCGATAAACGCAAAATCCTGGTGGTGGATGACTCCCAGCCGATTGCCACCATTATCGAAGTGGCTCTGAAAAAGGAAGGATACGAAGTCAGTGTCGGGCAGGACGGGGTGGAAGGGCTCAAAATGGCTCTTACCGAAAAACCTGATCTGATTATCTGTGATTCGGTAATGCCACGGATGGACGGGTTCGCCCTCATTCGCGCCCTTCGTGCAAATCCTGCGACCGCTCAGATACCGATGATTCTCCTTACGTCCAAGGCCAGCAGTGAGGACGAACAACGTGCCTTTGAAGCAGGTTTCCTTGATTTTATCTCAAAGCCGGTACAACCGATAAGGATAGTATCCAGGGTAAAGCATGCCCTTGAGTTAATAGATGCAATGAAGAAATGAGTTTTCTCAGAACTGGATATTCGGCCTGAACACAATAGTGAAATTATCGCGGTCTCTGTCCCTCAGTGTTCCTGTATAACTCTTTAAACTCTCCCATATCATCCCGACATCCATTTTCAACGCAAACATATAATCCTTCAGTGGAAGTTTTTTTCCGATTATATACTCCTGCTTGATGATATCCCCGTCTTTCAGCCCGAAATCCCATCTGAAGTCGAAACTGCTGTTTTTCAGCCAGGATAGTGCTGAATAGTTAAAATCGAGATTGCTCCGCTTCAGCCCCAGATAGACAGTGTCGGTGATATCTTTATTCTCATGCAGTTTTGAGCCTATCCTGAAACTCCAGCTCAGTTTTTCGTCAGTGAAATTCCGTTCCCCTTTTAATTTCCATTCAATCTCAAGGGATTTGTCATTGATAAGGAGATTCTCCTTGATGTGCTGGTCAGCAATGGTGAAAAGATAACCCATATACCCTTTGTTCGACCCGGAGCGGAGCTCTCCAGGCTTTACGAAGGTAACAACATCTCCGAAAAAAAGTGATAAGGAGTAGGGTTCTTGAAAACCAGCGGTAACTGAAGTAATTAAATTAAGGTCTCCGCCGTATCCCATGCTGTCATAAAACTCACGGTGATTTGTCTTAATGTAAGTACCGAGGATCGGCATAGGGAAGATGCTTGCTTCCAGAAGCATAAAGCGGGGGGTAAGAGAGTTCAGAAACAGCCCTTTATAAACTGCTATCTCATCAGATTCGCCAACGTCAGGGATTGCTTTGTCTGTAAGGGGGATATGCAGACCGAGATTCGAATAGTATTGGTCCAGCTCGTAATTAAGCTCGATCGGGGCTTTTTGAGATGAGCCTGTTTTGTCTGACGGTATCTCACTGTCACACAGTCCGATGAGGGGGAAGATGGTCAGGATGAGAAACGACGACAGAAAAAGTCTGATTCTCATACTGTCAATCCTGTCTGTCAGATGATTTCAGGAAAAAATAGATGATAAGAAGAAAAGGAAGCGGCATGAATGCCGCTTCCAGATTGCCTTTGAAGAGCTGCCAGGTCGCGAATGCAATCAGGCAGAGAGTGAAGCATATGATGAAAAGTGCCAGCGGTTTTTTCATGATGAAAACGGTCAGTTATCGTACATGAGTTTTCGTTCAAGATCTGTGGAGTGCGAAAGTCTCTTGGCATCCTCCATGGATATGATCTCTTGTTTGTAAAGCTGTAGCAGGTGCTGGTCAAGAGTCTGCATCTGATAGAGTGACTGCCCGTTTTCTATGTGTTTCTCGATCTCATCCATCCGCCCTTCGCGGATGCAGGCCTGGATTGTCGTAGTCGACCTCATGATCTCAACGACCGGGAAGATATTCTCTCCGGTCCTGTCCTTGATCAGCCTTAAAGAGACAATCGCCACAAGAATATCGGCAAGGCGCTGGCGGATGATCTCCTGCGATTCAGGCGGGAAGTTGCCTAAAAGCCTGTTTATGGTGGAGACAGCACTCTGGGTGTGAAGGGTTGAGAAGACAAGGTGTCCTGTTTCTGCTGCTTTTATGCATGAATCGATGGTCTCCTTGTCACGCATCTCGCCGACCATTATTACGTCTGGATCCATCCGGAGAGACGCTTTGAGTGCAGCGTTGAAGTCTTCGGTGTCTATTCCTACTTCCCGCTGGATGATACAGCTTTTTTGCGATGAGAAGAGGAATTCGATCGGGTCTTCGATGGTAATGATGTTGTAAGTCTGGCTTTCATTCAAAAGACGTATCATCGAGGCCAGGGTTGTCGACTTGCCGTTGCCTGTGGGGCCGGTCACAAGGATCAACCCGTTCGGAGCTTTTACAATCTCGGAAAGGACCGCAGGCAGGTTGAGCTCCTGCAGGGTGCCGATATGAGGAGGGATGACTCTCATGATAATCCCGTAGTTGCTGCGTTGACGGAAGATGCTCACACGGAAACGCCCACCGGTAGGGAGTGAGTATGAGGCATCAATCTCCTTCATGTCGTTGCTGAGCTTCCTGTTGTTATGCTCAAGAACCGTTGAGGCTATGAACTCTGTATCTTTTGGAGTCAGGTTTGGAAGTTTTGAGCGGATCAATTGCCCTCTGCCTCTGAAGAAAGGGGGGTTGTCGACTTCGAAATGAAGGTCCGAAACTTTCTTCTGAAAAGCGATTTCAAGAATCTGATTCAGTATTTTTGAGTCCATGTTTGATCCTTCCCTGTAAAAAGAGTCGGCCTGTAAGGCACGTAAAACATTAATGCTGCGAATTCAGCATCTTTTCGAATTTTTTCCTGTAGAGAGCATTTTCAAAAACCAAACCTGCATGCCGTAACAGTGTCGCTATCAGATCGGTCTGGACTGCAACCGGATGCCTGGAGCCGAAGTCTGCATAGGTTACAGCAACGACTCTCCCGAGGCATTTCAGCGGGGCGATCAGGATCTGATGCGAAAGAGGCGTGTCGATCTGTGAGTAGAGCTTCTCCTTGAGAAGGGTGTCCTCGCTTTCACCGTAAAAGATTGTCCCGCTGGAAATGACATTATGCAGAGGTGAATGAGCTTCGCCAGGAATATTTATTTCCAGAGGCTGTGAACTCCCTGAACGGGAAATGGCGCAACAGGCAAGCTCTGCTTTGCGGAAAGTAAAGGTGACTGCACGCCCAAGAACGGATGAGATATACCGGTCAATGACAGTGATAATCTCTTCAAGTTCCTTCAGGGCGGTTATCTCATCCATGCAGTCCATAAAAAGGTTTGGCAACCCTTTACCCGCTGAGGAGGAGGATGCTTTTACGCATCTTTTGATCGTATCAAGAAACCGGATCGTTTCATTCACGAATGATGAGTTTCTGTTGTTTCTGTCCGGTTTAGGTATTGCGGCTCTTGCACCGGAATCCATTGTGTTGATAATCGAGTTAAAATCGGATCCATCAGTAAGGTGATAGACGATAAGGTCAGGGTGGCTGGCCAGAACTCGTTGAGTCATTACAGCCATACCATCTCCGGGCGCATCATCCGAAGAGTCGATCAAAAGGACCGGCAGCAGGTCTCTGGAAAAAGACTGGCATATGATATGCTCAAGATTCTCCTCTTCATCTGTT
Organism: Geobacter sp.; assembly: GCA_009886125.1. GTDB lineage: Bacteria > Desulfobacterota > Desulfuromonadia > Geobacterales > DSM-12255 > VEOV01. The sequence goes on along the minus strand of VFJK01000166.1, from coordinate 32,402 downwards.
GAAAAAGTGAAGAAGTTTTCCTGCCGGCAGATTGTCATTACCGTGTGGCTTATGAATTCATTGCGACTAAACAGGATCATTGCATGGGTCGGCCCGGAGGGCGTGTCACTGCCAGTTGACTGGTGGCCTTGTGAGAGGTAGGAAAAGAGCTTTTCCTGGCCATCCGGAGAGATCCCTTCAAATATGCTGCCGAGCTTTTCTCTGTGAATCATTGATGGGTCGTGGACCTTGACCGGGGTGAAGAAGCCGGGGATGACTTTTTCCAGATCATCAAGGACGTCAAGGCCGAGGTCGTCTATTGATATAATTGTATCGCTTGAAGACATCCCTTGAGAATGTTCACTTTCCGGCTCTTCATCCTGGAAAGTATCATCCATCAGAGTCCCGTCACGTTTCTTCTCATCATATATTCGCAGCGCATCCATAAGAACGTTCTGGGTATTGAGGTTCAGATCAAGTTTCAGTTTCTCAGGAATGTATCTGTATTCATCGGAAATGACGGTGGCATCGACATCGAGTTCGAAAGTTCCTTCCGTCCAGGTCAGCACTTCTACTATGGTGAGTTCAATAAGGGTTTCAAGGCCTTTGAAAGCATCTTCTTTCTTCAGTTTTCCGCTTTCTATAAGTGATGCGATCAGGGGGGCTCTTGCTGCTCCGGCAGTTTTCTGCTCTGACAGGGTAGCATCAAGAGTCTCACGGGAGATAGCGTTCATCTGGACAAGGATCTGTCCTATACGAACGCTGTTGTTGGAGTGGTTAGCACTGACTATGCAGCCATCACTGAAAACAAGCTGACTCTCTCCCTGCAGACTCTTAAGGCAGAGAGTGCCTGATTTCCTTGTGGCGTGAAGCAGCTGAATTACGTCCACTATGGGGAGGTGCTCAAGATCACCGACAAACGACATTCGAAGCCGACCTCTCAATTAGGGCCTGCCAGGGAATAATTATTATTTTCTGGCAGCCCCTTAGTCTTGTGAATGCTCACTATAGCGCTAACTGAGTCTCCGACACAAGAGGCTTTTCATCATCAGCAGGCTTTGTTACACAAAACAAAAAAAGCCCCGGAGAGGTCCGGGGCTTTTTGGCATTTTTCGTAATGGCAGAATCAGATTCTGGTTACGTTGGCAGCCTGAAGACCTTTTGGCCCCTTCACGAGGTCGAACGTTACTCTGTCGCCTTCTGCGAGAGACTTGAAACCGTCACCAGCGATTGCGGAAAAGTGAACGAATACGTCATCGCCGCTCTCCTGCTCGAGAAAACCAAAACCCTTGCTGTCGTTAAACCATTTTACTGTTCCGTTGGCCATTTACTTACCTTCTCCTGATGTTACTTGTTTTGATATGTCCGGGATAATCCACGGCATGTGGAATATATCAAGAGAAGTTGTTAAATGTCAAACGGTTTCGGCGGGATATCTGTAGTTTTGGCTCGTTTGATGCTCTTACCTTGGTAGAAAGAGAAAACTTTACCGTTGAATCTCTTCTAAGGGGGCGAAATCATGAGGAGTGCACTGATATGTGCCGCATCGGCGGCTGAAACCGACCGCCTTAAAATTATGCTATGTGAGTTGGGGTTTGCTGAATTTTTAGCATCACTTGATTCAGACAGGGCTGTTCTGCTGGCAAACGACCATCTTCCTGACCTGGCGATTATAGATACTGAATGCAGCGGAAAAGATCTGCTTTCAGCGATAGCTTCTATCAGGAAGAAGATTTCTATTCCGGTCATACTCCTTGGAAATGTGTTTAAGCCGGACTTTCTGGAAAAAGCGATTGCTGCCGGAGTAGGTGGCTTTCTCTCGAAGCCTTTGCGCCAGGAGGAGCTATGGCCGGCAATCGAGTTGGCCTCAGTCCATAATCATGAGCTTGAAGAGCTCAAGGAAAAGGTCGCAGAACTTGAAGGTGCTCTTGAAAACCGGAAAATCGTCGAGAAGGCCAAAGGGCTTCTTATGAGAGAAAAGGGGCTGAGCGAACCAGAAGCTTTTCGCAGGATGCAGAAGCTGGCTATGGACAAGAGGACTTCCCTTAAAAAAGTCGCAGAAGCGATTCTTCTGACTGAAGATGCAGGTCCGGGAAGAGTCGATTCCCGGAAGTGAGAAATGATTCAGCAGCCCGTGCCTGATATTCAGGCAGTCAGCAATGAAAAAGAATGCTCCGTCCTGCCTATTAATGAATATTCGCCGTGTTTAAAAATGTAACTATCTGTAAATAATGCATAATTTCAAATGGCACAGCTTATGCTAAAGGATAATCAAACAATCTGAACTGCACAACGGTGTGCGTGACGTTTTAAAGGCAATGGCGCCATTCCACCCGTAGGTGGATGGCGCTTTTTTTTCGCGAATATTTGAAAGGGGGATATGTAGTTTTTTAACAGCTGAATAAATTCCACCAGAGCAACGAAGTTCAACATTCAAAGGAGAATAAAAATGAAAAAAATCGTCCTCGCATTTATCACTATCGCTCTTACGCTTCTGGCAGCAACCGCTGCAATGGCAACCCCATCGACCCAGGTATGGATCCCCTCGACCGATATCCAGCCGTACAAAACCCTTCACCTTAATTTTGACACCTATACCCGGACAAGCACAAAAGAGTCAAACCCGAATCTGATAGTTGTCGGTCCGACGGTTGGTGTTCTTCCTTTTGAAAAGGTTCAGGGTGAGGTCGGCTTTGACTATATCGATAGCGGTACAAATTCCCTCGCAGACAAAAGTCCGCTCTATTTTCACGGAAAGCTTGGAACGCCTGAAGATTCACTCTTTACTTACTCTCCTGCAATTGCCTTCGGTGGCTACAACTTTGGCACCAATGTCGGCGTGACATCACAGAATATGACCTATGGACTCTTGGCCAGAACCCTGCCGGTGATCGGCCGTCTTTCTGCCGGCTACTATGTCGGGAGTGAAAAAGTACTGCTGGATGAGAACGGGAATAAAGCAAATGACGGAGTACTCCTTTCGTGGGACAGAACCATGACTGAGATTTCTGACAAACTCTGGCTGGCAGTCGATTATCAGGGCGGCAAAAATATGAACGGCGCACTTAGTTTCGGTGTTTCCTGGGCTTTTGCCAAGAACGTGTCGGTAATCTTCGGATATGACATCTATAACAATATCAAAACCGGCGGCAAGAACACCTTCACCACCCAGGTTGATATTAACTTTCCGTAACTGTAACGACGATATCCAAAGTTCAGGAGGCTGAAAATGAAACTTATCGAAGCAATCATAAAACCGTTCAAGCTTGATGAAGTGAAAGATGCTCTTTCAGAGATCGGTATTGAAGGGATAACCGTCAGCGAGGTAAAGGGTTTCGGCCGGCAGAAAGGACACACCGAGCTCTACCGTGGTGCTGAATATGTGGTAGACTTCCTCCCGAAGGTAAAACTTGAAGTCGCAGTCATGGACGATCTTGTGGCGAAGGTTATTGAAACTATCGAAGCAACAGCCAAAACCGGAAGAATAGGGGATGGCAAGATATTCGTGCTGCCGCTGGAGAATGCTGTCAGGATAAGGACCGGAGAAAAGGGCGATGAGGCCGTCTGATCCGGCCCGTAACAGGAGTGTGGCAACCAATAATAGAGTTTTACGGAGGATACTATGAAATTCCGAGGATTGTTTATAAAAGTAATGTTGCTGTCAACGCTGGTCCTGCTTCCGCTGCTGGCAACTGCAGAAGAGGCAAAAGTCCCGGCAGCAGCACCGGCGGCAGTGTCGGCACCGGCGGCATCTCCTGCCGAAGCGGCGCCAGCTGCTGCAGCAGCACCTGCTGATCCGGCGAAACCTAAAAATGTCGATCCGGTCCTTAATACCGGAGATACTGCCTGGATGCTTATGTCGACTGCCCTGGTGCTCTTTATGATCCCGGGTCTTGCCTTCTTCTATGGCGGCATGGTCCGGCAGAAGAACGTGCTGTCGACCATGATGCACTCCTTTGTCGCCATGGGGATAGTAGGGGTCCAGTGGGTGATTATCGGCTATTCCCTCTCTTTCGGGCCTGATGCTTTCATGGGTCTGATCGGAAATACCAGCAAGATGCTCTTGAACGGTCTGATTACCTTTGGCAAGGACGGCACTCCTGTCTATGCCCTTTTCCAGAATGTCACCACTGAGCCGGGTTCCATTCCTGAATATGTTTTTGCCATGTATCAGTGCATGTTCGCCATCATCACTGTGGCTCTTATTTCAGGAGCGCTTGCTGAAAGGATCAAGTTCTCCGCCTACTGTCTGTTTGTGCTCCTCTGGACGACACTGGTATATGATCCGCTTGCTCACTGGGTCTGGATGACTGACGGCTGGCTCTTCAAGAAGGGTGCGCTTGACTTTGCCGGTGGTACCGTAGTTCATCTTTCATCAGGTATCTCGGCGTTGGCCGCACTTATATTTCTCGGCAAGCGTCACGGATTTCCGACTGAAAGGATGGCGCCTCACAGTCTGCCGCTGACCATGCTGGGCGTTGGCATGCTCTGGTTCGGCTGGTACGGTTTTAATGCCGGGTCCGCCATCGTTGGAGTTAACTGCTCCGATGCTGCTGGCGGACTTGCCGGTCTTGCCATGACCACTACTACGATAGCTCCTGCAGTGGCCGGCCTCACCTGGATGGTTGCTGAATGGCTCCACTCCGGTAAGCCGTCTGCTCTCGGATTTGGTTCCGGTGTTGTGGCCGGGCTTGTCGTGATAACTCCGGCAGCTGGTTTTGTTCAGCCGGGAGCAGCACTGATCCTTGGTGTTGCTGCCGGTCTGGTTTGCTACGGCGGCGTTATGCTGAAGGCGAAACTCAAGTATGATGACTCTCTCGATGCTTTCGGGGTTCATGGTATCGGCGGAACCGCCGGGGCTCTCCTCACAGGTGTTTTTGCTTCTGTGGGGGCCAAGGGCCTGCTTGCCGGTGATGTCAAGCAGTTCATGACCCAGGTGATCGCTGTCGGTGCTGCCGGGGCCTATGCATTTATCGTTACCCTGGTTATTGTATTTGTTCTGCAGAAGACGATCGGCCTCAGGGTTGAAAAAGAGGATGAGATCATTGGTCTTGACCAGACTCAGCATTCAGAGAGTGGTTATAACTGATTTTCCCGACAAAACAGGTGCGTGACCCGATAAGGCCGGAGCTTCTCAATGTGAAGCTCCGGCCTTAATATTTTGCATGTTGTAATCTGACAGGAAAAGAGATGAAGGGAGTATTGCACGTGAAGTAAATATGTTGTATTATTCCGAAATTGAATTCAGGCGTCTTTATCGGAACGTCGGCAGTGAAATAACGGCTACTACAGCTGAATTCGGCGAAACTGCCGGCAAACCAACTCCTGAAATCGCTGCTTTCTGCCTGAGGCGATTGGAGAGGGCGGAAGCATTCGGCTGCTGCCATTTTTTTTTGATAAACTTTAGCCTTGTTGCAAGACATTAATTACGACTAATCATTTTCTGCCGGTAAGAATTGATGCAATGGCGATGGAATTGCATACTTCTAAACCGAGGGGCTATTTAACCGTTTTATGGCGTACTTGTATACAGGACCGCCTTAGCGCCCGAATTAAGATCTAAAAGGTAGGGAATATAGGGGTTTACAGGAAGTTCAGCATCGAATGTTACGCAGTTGCTAGAGAGAATACAGGAAGCTATCTTCCTGTTATTATTAATATTTTACGGAAATCAGTCAATTAACGATAAGAATCAGAAATAAATTGTGTACTCGTCACCGAGAGGGAGGAATTGAAGATGGGAAAATTACTCGTGAATAAAATCCGAGAGATAAATCCACAGGCAAAAAGGGGGATGCTGTTATTGTTGGTATTCCTTGCCTCCTTTGCGTATTTACTCGCTCCTCGTCATTCCGAGGCTGCGGTCGTCAACGAGACGCAGTGGGCAATTATCGGTACCACTACGACCAATACCTTCCCGGCCATGACCCTGGCCAAGGGGACGGGTACGGAGCGACTGCTGGTCGTCCAGATCGCCATGGATTACAGCGGTAACAGTACCGGCGCAACGCCGACGGTCACCTACGGCGGGCAGACCCTGACCCAGATCGTCAAGTCGTCGGTCAGCCAGCGCCAACACATCTGGCTCGGTCGTCTCAATGACGCCGGTATTGCCGCCGCCACCGGAGCGCCCCCATCCATCACCGTCAGCTGGACCGGCACGGCCCCGCAGAGCGGCAGCAGCCTGGCCGCAGCATTCTACAGCGGCGTCAACCAGACGACGCCGATCACCGCATCGTGGGTAATCAACGCCGCAGCTGCGACCAATCCTCCATCTTCACCCATCAACGGCATCAGTGGCGGCTATGCCATCTATGGCGTCAATACCAATGCTACTACGGCTGGTGATGTCAGCACTCCTTCCGGCTATACCGAACACTTTGACACCGCCAACGGGGCGCTCTACAAGAATACGATGGGGTCCAAGCCGCTTGCGTCGACCGGCACCGTAGATCCGATCCCTGTCTGGACCTCGGTCCGCTATGCTTTTGCCACAGCAACCATAGCTCCGTTCAGTGTTATCAACACAACTGCCACAGGAACGGCGTCGGCCATTGCCTCCGGCAAGGACCGTATTCTCGTTGAAGGCCCCTACTATGACGATGCCGATGCCGACAATACCTTCCGGGTTGAGTACAAGCTCTCCGGTGCCGGAGGCTACACGCTCTGGCAGAACATGACCCATGCAGGCAGCCCGTACTCAACCGTTATCACCGGCTTGGCACAGGATACCCTCTACGATATCCAGGTTACCTACCAGGACCCGGACGGGGTAACCGGTACCGCGGTACAGACGTTCACCAATATCAGAACCCGTGCCGGCGGCCTGGTCGAGGCGGCGCAGAGCTGGACCAGGATCATCAACGACACGACTACCAGGGCGACCGGTGCAGCAGCCGACCTCACCGCAAACTTTGCGGTAACGGCGCCGGCAGGGACCGGCCGCATGCTGGTGGTCGCCATTACCCATTACAATACACCGGCAACCAATGTCGCGCCGGCAATACCGTCTACCATAACCTACGGCGGTACGCCGCTGACCCTGGCGTCCAGCAACCGGCAAACATCGGCGGTAGCGCATACCTGGCTCTATTATATGAAAGACAACGACGTCATTATGGACGGCACGAGCAAGCCGTTTGCTCTCAGCTGGGCGGCCGGCATTGCCTCTACCAAGCTTGATGTCTATTATGCGGTGTTCGCTAATGTCGATCAGCTCGCACCGGTTGTCAGTTACAGCCGCCTCTATAATACGACCAGCACGACAAACATGTTGCTTTCCCCGGTTCTGCCGATAGCGGCTAACAGTCTGGGCATCTATGTTATCAATGATGTCAATATCACTACCAACGGCATCCCGACCTGGTCGCCCGATACCAACTGGACAACCCCGTACAGCGATGTTGCTCCCTCCAGGTTCACCGGAACACTCACCGCCACGGCCGCCTATGCCCACGAGTTGGCGCAAAGGGCAATCCCGGGTACTGCGATCACCGACAGTGCCATGACCGGCATCCGCTCGCTCAGCGGGCGCTACGCCATGTCCGCCATGGCCTTGCCACCGCGGGCTGTTACCCTTACGGATGGTGGTACACCCAGCAACAGCGTTATCTATGCCGGCCAAAGCGCGGTAGTCGATGCCTTCACCATGGACGGCAGCGGCACGGTCACCAGTATTCAGGTAACCGGTAATGCCAACACGACCAGTTCGAATATCAGTGCCATCAGGATCTACCGCAAGGGAGACGCCAATCTTGTCTTCTATACACCGGTGGTCGATGAGTTGATCGGTTCCGGCAATTTTGGCGCTGTCGGCACGACACCGGTCAATATAGCGCTCACCGGCACTGAAACCATCTCTGGACAACAGAATTACCTCGTCGTCGTTGACGTTGCGCCAGGGGCGATCGCCAATGGTACGAGCGTAACCTTCACCGCCAGAGTAACCGGCACTACCCCGGCAGCCGGCACCCTTAATGACGCGACTGCCGCCACGCTGACCCTGCTGCCGTCGCTGACGGTCGGCAACGGTGTCGAACCCTCAGCAGTGCGGCTCTGGAAGTCGAGTGCCCCTACCAATCTCAATGCCTTTACCCTCAATCATAACAGTGTCAATGCTATTGACGACGATACCATCTCCAGTATTACGGTTACCATGACACCGCCCTTTATCTCCGGCGGCAGCGGCGGTACAATCACCAAGATAAAGCTGGTGGAGATAACCAATCAGGCCGGTACGGTAGTCTACGGCTCCATGAACCTCCCCGCCGTCGGTGATGTCTGGAATATCCCGGTAACTGGACTTGTTGCAAATGCCACTCCTACAACCTATTATGTGCGGATCAGAACTGCTGATGTGATCACCCCTTCTGCTTCTGACCCCTCTGGTACCCTGTCCGGTTATTACGGCCCGATAAACGGCAAAGTCACCAACCTCATCCATTCGGTGGGAACCAATCAGCTTATCAATAACGATACGACCAGCGCAAATCTTTCCATAGATGTAGAAAAGCCGAACGGACCGGCCACAGCCTCGGCGGCAACCGGTGTCAACCCCGGCGAGATCAATCTTGGCTGGGATCCGGTTGATGACACCCCTGCCAACGGCGGCACCATGCATCCGACGACACCGGTTATCATCCGCCGCAGCCTCGGCGGCGGGGTCTCGCCTGACCCCGGCTGTCTCGGCCTGACCGACGGCTCGATCGACCTCGCCGGCGTGGGCACTGTCACCATTAATTATGCCGGTCGCACGGTTACCGACAACGGCCTTACCAGCGACAACCCGACTAATTATAAATACCGCGTCTGCGCCAAGGATTCCCTCGGCAACATCAGCGACGGTGCCCAGGCCTCTGCCAATGCCAAGGTGCAGAATATCTGCAATCGGCCGCCTTCAGTCACTCTTGCCTATGAAGACGGCGGCACGACAGCAGGGTTGCAGATCATCAAGTCGAGCGTCAGTGCTCCATTCAAGCTGCAGGTTTCTAATAATGATATCGGCACCTGTCCGGATGCAGTTTTTAACGTTGAACTCGATCTTGTTGTCGGTAATGACAGTCACTTTACCAAAACCATTGCTGGTGGTCCGTTCCCGAGTTCTGTAACTGTCGGTACCGGTGGCAGTGGCGCCAGCACCGGTAAAACGGTTAATATCCTCATTACCGGTATTGAAGCAGCCGGCGTTCAGCAATTGGAAACCTACAAGTTTGCCGTCAAGCTGACCAATGGTAATCACAATAACGGCTTGCCGTATACTCTTACGACACCGCAGGTGACCGGACTGCTTAATGATATGCCGCCGATCGTTCATAACAGTGCCAATATGGCCAAGTACCAGTACGGTTCATGGGGGCAGACCTACACCTGCGCTACCTGTCATTCCAACAGCACTACCAATATAAAGGGTGTCTATCAGATTATCTCCACACCGATCGGCAAAAGAAATGTTGTCTTTACCAAGACATCCTCCACTTCGGCTGATTCGAATGGTGTTCTCAGTAATGACCTTCGCTCGAATAAAAACGGCTCCAATCAGGTCTGCAACATTTGCCACCACCAGACACGTCAGCATCAGTACAGCGCCAGCAAGCCATTTGGCGGCCCTGGCAACGATGAAGCCTATAATTCAGATCATCACAACAGTCGTGACTGCATCCGCTGTCATACCCACAATTCCGCCTTCAAGTCGATCTACGGTCTGTGCGGCGATTGTCACGGCTTCAAGGCCACCGGGTATTCCCCGATCAACAAGGCAACCATGGTCAAGGACCTGACCAATGCCCTCGGGCCGAATCCACCCAACTACGGCGCTCATGCCCGTCACAACGGAAAGGCTATTACCTGCGGGGCCTGCCATAGCAGTACCAATCACGGGCTTGCCACGACAGCATGGCAGGGCGACGGCATCCTCGAAATCGGCTTCAATGCCTCCAAGGATACCTTCTCCGGGTGGAACCCGGCAGTTGCCGTCCAGGGCGGTAAATTCTACGGCACCAACAACCTCAATCAGCCGTTTAGCTGGGTAGCCGGCGCATTTACCAATATTACGACAATCGCCGACTATAATAACTCCTGCAGCACGTACTGCCATGGCGGTGGTTCCTGGAAGGCTGGTGGAAATCAAGGCAGCAACACCGTGCCGAACTGGGTTGGAGCAGGACAGGCCGCCTGTGGTACCTGCCATAATGCCACCGGCGCGATCCCGCCAACCTCTGGTAGCCATGCCAAGCATGCCGCAACTACCGGAGCCGGTCTCGGCATCGCCTGCGGCAACTGCCACTCCACCTATGCCAACTATACCGGCAGCGCCCACATCAACGGCAAGGTCGAATGGGGGATGGCACCCTATCCCGGCGCGACTTACAATGGTATCAACTCCGGCCTTCTTGCCACTACCGGCCAGCCGGCGCCAACGCCAACCGGAAGTTACAGTTCTTGTACCAATCTTTATTGCCATAGTAATGTACAAGGTGCGACCGGCAACGGCACCGGTGGGCCGACACAATATGCTACTGCCTTATGGGGCGGACCGGCTGATTGCGGTTCATGTCATGGGTGCAGTCCGCAGGATCCGTTATGTGTTGCGCCACAACAGTCCGGTTCTCACGTGAGCCACCAGAATGCCCAGGTTAATTTTGACTGCCATGTCTGCCATGATAACGGCGGTACGACTTCGCCGCTTAATCACGCCAACAGCATCATTAACATGCAATTTGACGGTCTCGGTATGAACACTGTCTATTCTCGCGGCACTTCCATAACTCCGGGTACCGCCTTCGGTACCTGTTCTACCAGCGACTGTCATGGCCGTTATACCCGAGCCTGGGGCACTGCTGCGTCGGCCCTGCCGATGTGCGAAAAATGCCACGGCTCAGCTACTTCACCGCGCGGTTTCTACAACACCCGCGGCCCGACAGGAACTCTCAGCATCTACTCTACCGGCATCGGTGTTCATGATATCCATCTCCAGAACCTGAACTCGCCACGCAAGGCAACCTTTGCCCGCTTCACTTCGTTTGCTGTCGGCATGAGTTGCAAGCAGTGCCACAGCAACCCAAGCGGCCCATTCACCGCCGGTCACATTGACAACGCCCTCCCGGCTGAGGTGCCGTTCAACAATAACAGCTCTATTGCCGGTCATGGTAAACTGTTCGGCTACTATTCAACACCCACCTACTCATTTGCCACCCAGAGCTGTAATAATATCTACTGCCACGGTGCCGGTATGCACTCCAACCGCGGCCAGGACGAGTATGCCGGGACAACACCGCCCGCGCACAGTGTCCCCAAATGGAACGTTGCGTTCCTTACCGGCAACGGTGCCGCTGACTGTACCAAGTGTCATGCACTGCCACCGCCGGCGCCAAATTCATCATATGTCCATTTCGGCAAGACCCTTAATACGTGCGCCAACTGCCACCAGCATGTCTCGGCAGACGGCTACGGTTTCAAGGAAAAGAGTCTGCACGTCAACGGCATTGTAGAAGGCGGTTGCGACGGTTGTCACGGCAATCCGCCGATCAACGCCGTGCTTGGCCCGCCGGATGGTCTTACCCTGCCGGCACAGAATGCAATGCCGCCCGGTTTTGCCGGGTCGCATAATGCCCATCAGCTCGTTCCATCAATCGGTAATCAGTGCAATACCTGTCACAATGGTTCGAGTACGTCAATGCTGGCAGAAGGCTACCAGCTGGAGATCGGCTTCAACCAGTTCGGTCTCGGCGGGAGCGGTACCTTCACCGGTTACACCAACAGTGTTAATGGCCCCAATTGGAAAACGACCGGTACCACGACCCTCGTTAAATCCAATGTTCATGAAGCCCGCTGCTCCAACCTCTACTGCCATGGCGGCGGTTCTCTCGCCTCGCCGGTCCGTCCGGTTCTCGGAGGCGGCAATGTTCTCAATCCGAGCTGGGCTGACGCACTGTCGATCCAGTGCGGTGACTGCCATGGTGTCGACTCGGCCAATGCACCGACTACCGGTTCGCATACGCGCCATGCCCTGACCGTTGCTTCGCTTACCTGCTCATCCTGTCATGGTGATACAACTGATAACGGCACACATGTCAATGCGGTCCTCACCTGGCGGCTTGACCGGGCAAATCTGGTCTTTGGGCCGAATGCAACCTATAACAACGTTTCCTCCGGTTCACTGCCGGGAATGGCGCCGCGCGGTAATGTGACCGCCGGCGATGACTACCGGACCTGCAACAACGTCTACTGCCACAGTACGGTCCAGAGTGGTGACGGCACCGGCTTACCGACCTACATCCAGCCTCGCTGGGGTGCAGCTCCCATGACCTGCGGCACCTGCCATAACGACTTCTCAACTGCTACCGGCGCAGCTTCCACCGGCAGCCACGAGAAACATGCCAACAAAACTACCGGCATGGACGTGCCATGCGGATACTGCCACCAGGATGCAGGGGCGAGTTTCAATGCGATGCATGCCGACCGCAGTATTTTCCTTAATTTCACCAGCTATATCGGTGGGGCCTACTCAGTCGGCACACCGTACCTGACCGGCACGCAGAAGATTGCCCAGACTCAGGCATTCGGCTCCTGCTCTGCCACCTTCTGTCACGGCACTGCCGATTCTCCGGTCTGGGGTGGCGCTTCTCTTAACTGCAATGGCTGCCACAGCGCCAAGGTAGACGATGTCAGCTGGTCCGGCAACCACAAGATCCACTACAACTACTCGACCATGCCGACCAGTTACACCCAGACGGTCCAGGACCTCAGTTCCCCGACCAAGTACCGCTTCAACTGTGCCCACTGCCATGACGACCAGGTTGCCAAGCACAGCCTCAAACCGGCCAATGCCAATGCCGCCGCCCGCGTTTTCTTCGGCATCTCCACCGCCACACCGGCAACCAGCAGCCGTCGCGGCACTTACAGCTACGGTGCGCCATCGGGTTCCACTGATAACGGTTTCAACTACACCTCCGGCGTCTGCAACGCCAGCTACTGTCATTCCAACGGCCGCGGCGGTGCGCCGTTCAGCGCCAGCCTTACCTGGACTACTGGCAAGCAGCCCACCGCCAACTGCAAACTGTGCCATGACATGCAGTACACCAATAGCACGGTCAGCCAGTTGTCCGGCAAGCACGACAAGCATATGAACCCGACCAACAACCCGATAATCGGCGTCGGCAACGGCTTCAAGTGCCGCGACTGTCACGCACCGACCATCACGACGTTCAGTAACTATACCATCGCCAACAAAGGGCGTCACGTCAACGCAACGCTCAACTACTCAGGCGCCAAGTCAGGCAAGAACCATAACGGCATCACCAAGATCTGTTCCAACGTCTACTGCCACAGCAACGGTAATCCGAATGCCGTCGTTTTTGTCAACATGACCGGCTTCAAGGAATGGAGAACAACATCTGCAGCAATCACTACCTGCAATAACTGCCACGGCCGCAGTAATGCAACCGGCTATCCAAGTTACGCCAACGGCGGAGGCAACACCGCGACCTCCAACCTCCACGAAGGTCACATGGTCGGCCTCTCCTCGACCACTTCCTGCGCCGACTGCCACCGCAAGACTGCCGAGACATCCGTACCGAACCGCTTCAGACCGTATTCCACCACCCACCTCAGTGGTGGTCCGAACGTGGTCTTCAATACTGCCCTGCCAAATATCGGCAGTAAAGCTGCGGTTGCGACTGCCGGCTTCCAGGTCACCTGCAGTAACATTATCTGTCATGGTGCCGGCGCACCGGTCTGGGGAGCCAAGAAAACCGGTTCCCTCCTCGCCGGACAAAAGACCTGTACCAAGTGTCATGGTGATGCCACGGCAGCAGATTACCTGACTAACTACTCGTCGGCGACCATCGCCCCGGGATACGGCACGGCCGGAACCGACACAACCATGGTCAACAACGCGGCCACGTTGCCACGCGTCGGCGCTCACCAGCGTCACCTGCAGACCGATATGCTCTCCAATGCGATCAAGTGCGGTGAGTGCCATATCCCGGTAACCAATGTCCGTAACGGCAGTCACTGGAACATGTCAACCGCCACCCTGACCTTCAACGGCCGGGCAAAGAACGGCATCGACAATCCGTATGTCTCCAGGACCAACGGCATCATGCAGTGCACCAACACCTACTGCCATACCGGCAAGAACAATACCGGTACCCTCATGGCACCGTTCTGGAATATGACCGGCCTGGTGAAAGAGAATGCCTCAACGGTCGGCGCCTGTAACAAGTGTCATGCCATGGCGCCTCTGCCGGGCTCAATCTCCGGTCACGTGGCATTGGCTGACGGGGCGGCACTGTCGACCATCGTCGCCAACTGTCAGTCCTGCCATTTCAATATCAGCAGCTCGGCAACCAACATGTCCAATGCCTTCACTGACAAGAATCTCCATGTCAACGGTGTCATCAACTACAACCTGAAGTGCGACAGTTGCCACGATTATAATGTAAGAAACGGCAATACCTGGGGCATCCTCTCCATGGCCGGCGCCAACACCGAAGGCTATGGCGCCCACGTCAAGCATATTCAGTACCTCCAGGCCAGATACCCGACCTTCAGTAGCTTGAATCCATCTACTGACAACTGGGCAAACAGCCACTTCATCAAGATCTGCGGTGCCTGTCACTCGACCAGCGAGGCAGGAGCCCACTCAACAAGCAAGAATCCGAACAGGAGACAGATTACCTTCCCTGGAACTGGTTCGTTCGGTTCAGCCGCTTTCTACAACGGTTCGAGTTTGAGCTCTTCAGCTGCGAAACCGAAGACCTGTTCGAATATAGACTGCCACTACAGAACCTCGCCGATCTGGTCAACCTACTAAGTGAGGGGGAGAGCAATGATGATAAGTAATTATATGACTGAATATATTGACAGGAGATTCAAAATGAAACTAAAGGGCGCTCTCCTTCTTGTTGTGGCGGCTACCGTCTGTGCGCTGACTGGTCTGATCAGTCCACAGGAGGCGGCAGCATCGGTCGATGTTGTCAATCAATGGCCGGCAAAACCGACAATCGTCAGCAACAGTGCTGCTCCAACGATCACCGGGATCTACACCCCGGGAGCGGGCAGTAACCGTGTGATGCTGGTAGCGGTGGCGACCGAGTACTCAGCTGCAGGTGCTCCCGGCTTTACGGTCACTTACGGCGGACAGACGGTGACGCAGCTGGTAACCAACACTGCCCAGAACAGCAAGATCTGGCTCGGTTACCTGCTGGAGACCGGGGTCGCCACAGGCTCGGCCGGCACCAAGATTCTCTCGGTCACCAATTCGGTGACTGCCAACCTGACAGCCATGTACGTAACCGCAGCGGTCTACAGCGGCGCCAGCCAGGTTGCTCCGACCGGTCTCGCCGCTGCGACCGCCAGTAACACCGCACTTGCCACCGGGGCGTACAGTGTGACCGGTTCGGCCGCCAACATGGGTATGAGTGTCTATGTGGCGAACTGGAACGGCCAGGCATCAACCGCTGGCGGTACCCCGACTCATACAGAAATCAGGGATTATGCCGGCACGAATTTTAACCTGGCATCCGGTTATTCAATAGTTACCACCGGCACCACAACATCGAACCCGACTACAACTGTCGGTGTTGCTGCAGCAGGCGCCATTGCCGGTGTCGGCCTGGCACCGGTGACCAATACAGGAACAAACTATTCAACTATTACCACCTGCGGTGACTGCCACGGCAACCCGCCTCAGGACGGCACCTATGTGACTGCCCGCAATAATCCTCCGGGCCTGTTCCAGGGTGCCCATAGTAAACACTCAGGAAAAGATGAGGGGCAGTACGGCTATGCCTGTACCGTCTGTCATTACAACGCCGCTACTGTCAAGCACTCAACCGGCTTCAAGAATATCTCCGGCAGCAAAGTGCCGCGCAACACCTATGGCGGGACAACGAACATTGCCGCTACCAATAGTCCCAACTATACCCTGACCTGCACCAAGTCCACCTGCCACAGTACCGGCAGGGGTACCGTCATAACGCAGTACAGTCCGTCACCGGTCTGGACCGGCACCTCCACCTGCCTCTCCTGTCACGGTGGGCGCAATGCTGGTGGTGGCTATGCAAAGACTACTACTACCAATTTCAGCCTTTCGACCACTCATCAGCAGCATCTGGGGAAATATCCACTTGCCAACATCAACTGCAATAACTGTCACGGCAAGATCGCCAAGGATCATACCGCCCTCAAGGACTACAGCGGTGCCATCTATCACGGCGATGGCAGCAAGAACGTCATCTTTAACGATATAGCCTATGCCTCCTACACATCCTACAAGAAAACCGGTGTTGACGCCCTCAAGTGCACCAACACAGCATGTCACGGTGGTAAATCCAGGGGCGTCTGGAGTAACGCCGCTGGTGTCAATACCGATAACACCTGCTCCCACTGTCACGGTGTTGCCGGCACTTCAGCAGGACTTGCCAACGCCGGCGACAATCGCCGCTTCTTTGCTCCCGGCTATAAAGTCGCCGCCACTATCGGTACCAGTACTGACCAGCTCACCAGCTCCAACAATATCCGCGTCGGCTCACACTTCAAGCACCTTTCGTCAGTCTACATGAAAGCAATCAAGTGCAACGAGTGTCACCGCGTGCCTTTGACTGTTTTTGACGGTTCCCATGCTGCATCCACCCGTTTCAACTCGCAGACACTCACCTTTTTACAGTCTTCAACAGCAAGTATCACTATCGGTGTTGCCTCCGGTACTCCGGCCCGTAATGCTGCACTGGTCCGTTATAGTTCAGGAACTTCTACCTACAGGGCAAGCTGCGTTACTACCTACTGCCACGGCAGCAGGCTGAAGACAGCTGACACCTCCGGTACCTATCAAGTTCCTTACTGGAACTACTCGGCAATGATCAACTACACCAATCCGCTCGTGGCCTGTAGCCGTTGTCACGGTAACCCGCCGCGTACCGGTTCTTCTCAGGCTACCCATAAAAACTATACCGCTGTCGGTAAACCGACTGTTACTTGTTCCGCTTGTCATGGTTCAGTTGTTGATGCAACCGGCAAGATCATCAACCGTGACATGCATATCAATGGCGTGGTAAATGCTGCCAATGGCCATGAGTGGAGTTTCGGCGGTATCAGGCACAAAAATGGCGGTCTTGGTACCTTTATCCTGGCAAACCCGAATGGCTACTCCAACTGTACCCCTTGTCACTCTTTAACTGGTGGCGGAACATATCCGGTGACCCGTGGTGTTGCTGCCAACATCAATTGTCAGCTCTGTCATACCAATCAGACGAACTTCACCAATACACCCGGCTGCGGAGACTGTCACGGTCTTAACGCAACCGGTGTACCAAACGGTGCTGCCAATGCCTTCCCGAACTGGAGCGGCAGTCATACTGCTCACGTCTCGGCGCCATACAGCTATGCCTGCAATGACTGTCATCTAAATGGCGGTTCAGGAAAAGCTGCTCATGGCAACTATTCCGGTAAAGCAGCCAAGACGAGGGCAACTGTTAATGTCGGATTCAACACAGCCAAGGCCGGCACGGCCGCAGCGTATACTGTCGGTACCATGACCTGTTCCACCTCCCAGTGCCACGGTCAGAAATCGCCGGTCTGGGGCCAGGTAATGCCAAATGGCGGCAAATGCTACTACTGCCACGGTTCACAATCCGGCACCTTTACCAATGTCACCTCGGCAACGATCGCCCCGGGTACCGGCAACTTTGATACCAACCGCGCTACCGGCGTTACCAATCGCGGTGGTTTGCACCAGGAGCATATGAATGCGACCATGGGCATAGCAGACAAGGTCCGCTGCAGTGACTGCCACGTCATGGTCAACGCGGTCTCCGACGTGAATCACCTCAATTATACGACTGCCCGGGTAACCTTTGGTGGTCACGCAAAAATAACTGATTGGGCAACTTATACTCCATGGGTCTCACGCGCAGGCGGCCTCATCACCTGTAACAATACCGCTTGTCACGCCGGCAAGACCGGCACCGGCGCTGCTGCACCGGTCTGGAACAACGCCGCTTACCTCTCCGGCACCAACAGCGGCAGTACTGTTACTGTAGCTGACTGCCAGAAATGCCATGCCTTCCCGCCGACACCGGGGAGTGGCGACCACGTCGGTCTGGCAACCGTCACCGGCTTCCCGCTCAACAGCCAGTGCGGCAGTAACTGCCACAGTCTCAGTACTTCCGCCACAACCTTCGGTGCCATTTTCGCCGACAAATCGCTGCACATGAACGGCAAAATCGAGGGCGGCGACTGCCTCAGCTGTCACAGTACCGTCAAGGGCGGCGTCAGGAAAGCGGTCGTCGGCCAGTTCGCCTCACAGTCTCATCATATTCAAGGTAATGAAGTTCTTACCAAGGCATCTTGTTACAAGTGTCACTGGGAAGCTACAATCACCGGTGACATCAATGCCGCTTACCACAGCCAGGCAGCCGGCAAGGGCGTGAGCCTCGTGAACTGGAACGGCGCTACTACCCGGCCGACAACCGTCACCACGGCAACACTGATCTCCTACACCGCCAATGGTACCCGGCAGCAGATCAAAAAGCTGAACGCCGTCTGCACCGGTTGCCACAACTCAATGAGCATCCCGGCGGCCAACATGTTCGGCACCTACGCCTCCGACTTCTACGCCCCTGAGCCGAATATGGTCCCGGCTCTGGGTAAATCAAGTATTCTTTCCCGTTACTCCAGCAGCAGAACCGTTGCCTGGAGCTTGTACAACAACACCATGCAGGATGGTAATGTTACCGATTACGGTAGCAACCGGAAGAGTACCACCATCAAGGCGCTCTCTGCTCACGGTAGGGCCGACCTGAACGACATGCCGGCCTGGGATGCGACTGCCAACGGCACCGGTGAAGACGCCACCATGACCGACTACACCTATGCTGGTGCCAGCGGCAACAGAAACGTCTTCTGCTACGACTGCCACAACTCCCACGGCTCCAACGCCACCGGCATCACCTCCTCCTACTCCAGCGCCACCGGTCGCTATAAAGGCGGCCTGCTGAAGACGACCATTGCCGGCCAGAGCGGCTACACCGCCACCTATACACCGGCTGCACGCACGATCTCATACAACAATTACAGTGCCTTCACCACAACCTCGGCCCTCTTCAATACCGGCGCCAGCATCTGTAACGACTGCCACAACGACAACAATGCTTACAGCAAAGCTCCGGCAGTTCCGACCTCCGCCAACAAGCCATGGGGCCTGATGCGGACCTACAGCTCCACCAGAGGCACCCTCACCGGCTACTGGAGTACGCCATACTTCGACAACTACACCATGGCTTCCACCAAGCGTACCGCTTACAAAGGCGGCGGCGCAAGCGGCATGAAGAACCTCCGCCTGCCGCGCGGCGGTCACTTCGGCCAGAGCGTCGACGCAGCTCGTGGCGGCCAGTCCAGTCATGCCTACGATATTAACGGTCTCTGTACCCCATGTCACGATCCGCACGGTGTCTCCAGCGGTATGACGGTCGTCAACCGTGGTAAGTCCGTACCGCTCCTCAAGGGTACCTGGGTCACCTCGCCGTACCGCGAAGACAGGGCAACACCGGTTGTCAAGCGTGGCGGCGGCTGCAACTACGCCGGCATGAACGGTCTCGGCGCAATGCCTGGTTACAACATCGACCAGAATTCGCTGGTGAATAATCCTGCGGTTACAGCTGGCGGCGCAGGAGTTACTATGGTTAAAAACAACATTCGCAAGCAGTATTTCACTGCCTTCCCGGGTGCGGCCGGAAACGCCCTTACTCTCCACAACCAGGGCGACAATACCCCGGCCAACTTCGCCGGCCTCTGCATCGGCTGCCATACTAAACTGTCACTGACAGGCAATGCCGGCGCTATCACAACAGCTCCTACAGCTGCTGACTGGCGGAGCACAAACCGTGTTCACCAGTCTGTTGGTGGCTGGGCAGCAACGGCCGGAACCAATGCCAACGGTACCGTTCATGCCTTCACCTGTGCCAAGTGCCACGCACCGCACGTATCCCGTCTGCCAAGGCTGTTGATCACCAACTGCCTTGATGTACGGCATGTCAGACAGGCTGTGTCGGGCGGCAGTATCAATGCTACAGCCGGTACGGCAGCAGCCAACTTTGGTAACGTGCTCCAGAGTTATGCATCAACCGCCAAAGGCGCCGGTCGTTTCCCTGCCGGTGGTTCCAGATACAACGGAACACCTGCTACAGCTCAAGGCCCCGGCCCATGGTACTTCGTGACAGCGCAACCTGGATCATACGTTGCAAACTCTATTGCCAACTACGGCTCCAACTGCCACAACGCCACCAACGCCGGCGGCTCGACCTGGACTCCGTCTAACCAGATGTGGAACAAAAAGACCCGCTGGTAACAGCATAAGAGCGGGGCTCTGAAAAGAGCCCCGCCAAACAATCAGATAATGTTCAGGAAAATATATAAAGGAGGTGCCTACAATGAAAAAGAGCTACGTAACACCGAAAATCACTGGTAGTGCCGTTGTCCATCCCTGCTAAAACAGCCGGATCATACACAGAAAAATGGGGTCGTTCTTACGACCCCATTTTTTTGTCCTTTTTAGATTGACTGCATATCTGGATACTACTAATGTTTGTCTCAATAAAAGCTATTCAAGGTCTTGAAATCAAATATGAAAATGATAATCCAGATACCCTGTTACAATGAAGAGTTATCACTTCCTTTTACTCTTGCGGAACTTCCCCGCACTGTTGTCGGCTTTGATTCAGTGGAATGGCTCGTAATAGATGATGGCAGCAATGACAGAACTGCGGCTGTTGCTCTTGAGCTTGGAGTCGATCACCTTGTAAGATTTAACGAAAACAGAGGTTTGTCGGCTGCATTTATGGCGGGAATATCAGCTTGTTTGCAAAACGGAGCGGATGTTGTTGTCAATACCGATGCCGACAATCAATACTGTGCTGCAGACATCATAAAACTGTTAGAGCCCGTTCTTTCCGGGCGTTCGGGCTTTGTTGTCGGCCTTAGACCTGTCTATCAGGCAGACTGGGTACCTTTTATATTGAAGGCACTTCACTGGATTGGAAGCAAAGTCGTAATGTATGCCAGCAAGACAACCGTCAGTGATCCTCCGAGCGGATTCCGGGCCTTCTCACGGGATGTTGCCGAGAAACTCGTCGTTTTTAATGATTATACCTATACCCTTGAGACAATAATTCAGGCCGGCAACTCAGATATTGATGTAGCAACCGTGCCGATTCGTATTAATCCAGGCAGATTGAGACCATCCAGACTTATGACTTCTCCGTACAGCTACGTTGTTAAATCTGCAGGGATTATTCTTCACTCTCTGTTTCGTTATAATAAAGCCCGTTTTTTTCTGTTGCTCGCATCTCCTCTGGCAGCTGCATTCATATTGCTTTACCATGTATTCAAGAGGTGATATGTGAAACTGGCTGATGCCATAAGGGGACGACGATCTGCCCGAGCTTATACTGAAGAACGTGTTCCCTTTAATATTGTGTCCGAGATTGTCAATCTCTCCGCCCATGCCCCGTCCGCCTGCAACCGGCGCGGCTGGCGCTCTATCCTGATCCAGGATCCTGTAGACCTTGACTGGCTCTACCGCTGCGGCGGCTCGGAGGTGTTTCGCACCGCTGCCCAGGTTCTGCTTGTCTGCTATGAAAGCGGCACGGAGAACCGTGAATGGCAGGATTCCATCCAGAGCGCAGCTGCATTTATCGCCTACTTCCAGCTGGTTGCCCATGATCGCGGCATCGGCAGCTGCTGGCTTTGTCATCTGCCGCCGAAGCGGGAAGTCGCTGCCCGTTTTGCCATCCCGGCAGCGTATGAACCGGTGGCTGCTCTCAGTTTCGGGTATTACCGGGACGGAGTCTGCTCCGTGCGTCCAGACAACCCGGAGGCAAAGCTGCTTGCCCTTGACCGATGGGCATTCGAGGAAGGAGCAGGCCTCTCTTCTGCAACTTCAGGATTACGCCGGCTCTGCCGGAGGATTTATTACGCACTCCCGTTTAGATCTGTTCTGAGAGGGTTTGCCGGGCGTTTCGAGAAGAGATTTGATGAATAGTGCTCAGAATCCAAATGAATTCCGCGCCGGTTTCGAACAGTTCCTGCTGCGGAGCGTGCCGCGCATCCTGACCCAGCTCGACCGGGATCCGGACTCGCCGACCTACGGCTGTTTCGATCGTGATTTCTGGCACTACCGGATGCGTGATTTTGCTTCCATGGTGTTGCAGCAGGGGGCGCTGATCCTGGAGACGCTCTACCGCTATCCTCATCCGGATAATTTCCTCTACCGTGAACAAAAGGTTGTCCTCTGGGTCGATGCGACTCTTGCGTTCTGGGCTGCGCAGCAGCTCCCCGGCGGTGCGTTCAACGAATACTATCCCTGGGAGGAAGGGTTCCCGCCGACCGCCTTCTCGCTCTTTTCAGTGACACTCATTCTGCAGAAAAGAGGCTTTTCGCAACCGCAGCCGCCTCTCGCAAAAGCCATCCAGAAGGCGGTTGACTGGCTCCTGGCAACCCGGGAGAGTCAGGCGCTCAATCAGCAGTCAGTGGCGCTGGCAGCCCTGTCCCTTGCGACGCGCATTCCGTCCATACAGGTTGATCCGCTGCTGTTGGAAGCCCGATTAGACGCCTTCTTTCATGCCCAGTCATCGGAAGGGTGGTTTCCCGAGTATGGCGGTGCCGACACCGGTTACCTGTCGGTCACGCTGGATGCTCTGGCTGTTTATCATGACCTGACGGGTGATCCCCGTGCTGCCGCTGCCATGGAGAGAGCGCTGGAGTACATCAGTCTGATGGTTGCTGTGTCCGGTACGACGCCGGTGATGACAAACTCCCGGAATACCGACTACATCGCCCCCTATGGCCTGATCAGGATGGCAGAGAGTAACCCCCTTGCTGCACGGGTTGTTGCCGTGCTGTTCGGTGATCTGGAAAAACCGGCTCATTTCCTTAATGCCACTGATGACCGCTACCTGTGCCACTATATCTATCAATCCTGTTTCCGGGGCATCGAGCAGCTTTCCCGGATGACTACCCGTTCAGAGAGGCTTCCCTGTGAAGCCGGAGTGCAGAAATATCTCTGCGAGTCAGGTGTCCATGTTCAGCATACTCCCGGCATCAGGTCGATCTTTACGGCCGCCAGAAAAGGGGGCGTATACTACATTTACGGCAGCGGAGGGCTGGTCTGTGCAGATTTTGGCTGGCGTTACCGGTGCCGTGACGGCCGGGTCGCCCTGACACACTGGCAGCACCCGGAAAGCAGTGCCGCCTTCGGTCAGGAAACCACTGCTGTCACAATTGAATCACGTGGCGTCGTCACGGTTCATGGCTGGCCGGAATCGACCCCGCTGCGGCATATCGCCCTGCGGGTCCTGAGCTACCTGTTCGGCAGACGGCTGATTTCCCGGCTGAAAGAGAAAATGATCTTCCGGGCAGAAAGCTCCGGGATCACCTATTGCCGCAAGGTGACGATAACGGCTGACGGTCTCAGCTGCAGCGACAACTTCAGCGGTCGTGGTCTCGACTCTTTCGAGCCGGTTCCCGCACCGCCGTACTCGCTGCGCCATGTGGCCAGCGCCGGGAATTTCCATGCAGAAGAACTCTCCCTGCCGCTGCAACCGGTCAGGGTGACGGACCGGACCAAGGAGAATCTCGCCATCACCAGCAGCATAAATTTTACGGTGCCGTAGGGGTGAGAAACTTATTCATAAGCTACAGCGTCCTGGTCCTTCTGGCTGTGACGGCATATGCCGCTGACAGGCCTTCGTTACGTTTTTCTCCCCCGAAGGGTTCCTTTGTCTACGATCGCGACATAAAGATAACCAGTAAAGAGGAAGCGGCTGCAAAGCGGACCGAGATAATCGGCTACATCTGGGGAAAGGCCGGAATGCCGCTGGCAAAACTCCCCGTAGCGGTCGAGCGCGGCACAGTGAAGCCGGATAACCTGAAAAATCTGGAACGGGTTGATACGCTGCGTATTGCTATGGATGGGGGCGTCAAGGGCCTTGCCCACCTCTTTCTGCCGAGAAAACACAAAAAAAGCCGGGTGGTCATTCTCCATCTTGGACATACCGACGGCTGCACCTTTAACGACGATATGCCCGGAGAGCCGGACATCGGTATGCGGAGAAGCCTGAACGCCTTCCTGTCAGAGGGTTTCGCTGTTTTAGGGGTATATATGCCGCAGGTCACCCCTGAGGATTGCCGCTGGGAACATGACCGGCTCTTCAAGGCGAAGACCAGCGGCAGTCCGCTCAAGTTTTTTCTCGAACCGACGCTGGCCGCTATCAACTATCTGCAGAAAACCTATCCGGAGCTGCGGGATTTCTCCATGACCGGGCTTTCCGGTGGCGGGTGGACAACCACCCTTTATGCGGCTGTTGACCCGCGGATCAAACTCAGTATTCCGGTTGCCGGCAGTCTGCCACTCTATCTCTGCCATGAGGGGTATGGTCATGATATTGAGCAGAGAGTCGATTCATTTTACCGCATTGCCGGGCATCTTGATCTGTATCTGCTCGGATCCTACGGTAAAGGGAGAAAACAGATTCAGGTGCTGAACCGCCGTGATGACTGCTGCTTCGGGGAGAATCAGCATGACAGGAGCCTCACGGGCTTGCCGTTTGAGCCGTCTGTGCGCGAGTATGAAGCACGGGTGAAAAAAACGCTGGAGAGACTCGGTTCAGGGTCATTCAGAGTTTTTATCGATGAAAAGTCAGATGGTCACAAAATATCGCTGCATACTCTTGAGAAGGTTATCCTTCCCGAGTTGCAGCGGAGCGGAGCGCAAAAAAAGTGAAGATCATTACCGGCAGGTTTGGCTATCCGCTCAGGAAGACCGGCAGTATCGGTTTATGGCAGCGACGTCTGCAGCGATTGAGAGCGGAGTTACACTAATGTGTGGTGTCGTTGGCATATTCTCGCCCGCAGAGCGGAGCAGAGTCTGGCCGGAAGCGGTCATGAAATCGATGTTGCAGAGGGTAAGTCATCGGGGCCCGGACGGGGAGGGGCGCTACAATGAACCGGGGATATTTCTGGGCCACAGACGGCTTGCGGTTCTCGATCTCTCCACTGCCGGTCAACAACCGATGTATTCTGCTGACCGGCGGTTAGTGGTCAGCTTTAACGGCGAGATCTACAACTTTGCAGAGCTCCGTAGCCAGTTGGAAGCGTTGGGATACAATTTTATCTCCTGTTCCGATACCGAGGTGCTGCTGGCAGCCTGGCAGGAGTGGGGCGAAGCTTCGCTGTCAAGACTGGACGGGATCTTTGCCTTTGCCATGTATGATCGTGAAGAGCGGCTTCTTTGGCTTGTTCGCGACCATATCGGCGTAAAGCCGCTGTTTTATCAGGTTACTGGTGGAGAGATTTACTTTGCCTCTGAGCTGCCGGCGCTGTTCAGCGAGATAAATCCGCTGCCGCAACAAAATCAGGAGGATCTGGATACCTACTTTACCTTCAATTATCTGCCTGCTCCCCGCACCGGTCTTGAAGGGGTAAAGCAGCTTGAACCGGGCAGACTGCTGCGGATCGACGCAGCTGGCATGTCTGTAACCCCTTACTGGACGCCGCATTACAGCGAAAAGCTCACTCCCTGGAACAGTGATACCGTTGAGCGCTTCAGGGAGATTCTCTTTAGTTCAGTGAAAAACCAGCTGGTTGCTGATGTTCCTCTGGGGGTGTTTCTTTCAGGAGGACTTGATTCCTATGCAGTGGCGTTGGCAGCCTCTTCAACAGGAGCAAGACCTAAATCGTACACCATCGGCTTTGCCGAGAAAAAATTTGACGAAACTGCTGATGCTGCTGAATATGCGGCTTATCTGGGGATAGGGCAGGATCTGCTCCAGTTTGCATGGAGTGAGTCATCAATACAGGCGACTCTCGCTGCAATGGGTGAATTGCTTGCAGATGCTTCATCATTTCCGCTTTATCAGCTCGCTGCTTTTGCCAGAAAAGATGCCACGGTAATTCTTGCCGGTGATGGCGCTGATGAGCTTCTTGCCGGCTACGGAACCTATCTGGCAAGTGAGCTGACTCCATTTGCGCGGTTGATTCCTGACACGCTCCGTTCCATGCTCAGGCGGGGCGCAGGTTTTCTTGCGTCTGACAATGAGCGTTACGGCCGGCGGATGGTTCTGGAGCGGTTTCTGGACGCAGCCAGTGAAGGCGCGAAGCGTGATCATGCTTCTTTCAGAAGGATATTCGGTAACAGCCTGAAACAGCGGTTATATGCGCCGGAATTTCTAAGGGGGGCGGCTTCATTTGATCCGCTAGGCGAATATGCCGGTTTCATGGATGAAATTCCTTCAGGCCGGTCATACCTTTCTGCAAGACAGCATGCTGATCTGTTCTTCCATCTGCCGGGTATCCTGGCCAAGGTAGACAGGATGAGCATGGCTCACGGGCTTGAGGTGCGGGTACCCCTCCTTTCAAAAATGATGGTGGAGTTTTGCATTAATCTTGATGACAGTGCCAAGAAAAATCTTTTTTCAGGGAAGAGGATCATGAAAGCAGCCCTCACCGGCAGGATACCGCCAGCAGCTCTGAAAAGGCGCAAAGCCGGCTTTCTTCCGCCTGTTGATCGCTGGTTCCGGACGCAACCGATGAACAGCTTGTTTGGCGACTACCTGGTAACCGCCAGAAACTCACTGGCAATCCTGAAGTGGGATGAGGTAGAGCGTTTCTGGCAGGAGCATCAACAGGGGCACGTCGAAGGGGGCTTTGTGCTGCTGGGTATTTTGCAGTACATCAACTGGAGTATGAAGTGTCGCGACCTGTGCAAAAACTGATGGAAATCCTTGTCTGTACTGTTTGCGGCGAAGGTGTTGCTGCTGACAGTCTGGAACAGGAATTTGCGTGCCATACGTGCGGAACGGTTTTTAATTGTATCAACGGAGTCCCTTGTTTTGTTGCAAAGGAGCTTGAACAATTCACTGAAGTGCCGCCTGCCGAGCGTGAAAAGTTCCTTGAGATGAAGCGAATTGCCTACTCTGATGATTCACTGGTCAGCCGGATGTACAACCACTATCACCGTTATGCCGCACGGAAAAGGAGTGAGTCGGGTGAAAAGCTGCTTACGGTGGATATCGGCTTCGGCATCGGTGAGCACTATCCGTTTATCACTGAAGCAGAGAAGGCTGCAGGGGCGTTCATCGGTGTTGATCTTGATCGCTTCAAGCTGGAGCATTTTTCGGTGCTTCATTCGGAGATTCCGGTCCTCCAGGCGAGCGCATTCCGGTTGCCGTTGCGTGACGGAGCAGTTGATGCCGTGCAACTACTGGCCACGCTTGAGCACTTTTCAGTAGCCGATCTGGACAGGGTGGTGGCAGAAAGTCTGCGCGTGCTGAAACCGGGAGGGCTGCTCATCGTCTGCTATCCGGCTGAAGGGAGCTTTTTGCTGAAACTCTGCCAGATGTTCATGCACGGTTATCTCAGGATACGCACAGGGTTTGACCTCGATAAAGGGCAGATCCATAGTCATCTCGTAAAAGCCGTCGAGATACAGTGTGTGCTGAGGAACAGAGCGGATCTTCAGCGGATAGAAACGTGCCACTACCCGCTCAATCTAAAGTGGCTGAATTGTGTCCTTTTTGTAAATGAACTGTACCGGAAAAATCAGACGGTCTGAAATTGAGTAGCACCTTGTAGCGACTTCAAGAGGTAATGATGCACATGCTTGCCGAAAAGTTATCCGCCTGGAAGTTCCCGCTATTGTTGGTGTTCCTGACCATAGCGTTGCTGGCGGTTATTGAGCTGAGGCACCCATATTATTTTTTGCAGGATGATAACAGAGTCTATTTTTTACCCTACTTTGTGCATAACCTGAATGCCTTGCTTGGCGGTGAACTCCCCTTTTTCAACTTTCACCAGTATCTTGGCACCCCGGTAAGTTTTCTTTCAGCCCCATTCTATCCAGTCAACTATCTCGCCATGTTTCTCAGCAGGCTCTTTCTCGGGCACTATTATGGTATGATGGAGTTTGTTGCCGCAATCCATCTGGTTATTGCCGCCCTCGGTTTTTACCGCTTTGCCCGGCAGTTTGACCTGGAAGAGATGAGTTGTGTTTTCGGTGCACTTGCCTGGACATTTTCCGCTTTTATCATGATTGTCGGCAATTCCTGGATTCATGTGGTCAGTTATGCTGCTTATATCCCCTGGATTTTGTTTTTTTCAATCAGGCAGATGCAGTCTACCTTCAGCACCCGTTCCTTTTTGACGCTTGCTTTCGTCCGTTTGCTGGCTTTTCTGGTCGGCTATCCCCAGTGGTTTATCTACACCGTCACCTTTGAAGTGCTGCTGGTTGCGGCGCTTTATGTTGTGGAGAAAAAACGGGGGACGAACGAACACTCACAGCTTTGTACGCCGTTTTTCTTTGCAGTTCGTTACGTTGCTGGTTATGCGCTGTTTCTCATCTTGGCGCTACCGGAAATCCTGCAGCTGCTGCATGAGTCAGGCGACTCCGCAGCGAGAAAAACTGCTTTAAGCTGGAATGAATATGTAATGAACGCTTATGATATGAAGCTGTGGTTACATGGATTGGTGACGCCGTTTCTGGAAGCTGATGTTAACCGTTTTGGTGAACTTCACTATATATCCCACATAGGGTATCTTTCAATCCTGTTCGTGCTGCTTGCTCTGACTCAGGTGCGCAATCTCCGTATTGCCATTTTTGCCTTGCTGGCAACCATGTCACTTCTTTGGTCGGCGGATATCGTCTTCACAAAGGCTTTCTATTACCTGCCGTTTTTCAACAAACTCCGGATACCTTTCAAACTCCAGTTTTTTACCGGGTTTTTTCTGGCGGCACTGGCGACATTGGGCGCCGATATTTTTTTTAGCCGGATAAAAGGTAGAGGGCATCAGGTTTTCTGTTGGAGTGCGGGGGTAATCCTGTTTCTTCATCTCGCTAATTTTGCACTCCTTTACGGGTTTATGCCCTCAAGGATGCTGGCTGACTATCTTGATACCCCCCCCTTTTCAGAGCCTTTGCAAAAAATGCTGACAGGAGGGAGGATAGTCAGCGCCGGACCGGATGTGGTCTGGGATGGGGAGAAGGCTGCTCCTGAATACATGGTGCCTGCTTTGGGATACAACTTTGCTACGCTCTGGGGCCTTTACCATTTCGGAGGGTATGAAGGGTTACTGTCTGAAAGAAACCTGCAGGCGACCTTGGGGCTTAAAAACAGCTCCGTCTATAACATTGCCCCGAATACCGTCTTGAATGTAAGCACTGATATCCCGCTTGACCACTTCAGGAAATGGGGGGTCAAATGGTACGTCATAAACAGTCGGATCCCATTGACCGGTACTGATGGTCTTACATTGGTTTCCCGTGACCGTTATCGGCAGGTGCTGCATGATCCAGCTGGAAAGCCTTTTGTATACTGGGCTGATGCACTGAAAACAGCTGCCCCTCCATTCAGCTTCAGGACAAACTCGGTGGAAATTGCCACGAGCCGGGCACACGAAGGGCTTCTGCTGGTGAATGTTCTCTATAACCCTTTTTTCCGTGGCTATCTTGACGGGAAAGAGTTCCCAGTGACGGAAACTGAAGACGGACAGGTATCTGTGGTTGTGCCTGCTGGTGGGCATACGGTGACGATAGCGTATGTTGATACCAACTTCTGGAAGGGTCTGCTGGTGTCAGGCGCTTTACTGCTGGGCGGAGCTGCTGTGTGGGTAGCAGTGAAGTTCAGAAAGGCTGGTAAAAAGGTGGTTTTGCTTTGAGAGATGAATCGCCGCAGCGTTTGATGGTTGCAGTAAACGCGACTCTCCGCAGATCGCTGGAACCGGCACTCTGGATTGTCTTGAGCATCCTGCTGGTGGCGGCCATTCAATTCTCTATCCCCTATCCGCTCGACGATGATACCGCCTATCATTTTTCTGTGGCCAGATTGATACGTGAGCACGGAATTCTGCACAGTTTCCCCTGGACACGATTCAGCTGGCAGTTTGACCATTATGCGGACAAGGAGTTTTTCTTCCATCTGCTCTTTGTCCCGTTTACCAGTCTAGGGTTCAATGCAGCCTCAAGAATTGTCGGTGCAATCGGCGGTTCATCAATAATTATTGCGATCTTTATTGTTCTCCGTTCTGAACGGGTAAAAATGGCCGGTCTCTGGGCGCTTATTCCGCTGGGCACGACGATTTTCCTTTATCGTTTTCTTCAGGTTCGTCCTCAGCTCTTTTCCATTGCTTTTGCCATTCTCTTTCTCTGGGCCTACTGCCGGCAGAAAAGGGAAATTCTCTTTCTGGTTGCACTGCTATATCCGCTTTTTTATGTTGCTTTTTGGCAGATCCCGCTGCTTCTCATCGTCGCTGCTGAATGGGGGCGTTTACTCTCTAAAGGTCTCTTTAACGGAAAACTGCTCCTGCTTGTTGTTGCCGGACTTGTTGCCGGAGTAGTTCTTCACCCGAACTCTCTCAATCTATTGGAGATGAACCGGATTCATATGGTGGATGTGCTCTTCCGCAACGCCTGGGGGAATCATTTAGAGTTTAATATGGGGGGAGAATTCGAACGTTTTGATATAGCCAGCTGGTTCAGAACCCTTCTTCCGGCAATGGTCTTTGCTTTAGCAGGGGCTTATCTTGCCTGGAGGGATCGAAAAGCGGACCTTCACTACCCGGCTGTTGCCCTGGCAACGATCCTGTTTGCAATTCTTACCGCGAGAACAAACAGATTCCTCGAGTATTTTGTTCCTTTTGCCCTGCTGACTTTGGCTCTGGCTGCAGAAAAGTATCGCAAACCATATGTTATTATTGCTGCCGGAGCATTTTCACTCCTATTCACAATTATTGGCAGCGGCTATCTGCTTGATTATATCTTCAGACAGAACGAGCGTTCCTGGCAGATGAGTCCTTCTCTGATAGAAAAGACCGCTGCATTGATACCTGTCGGCGCGAATGTATTTACTTGCGGTTGGGAGTATACGGGGGGGTTGCTGCTTAATCTGCCGGGCAGAAATTATATGGTTGCGCTTGATCCGACCCTTCTCTATAAACGTGATCCGAAACTGTACGACCTCTGGTACCGGACGCTGCTTGATGCCCCGGCCAATTCTGCTGAAATTGTGAGGAAGCGCTTTGGCAGCAGCTTTGCAATCTGTCTGGACCACCCATCTTTACATCCTTTTTTCTCTTCGTTGTCGACTGATTTGAGTGTTAAAGTGGTTCATAGTGACGGTAAGTGGGTGTTGTTTGACCTTGGTGAAAATTTTAAGTAATGGTCTGGGGATTCACGGATGAAGATAAAAAATCTGCTGAACATGGGCTTCGCCTCGCTGAATGCCAACCTGACCGGGGCAAAGATGCCGCTCAATGTCATGATATCCGTTACCAACAGGTGTCCGGCGCGTTGCAGTTACTGCAATATCCCGAATCGGCAGCAACGGGAGATGACGACTGAGGAGATCATTCGACTTTTTGATGAGTTGAAGCGTCTCGGCACCCAGCGGGTTGCACTCTGGGGGGGAGAACCGCTAATCCGTGACGATATCGGCGAACTGATCGATTATGCAAAGAATACGTGCGGATTCTTTGTCAGCATCGATACCAACGGCTATCTGCTGCCGGAGAAGATAGCGCTGCTTGACCCTGTGGATGTCGTCGTCATCAGTTTCGACGGGCCACGGGAGGTTCATGACGAAAATCGGGAACCGGGGAGCTGTGAAAAAGTCCTGGAGGCTCTGCGGGTCGCCTGCCGGACACATAATGTCTTTACCATAACGGTCCTGACGAATAGAAATATAGGCCATATTGATTTTATCCTTGAAAAAGCCAGAGAGCTCGGGTTTTCCTGTACCTTTCAACTGCCTCATCACACAAAGAGTCTTGCTTCGGAAAACGAACATACCTTTGTTTCCGACAACGAGGCGTATCGCCAGGCAATCAGACTTCTGCTCAAACGAAAGCGGGAAGGGTGGCCGATTGTCTCAAGCTATCAGTATCTTAATAGGTTGTTGAAATGGGAAGATTACAGCACATACGTGTCGCCGGAAAGAAAAGGGCTTACCTGCTGGGCCGGCAGCCTCTACTGCAATGTCGATACCGATGGTTCGGTCTACCCCTGTTCCGGGACGGTCGGGGTTGTTCCGGCAAAAAACTTTCTCTCTGTCGGCTTCAAGGACGCTTTTGACAATATCGGTAAGCCGGAATGTAACTCCTGCATCGCTTCCTGTTTTACCGAGTACAATTTCATGCACTCTTTCCAGCTGCAGGTTATCTGGAACTGGCTGGGATATACGAAAAAAAGGGTAGCCGCCGGGATGGTGAAGCACGGTGCGTAAACATAAATATGTCATAGCCGGAGCGGGGATAGCCGGGCTTACTCTTGCCTACGAACTGTGCAAAAGCGGGGCTGATGTCACCCTGATCGAAAAGGAATCTTCAGCCGGCGGCCTTGCCAGAAGCTTTAGCTACGACAGCGGTTATACGTTTGATGCCGG
>VFJK01000007.1 GCA_009886125.1 Geobacter sp. | reverse complement strand
TACGCTGTACCATCTAAAACCAACCCCCCTCAGTCCCCCCTTGTCAGGGGGGAAGCCTTGAAGTCTCCCCTGACAAGGGGAGATTTAGAGGGGTTTGCAAAAGCAAGTCGTTGTAGTGAGAGACGGCTCTCACCGTCACGGAGTCAGAAATAATTTTTTCGAGGAGCAGCAACGATGCGCCATGACGTTTTTATTGCAGGATACGGCGGCCAGGGGGTTCTTCTGGCCGGCAACCTGCTTTCCTATGCAGCCATCTACGAAGGGATGAATGTCTCCTTTTTCCCGGCCTACGGCGTGGAGAAGCGCGGCGGTGCTGCCATGTGCACCCTCGTCATCGCCGATGGCAATACCGGCTCTCCGGTCGTGGGGCGCCCCTCGATCGCTGTCATACTCAACCAGTTGTCCTTTGACAAATATGCCGCCAAGGTCAAGCCGGGCGGCTTCTGTATCGTTAATTCCAGTCTGGTGGAGGCTGACGGGTCTGCCCTGCCGGAGGTCACTCTGGTCCGGATACCGATGAACCAGATCGCCATCGACCTCGGCGACCTCCGCATGGTCAATATGGTGGCCTGCGGCGCGTATGCGGCAGTCAGCGGTGCCCTGGCACTCGCTTCGCTCCATGAGGCACTGAAGAAAGCCCTGCCTGAGCGGAATCACACATTTATCCCTGCCAACAGCAGCGCAATAGAAGCAGGTGCCGAGAGGGCACGGGCATCACTGGGCCTTTGATGGCGGTTTTCTTCGTTGACACCGTTTGTTAAAAAAGGTATAAAAACAGTTCGTTTATTGCCGACAGTTTCGGCGACGTCGCCAAGTGGTAAGGCAAAGCTCTGCAAAAGCTTTATTCAGCGGTTCAAATCCGCTCGTCGCCTCCAAAAAACAAAAACGGACCAGGCTTTCTGCCTGGTCCGTTTTTGTTTTATCCACCTGTTCAGATCATTGCAGTTTTTGACTGCTATTGTCCGGAGGCGCGATCCTGAAGCGGCGATTTACCGATGACCCGCACCCTGGGGCCGTTCTTCAGGAGGTTGAACCCGCCGCTGTCTTTCCTGGAGCCGATAGCCCATTCGTAGAGGGTGCGTGAGTCCTGGAGCTGTCCCCCCCTGGAAAAGCCGTAGTATTTTCGCTGCATCTCCTCATCGTAAAGGCCGACGCAACCATGAGACGCTGGAAAGCCGGGCAGGTCGCGGCCATGGAGCCAGAAAGCGACGTCGCTTTCGTTGATAAAAAAGCGGAGAGCGTAGTGCATCGGGTACGGCCGCGAGCTCTTCTCTATCTGGTAGAGTGACGACTCATGCCGGCGGTTGAAGGCGGAAACGCGGAAATCTCCGACCGGGGTCCGGTTCTTCCGGTCACCCGAGGCGATGGGGTAAGATAAGACTCTCGTACCATGTTCGTAGGCGGCAAGGAACTGTTCGGACAGGTCCACCAGGATGAATTTCTCGTCCTCGGCAGCTTCGGGGTAGCTGGCGGGAAGCGGGGAGAAAGCGGCGATAGCTATCGGATTCCGGGGGACCTTGATAGAGACGCCGGGAACCAGGTGGCGGCGATCGATCCGGTTGAAGCGGAGCAGATCCAGCCAGAGATCGCCAAAAAGGGTCTCCGCGTTTTCTCCCTTGCCGATCTTCCGGCAGTCCCAGGGGATGGCCGCATCGGACGGATGGGGGATGGTGCAGAGGTTGTAGATCTTTTTCCGGGTCTCTCCCTGTGCCGGCAGCGGTGACATGGTCGTAAGGAGCAGGAGCACAAGGAATAGCCGGCAAAGGGGCATGATGTTTACCAGGT
Source organism: Geobacter sp. (assembly GCA_009886125.1). GTDB lineage: Bacteria > Desulfobacterota > Desulfuromonadia > Geobacterales > DSM-12255 > VEOV01. The sequence continues at coordinate 69,495 of VFJK01000007.1, read as the reverse complement.
TCTGAATTTTCCCGAATCGATATGCACAAAGCCGGCACCGGGATAGTAGCCGACACCGCCCATCTGCAGTGCAACAGCGGTTCGCCTGACAGTATGCAGGTCGGTGCCTGGAATGGCAATATCAATCGCCTTGCCGACGAGGTGAAGGCTGTGTCTGGCGACATGGTGGCCGCTGCCGGACAGGCGCGAGTTGTAGGACGGGGAGCGGAAACCGGAGATGATCTGGATCTCGTTGCCTCCCCCCAGGCGGTTATCGAGCAGGTTGAGGAATTCGATTGTTCTGACGTCCATGACGGTCTGCTGGTTGGTGAAGTGGCAGCGCATGATCCAGTTTACGGCATTGAGGGCATCAATGTCGTAGGTTCCGTCAGCTCTCCGGAAGGTTACTGAGAGTCGTTCTTCGGTGTGGGTGTTGAAGAGTGAAAGTGATCCTTTTTCGGCGAGCAGTACCTTCGCAAAAGCCTGTCCGCCCGTGCCCAGGGCCAGTGCACCGGCTAGTGCCGTCTGCAGGAACGTCCGTCTGCTGAAATTTTTCGTAAACAAGCTGTATCTCCCATCTCTGAATCTCTCCATTTTCATAACAGTGAAGGGTGTCTTTTATCAGCAGGCAGGGGAGCAGTCAACCCAATTACTTTTAACATTTCGGAGCCCGCGGCTGGAGCGGCAGTACCGCCTGAGACGTCTCCAATTGCAAGTTGACACTAATTAACTGCCGTTATAATGTGGGTTGGGGTTCGCTTAAATCCGATGGATGCAGATGGCAGGAGTTCGGAAACGAGTCATCCCTCTACAGGTAGCGGTGTAACTGACGCTGCCTAGATTCAAAGGTAGGCTCATCTGCCAGTTACTCGTGAGGTACAAACTATGCGTAACCTGATCGTCTCCATCTACTTTATCAAGGCAGCGGAACTGGACGTTACCCGCAGGACTGCCAGAAACCTGCTCCGCGGCTTGAGTTTTGCTACCGTCTACACACCGCATTTCGCCATGTGTACGGACAACCTGAGCGAGATCATGCTGACGACAAACGCTGAAGTGGTCGAGACCAGATCGGTGATGCGCTTCAGCTGCAGCGGGCTCTGCCCCAGGCCGGAGATGAAAAGAATGCGTCTGGAAATGGACGAACGTTGTCGCCGGATCCCCGAGACTGTCCAGCTCTGGTGCGAGAAAGAGCCCGATTATTTCGACAAGGCTGCTACCAAGGCCAATCAGTCGCTGCAGAAAACGTTTAAAGAGATCGGCTGCAAGTCCGGCAGCACGTTCAATATCATGATAATCAACAACGACATTCTGCCGATGCTCGAACTGGTCGCTTCGAAAGAGTATGATCAGCTGGAGATAGCCCGTCCGGGGGACGTGATCCAGTTCCGCTATGAAGTCGTCATAAGTTTTCGCAACATCATGAACTGGCGGCTGGTTCATGCCTATAAGTTCTCTCCCGATTAATTAATGAAAAATCAGATTAAAACATTAACAGGCTTGACAACATCCGCGCTCCTTGATAAATACCTGCTAATGGAACAGTTTCTCCAGGGGAGATATGTGATGAAGAGACTCTTTATACTGTTATGTGTGTGTATCCTGGCAGCCTCGACTGCTATTGCTGCAGAGAAGAGAGTGCTTTCCCCGATGTTAAGAGCTGCGGCCGCTGAACAGGAACCGAACGCTGCTGCAACAGAGGTGAAACCTGAAAAAGGCGGATTGATAGACATCAATTCAGCATCTCTCAAGCAGCTGAAGGCTCTTAAAGGGGTAGGTGTCGAATATTCGGAGAGGATTGTTGCCGGCAGACCCTACTTTACGCTGGAGCAACTTGTCATCCGGAGGATCATCCCGGGGGATATATATGAATCTATAAAAGATCAGCTGATCGCAAGACAGACTTACTAGTACCTTGTAACTCTTATTCTTTCGCAACAAACCCCTCTAAATCTCCCCTTGACAGGGGAGACTTCAAGGCTTCCCGCCTGATAAGGGGGGCCTGAGGGGGGTTTGTTTTAGCTGTTCCAAGGTACTTGATGCTGCAGTGCGGTTATGCTCCGCGTGTCGTATTCAGAATAACAAAAGGGGCTGCCGACATGGTGCCCCTTTTTACATTTCTATTACAAAAGGTCCCGACGCCCTCTGGTATGATGTACGGGTAAAGTTGTCATCCACCTGCTGGGGGTTTTATGATCAAACCTTTAAAAATAGGCAAGTACACCGTCAGATATCCCCTTATTCAGGGCGGGATGGGTGTCCGCATTTCCGGAGGGTCACTTGCCGGCCATGTGGCTAAATGCGGCGGCGTAGGCATTGTGGCTGCTGCCGGGATAGCCCTCAACAGCGGTCTGTACAATGGTCGGAATTATTTCCAGGCTGAGCCGGAGGCGTTTAAGGCGGAGTTGAAAAAAGCCTATGAAATCGCTCCCGACGGGATTATCGGCGTAAACGTGATGGTCGCTCTTGCCGATTACGAGCAGCTTGTTGCCGCAGCCATCGATGGCGGTGCAAAAGTGATCATCTGCGGAGCAGGGCTTCCGCTTACCCTGCCCAGTCTTACTGCACATGCACCGGATGTCGCGCTTGTCCCGATCGTCTCGTCGTTTCGCGCTGCGCAGCTTATTGTCCGGAAGTGGAGCAAGGGGTTTAACCGTCTCCCCGATGCAATCGTCGTGGAAGACCCGGATACGGCCGGCGGGCATCTTGGCGAAAAGATGGAGCTTATCGGTATCGGTCAGTACGACCAGTACGGGACAGTCAGGGAGATCAAGGCGTATCTTGCAGCTGAATTTCCGGATGCGAATATCCCGGTAATAGCTGCAGGTGGTGTATGGGACAGAGACGATCTTCTATCTGCCCTTGATCAGGGGGCTGACGGGGTCCAGATGGCAAGCCGTTTCGTTCCGACTCTTGAGTGTGATGCTGCCGAAGAGTTCAAACAGGCATATATCGACTGCTGCAAAGAGGATATCGGTCTGCTGATGAGTCCTGCGGGGCTTCCGGGCAGGGCGATACTGAAAAACGTCGATAACCTCCGCAAGTATGATCTTGACCACAAGACACCGTGTCGATTGGCCTGCCTCAAGAAGTGCTCGTACAAGGAGTCCGGAGAGCGGTTCTGTATAGTCACTTCCCTCGATCGTGCCCAGCGCGGGGATATCGAGACCGGTCTGGTGTTCTGCGGGACAAATGCCTGGAAAGCTGACAGGATGACTACGGTGCAGGAGATCTTCAACGAGCTTTTCCCTGAAGAAAGCTGAAAAACAAGCAGGTTATAGGATTAGATCTAAAAGAGCCGGTCAGAATTTCTGACCGGCTCTTTTGCTGCCGGATTGACAAAACAATGAGAGCTGTTACGCTGTGAGAAGCATTAATTGGGACTCGAAGAGCTGCATCAGCCGCTGAAAATAGAAACAGAATACACTCGTATAATCCATCTTTGACAGATCATACCGACAGGCGCGATGAAGGAGCATCTATGGTGAACGAGGAGAGAAGAAAGTTTCTCGGCATCTGCCTTGGCGGGATCACCGCTTCGGCTGCAGTTGTTGTGGGCTATCCTGTTTATCGCTATCTGGCGCCGCTGCAGAAGGAGCATGCGGCCGGAAAGGTCGTTATCCCCGAGCAGGAAGTCCCTGCCGGCGGGGCCAGATTCTTCGAATATGCCGGATCGACTGCAGTTCTGGTTCGCAAGCAGGGAGGCGATCTGGTCGCGCTCTCCGCTGTATGTACCCATCTCGGCTGCATTGTCCAATGGGAAAAGGAAAAGCAGGATTTTCTCTGTCCATGTCATGCCGGTCGTTTCAGTTCCGAAGGTGTTGTCATCTCCGGACCTCCTCCCAAGCCGCTGGCCAAACTCCCTTTTGTCGTCGCCAATGGCGTCATAACCGTAGGCTGAAGCGGAGGTTGCATGGGACTGATCAAACGACTTACAGACTGGATCGACTGCCGCATCGGTGTCCGCGGGATCGTGGCAAAGGAGCTGACCGGTTATCTCCTGCCGGCTAACATCAATGCCTGGTACTCTATGGGGAGCATCCTGCTTTTCATATTCGGGATGCAGGTGGCGACCGGGATCCTGCTGCTGATCTATTACGTGCCGGAAGCTGACAAGGCGTTCAAAAGTGTCACCTTTATCATGAACGATGTCCCGTTCGGCTGGCTGATCCGGATGTGCCATGCCGTCGGCTCCAACATGATGGTGCTAATCCTCCTCTTTCATATGCTGTCAGTGCTGTTCATGGGGAGCTACAAGAGGCCGCGGGAGCTGAACTGGCTCTCCGGGTTCATCCTTTTCAATCTGATCATGGGTATTTCCTTGACCGGCTACCTGCTCCCCTGGAGTCAGCTCTCTTTCTGGGCGACAACCGTGGCAACCAACAGCGTCAGCTCCATCCCGGTCGTCGGTCAGTTTCTGGTGGAGTTCCTCCGCGGCGCCAAGCTTGTCGGCCCGCCGACCCTGGGGCGCTTCTTTGCCCTGCATGTGACCGTCCTGCCGCTTGCCATTGCCGGTCTGATCGGCGCCCATCTCTTTTTCCTCAAGCGCACCGGCGTTTCGACGCCACCCTTTGGTGCCAAGGAGGGCGACAGCAAGTGGCAAGGCGATGCTTATCGCTATGAAGACCATCCGGGCGGCATCCCGTTCTTTCCAAACTATGCGCTGCAGGATGCCATCTCCATTGCCTTGTATCTGGCATTTTTCCTGTCCGTAGTCTTTTTCGACCCGTATCTCTTCTTCACCAGAGAGTCATTTGTCGCGGCCAATCCTTTCCTGACCCCGGCCCACATCAAGCCTGAGTGGTACTTTCTGGCCAACTATCAGACCCTGAAGATATTCCCCAATGAATTCATCGGTCTGTCCGTGCAGGGCGCGGCCATGACCTTCCTGGCACTGCTCCCCTTCATCGACCGGGGTGACGAACGGCATCCGCTGAAACGACCGCTGTTCATGGCAGCTGCCATAGGCGGGATCCTTCTCTGGATCGGCCTTTCCATCTGGGGGCACTACTCATGAGACAGCGGATCCCAGGGATAATGACAGCCTGCCGACTTATGATAACCATCTTCCTGGTTCTGCTGGTCATACTGGCCTGTCCGGGGCTTTCAGCGGCAACCGGAACAGACGAGATCGTCTGCATCCAGTGTCACGGCACGCTGCCGGGCAAGTACGCTGAACCGGTCAAACTCTGGCAGGGGAGTATCCATCAGGAAAACGGTATTGCCTGCAACTCCTGCCATGGCGGCGATCCGAAGGATGCTGCCAATGCCATGAGCCCGGCCCGCGGTTTTCTCGGCGCACCGAAAGAGAAGGATATCCCGGCGTTCTGCGGCCGCTGCCATGTCGGAGTGCTCAAGGACTATCTATCGAGCCATCACGGCAAAGCGCTCGGCAGAGGCGGGCCGACCTGCGTGACCTGCCACGGCAACCACAAGGTCTTCAAGGCAACGCTTGATCTGATCAACGAAAAATCGTGCAGCCGGTGCCACAGTTTTGCCCAGGCGGAGAAGATCAAGGCGGCGATGAGTGAAACGGAAAAGATGATCATGACGATTGAGACCCGGACTGCTGGCTTCAAGCAACAGGGGATAGACACCGACCGTCTGGAAAAGGGGCTGTTCGCTGTGCGCAACAGCTTCCACTCGCTTTTTCATACCGTTGACACCGACAAGGTTGTTGCGGAATCCGCGCGGATACGGGCTGAACTGAAGAAACTCGACGATCTCCTGAACGGCATAGATGAGCAGCTGCGCAAACGCCGGCTGTTCGGGGCCGCTGCTGTTGCAGCCGCGCTCCTGGCTGCCCTGCTGCTGCACCTGTTCAGAAAGACCTTTGATCGTGATTAGACGGTAGCCGGCAGCTGCCGTACAGAGCGCATTAGAGCTGTTTCGTCGTAATTCTTGGTGAAATGGAGCGTAAACAGCCGATGCTGTCTGAACCCGAAGGGTGAGTTCATCGGCTGTAGCGTAATGAACCTAGAATTACAGAAACAGCTCGTCAGCGCGAATGACGGCAGCTGCCTGCTACCGAAATTGCCGGCATTGAACGGAATCCTGTGCGAACTTCTCTACGTGCTTCCATACTGCTTTTCATGGCGCTGCTCCTGATGCCGGGAATGCTCCCTGCCCATACCGCCGATGGCGGGCAGGCACAGCTTCCGCCGGGAGGGATCGATGAGCACCTCGGAGCAAAAATTCCCCTGGATACCACCTTTCGTGACGAAACCGGTAAAACGGTCACGCTTGCCGGACTGATCACCGGTCCGACCATCATCCTTCCCGTCTATTACAGATGTGCCAACGTCTGCAGCGTTCTGCAGACACGTATGGCTTCTGCACTGCAGAAACTGGAGCAGAAACCGGCAGTGGATTACCGGGTGCTTTCCATCAGTTTCGATGAGCGGGAGACCCCGGAACTCGCCGCAAGAAGCAAGCGTATCTACCTGGACGCCTTCCGGAAGCCTTTCCCTGAAGAGGGGTGGCGGTTCCTGACCGGTGACAATGCTGCCATCCATCGTCTGACCGACAGCGCCGGATATTTTTTCCAGCGTCAGGGCGAGGATTTTACCCACCCGGTGGTCAGCATCATGGTGGATAAAAACGGCACCATCATCCGTTATCTGTACGGCCTGACCGTCCTCCCCAAGGATCTGGCCCTGGCCATAACCGAAGCCCGCAGCGGAGTCAGCGGCGCCTCCATCCGCAAGGTGATGGACTTCTGCTTCACCTACGATCCTGCGGGTAAGACCTATGTGTTCAACCTGCTGCGGGTCAGCGCTACAACCGTGATCCTCGCTGCGGGAGCGTTCCTTGCATTTCTGATCCTGACCGGCAAAAAGCGGCGTTCACCTCCCGGGGATAAACCATGATGCCACAACAGCCAACCCCAAGCAGTTTCTGGAACGACACCGGCAAAACCGGTATCACCGCCTGGATCTTCTCCACAGACCACAAGCGGATCGGCCTGCTCTATTTTTACTCGGTCCTTGGTTTTTTCCTGATCGCCGTCGTTCTCGGGCTGCTGCTCCGGATCGAGCTGATGGCGCCGGGCCGGACCATCATGGGGGCACAGAGCTACAACGCCCTCTTCACCGTCCATGGCGTCATCATGGTCTTTCTCTTCATCATCCCCGGCTTTCCCGGCGCCTTTGGCAACCTGGTCATGCCGATCCAGATCGGCGCCCGCGATGTCGCCTTCCCGCGGCTCAACCTCTTCTCCTGGTGGCTCTACATGCTCGGCGCAGGGATCATCATCACCGCCCTGTTCACCGGTGGCGGGCCACCTGACACCGGCTGGACCTTTTATGTCCCGTTCAGCGCCCGTACCGGCACCAACGTCTCTCTGGCGGTCTTCGGCGTTTTCATCATCGGCTTCTCCTCCATCCTCACCGGCCTCAACTTCGTCACCACCATCCACCGCCTCCGGGCCGAGGGGATGGGCTGGACCCGGCTGCCGCTCTTCGTCTGGTCGCTCTACGCCACCGCCTGGGTGCAGATCCTGGCAACGCCGATCCTCGGCATTACCCTCGCACTGGTCATTGCCGAAAGAATGCTCGGCACCGGTCTCTTCGATTCCGCCCGGGGCGGCGATCCGCTCATGTACCAGCACCTGTTCTGGATCTACTCCCACCCGGCGGTCTACATCATGATCCTGCCGGCCATGGGGGTGATCTCGGAGATCATTCCGGTCTTCTCCCGCAAGCCGGTCTTCGGCTACAAGATGATCGCCTTTTCCAGTGTCGCCATTGCCGCGGCCGGCTCGCTGGTCTGGGGTCACCACATGTTCACCAGCGGCATGAGCGACACCGCCATCCTGGTCTTCTCCTTCCTCACCTTTGTCGTTGCCATCCCGTCGGCCATCAAGGTCTTCAACTGGGTCGCCACCCTCTACAAGGGCTCCATCTCCCTCGAAGCGCCGATGCTCTTTGCCCTCAGCTTCCTACTCCTCTTCTCCATCGGTGGCCTCACCGGGCTGATCCTCGGTGCCGCAGCCACTGATATCCATGTCCACGACACCCAGTTCGTGGTCGGCCACTTCCACTATGTCATCTTCGGCGGCTCCGGCTTCGCCTTTTTCGGGGCCATGCACTACTGGCTCCCCAAATTCTACGGCCGCCGTTACGCCGAGAAACCGGCCCTGCTCGCCTGGGGGCTGCTGTTCACCGGCTTCAACATCACCTACTTCTGCATGATGGTCCTGGGGATGAAGGGGATGCCGCGTCGCTACTACGACTACCTCCCCGAGTTCGCCCCGCTCAATCTCGCCTCTACTGTCGGCAGTTGGCTCCTGGCCATTGGCCTGGTGCTGCTGCTGGTGAACCTCTTCCGCGGCCTGCTGTGGGGTGAGCCGTTCACGGGCAATCCCTGGGGGGGCGCGACTCTGGAGTGGAGCATTGCCACCCCGCCGCCGACGGAGAACTTCGAGGAAGAGCCGGTCGTGACCCACGGGCCGTATGATTTTAAAGGGACGGGAATCCCATGAGTGAGCCGCTGCACAGGGACAAAGCCGGAGCAACCCTCGGCATGTGGCTGTTCCTTTTCACAGAACTGATCCTGTTCGGCGGGCTGTTCCTGCTATATGCGGTATACCTGGCCCGCTACCCGCATGAGTTCGCAGTCGGCGGTAAGGAACTGAATGTCGTTTTCGGCGCGGTCAACACGATCGTCCTGCTCACCAGCAGCCTGCTGGCCGCCATGGCCGTCACCGCAATCCAGCGCGACCAAAAGACCGTCAGTGTCAGGCTGCTGCTCGGCACCATCGGCTGCGCCATGATTTTTATGGGGATCAAGTACGTGGAGTGGAGCGCCAAGTTCGGCCACGACATCTACCCCGGCTCGAAGCGGCTCATGGCCGGCCCGCCGGGCGAATCGGTCTTCTTCAGCCTCTACTACCTCACCACCGGCCTCCACGGTCTGCACGTGCTCATCGGCGGGACGCTGCTGGGCTTTGTGGCGGTGCGGGTGCAGCAGGGGAAGATCGACAGCGCTAACTACTCCTGGCTGGAGAACGGTGCCCTCTACTGGCACCTGGTGGATCTGATCTGGATCTTTATTTTTCCGCTGTATTATTTGATTCTCTGATTCTGGTTACTGAGACGCACTGAAAAGGAAATTCACATGGATTCTCTCCGCCTTTATGCTTGTAACGCTGACGAGCAGAAAGAATTTATCGATTCCGTCGAACGGGGCTTGTATGAACTTCGCTCGGGCCTCGGGGAGTTCGTGGCGGAAAATGACGAATTTTTCGATTCTATCCGGGAAGACCTCGGAAATAAAAAAACGACCGCATACGCGCTCCAGCGAGTATAAGCCTTTCGTCGCGCCGTTGCGTCGTCGCGTGAGTTACTGTCTTTTTAAGATCTCAAGCTTGCGCGAGAAATCAACCACCTTGACAAAATTACCATATCGACCATAATGGTCATAGCAGTCATAACGTTTACGAGGTGCACTCATGCTTAAAACAGTTTCCGCCATAAAGGTCCGTCAAAACCTGGGACAGGTCATGAATGAGGTTTCCATTACGTCTGACGAATACATTGTCGAACGTGCCGGAAAACCGCTGGTCGCAATCATCTCCATTGAAAAGTATCTGAGCATGAAAAAGGAGCGGGATGAGTTCTTTCGGCTCTATGACCAGGTGCAGAGCGGAATCCCGGCAGGCAGCGCCGCTGACATCGACCGGGATCTTGCCGAGGCGTCTCAGGCTGTCAGGCTCTAGCCGATGATACGGGTTGTCCTCGACGCCAACCAGTTTGTCAGCGCCCTGCTGAAACCGGGTTCGAACCCGGACCGGATCATGCGCCTGGTCCGCGAAGAGCGGCTTACGCTGCTTATATCGGATGAAATCCGCGCTGAAATCCTTCGCGTTCTCAACTATCCCAAGATTGCCAAGCGCCTCTCCCTTTCTCCTGAAGAGCTGACCCTATTTATCGACCGGCTGGCCACGGTAGCCATCATGACGCCGGGAACGCTCGTCGTGACTGCCATTGCCGATGATCCGTCGGATAACAAGTATCTTGCCTGCGCGGTTGAAGGCAAGGCCGATTACATAATCTCCGGAGACCATCATCTGCTTGATCTGCGGGTTTTCCAAGGGATTAGGATTGTCGATCCGGGGACGTTTCTGGAGTTTTTAGGGGATGAAACGGGTAGATGATGCTGAAAACGGCGCGCTCTACTGGCACCTGGTGGATTTGATCTGGATTTTTATTTTTCCGCTGTATTATTTGTTTCTGTAATCTGGGACTAGCGAATAGGAAGGCGCAAAATGTTAACTCCTAAAACTGAAAAGTGGCTCAAATATTCATTTAAATTTGGATTAGTCTTAGGATTGATTGGTATTTTTCTTTGTTTTTTTGCTGTGTTTGTTTTCGAAAACCTTCAAAAGGTTCAGATAGTAAAACCGATATTACGCATTTGCTTAGTCGCTGGAATATACAGCATATTCGGCATGTGGATATATGGCAAAATTGAGAATTATTCAAAAAATCAATCGAGGTATGACGATAGGAATAACTAGCGATAAGCAAAGGTAATCATATGCCCCAACCAACCGACGCCCAATCTCCCCACATAATCAGCTACGCCAAGCTGACCACAGTCTGGCTGGCCCTGCTGGCGCTGACCGGATTGACGATCTGGGTCTCCCGGCTCGACATGGGGGTGAACCGGGTCTGGGGGGCGCTGGCCATCGCTTCACTGAAGAGCGGGCTGGTGATCGCCTTTTTCATGCATATGAAGTACGAGGGGAAGCTGCTCCGCTGGCTGCTGTTCGTGGCGCTCTTAACCCTGGCTATCTTCATTGGTTTTACTTTTTTCGATGTGCTGTACCGGTAGATACAAGTAGATACAATCGTGCCCGGATTTAGATCAGATTTTGTCGTAACGATTGAGTAAAACCGCAGACGTAGCAGCGCTACGGCGAGGATTTTGCGATTGAGGCGCGGCGAAAGATGGCCTGAAGACGGGTGCGAAACAGGAATCAAAGTGAACCCTGCGCTCCTTACCACAACCGACGCGGTCGATCCGGTCTTCAAGTTTATCTTCGGGGCCTGCATCCTGCTGCTCGGCGGCATCACCGCGACGGTGCTCTGGTTCGCGTTCCGCTATCGCCGCTCCCGGGCCCCGGAGCCGACATCGCAGGTGGCGGACAATATCTGGCTGGAGACCATCTGGATCGTTCTGCCGAGCATCCTGGTGATGGCGATGTTCTGGTACGGCTGGGCCGGTTACCTGACCTTGCGCGAGGTCCCGAAGAATGCCCTGCCGGTGACTGCCACGGCGCGGATGTGGTCGTGGAACTTTACCTATGCCAACGGCCGCACCAGCCCGAAGCTGGTCGTGCCGGTGGGGAAACCGGTGGTGGTGGATCTGGTATCAAGTGACATCCTCCACGGCTTCTTTCTCCCCGCTTTCCGGGTCAAGCGGGATGTGGTTCCGGGGATGAAGAACCACGCCTGGTTCGTGGCCGACAAGGCCGGCTCCTACGATCTCTTCTGTTCCCAGTACTGCGGCAAGGGGCACTCGGCCATGATCACCACAGTGGAAGCCCTGCCTGAAGCGGAATTCATTGCCTGGCTGGTGCAGCCGGAAGAAGGTCAACCGACTAAACATGACGGCGCAAAGCTGGCGAAAGAGAAGGGGTGCCTCGCCTGCCACTCCCTCGATGGCAGTCGCGCTGTCGGCCCGACCTTCAAGGGGCTCTATGGCAAAAAACAGACGGTACTGCAGGACGGCAAACCGTTGACTGTTATGGTCAATGATGCCTACCTGCGGGAATCGATCCGCTTCCCCAATGCAAAACTCGTCGAGGGTTTTCAACCGATTATGCCGACTGTCAGCGATCTGAAAGATGATGAGATCGAAGCGCTGGTGGATTTTATCGAGGAGGTGAAATGATGGCCGCAGGACCGGAAAGCTGCACTGCATCCGCTGCTGTCCTGTCAACAGGGCGAAGGCCAGGTTTCCTTGCGGCGCTCCTGCTGCTCTCCAAGCCGGGGATCGTCCTTGCTGAGACTGTTGCCGGTTTTGCCGGGATCCTCCTTTCCTGCAAGGGTCAGATGCCGACCGCAGCGACCCTCTGCTTGACGCTGCTCAGCCTGATCATGGCTGCCAGCGGCGCCGCCATGGGCAATTGTCTGATCGAGGCCGCTGCTGACCGAAAGATGCTGCGCCTGGCAGCCAGAAGCAGGGCATTGGCAACTGCCGGCAGCGGACCGGTGGCAATCCTCGCTCTGCTCCTGACTGGAGGGGCCTTTATCATCGCGGCCATCTGTCTCAACAACCTTGCCTTCTGCCTGTTGGCTGCCGCGAGCGGCAGCTACCTGTTTCTCTATACCCTCTGGCTGAAAAGATGCTCTGCCTGGGGAGTCCTGCTCGGGGCGATCCCGGGAGCGCTGCCGCCACTGATCGGGGCAGCCGCTGTCAGCGGCACCATCACGATGCTTCCGCTGCTACTTGCCCTGATCATCTTCATCTGGCAACTTCCTCACTTCTGGCTGCTGGCACTTGAGTATCGCGATCAGTATACGCAGGCCGGCTTTCCGGTCCTGCCGCTTACTCATGGCGAACCTTTGACGAGAATCCTCACTTTGACTGCAATAGCGCTTCTTCTTCCTCTCACCGTTGCCCTCGGCCTGCTTGGCGCCTTCTCGTCAATCTATCAGACATTGTCTGGCGGAGCAGGGATCGTCTTTCTGCTCCTCTGCGTCCGCTGCCTCTATTGGACTCATGCCTATCGCCAGGGGTTCAGAGCTTCGCTCGTCTACCTTATGACGCTCTTCGGAGTCATCTGCCTGGAGTCCCTCCTTTCCTGATCATTTCAATCCCTTTTGATGCCGCGCCAAACTATGCTATAGTCTGTTGCAGACGTCGCTTCCGCCTGGACTTCAAGCTGTGCGACTTACCACACGAAAAGGAGCACGCATCATGAAAAAACTGCTGACCGTAATCTCCAGTATCTGTATTGTTGCCGCCGGAGCCGCCACTACCCTGGCTGCCAGCGGACAGGAACTTTTTAACAGACATTGCGTTGCTTGCCACAAGGACGGCGGCAACATTGTCAACCCGAAGCGGACCTTGAAGAAAACAGATCTCGCTCAAAACGGGATCAAGGATTCGCAGGGGTTCGTCAAGTATCTGCGCAACCCTGGCGCCGCTATGACCAGGTTTGACCAGAAAGCCCTTCCGGACAAGGATGCCAAGGCGATAGCCGAGTACGTTCTAAAGACATTCAAGTAGCGTTTCGTCTGCAATCCTCAAAAAAAGGCCGGTCAGAATTTCTGACCGGCCTTTTTTTGCTGTTATATGAGTTAAATCATATCAGTACGCCTGCTTGTCTCCCAGTACATCCTCGCTTGTCACCGGTGCCCTGAAGATCCGGTAGACCCAGATCTTGTAGCAGATAACTATGGGAACCATGATCAGTGCGACAACTGTCATCAGCTTGAGAGTAATCAGGCTGGAGGACGAGTTGTAGATGGTCAGGTTCGATGCCGGATCGAGGTTGGACGGGAGCAGGTTCGGGAAGAGACCGGTTACGCCGGTGAATACGACAAAGACGATGGTCAGGCAGGAGAAGATAAATGCCTTGCCGTTGTCACCTTTTCCGGCAAACAGTTTGACCAGGATAAGGGAGGCTACCGCAACCAGCGGCACGATCAGCAGCACCGGGGCTTTCAGGTAGTTGTCATACAGTTTTGTCGCCGGGTAGGTATAGCCGAGAAATACCACGGCCACGACCAGCAGCGCCGGCCAGATCCTGTTTGCCAGAACAAGAGCGCGACTGCTCAGGTCGCCGACCGTCTTCAACGAAATGTAGAGGGAGCCATGTACGGCAAAGAGCAGTACAAAAAGGACGCCGGTAACCAGGCCGTACGGGTTCAGCAGCCCGATCAGTCCCCCCTCGTAGCTGAACTGCAGGTTGGCGAAGTCGTTCCGCATCGGGATCCCTTTAAAAATGTTGCCGAAGGCGACGCCGAACAGGAGTGCCGGCAGAAAGCTGGAAATGATGATCGCCTTGTCCCAGGAGCTTTTCCAGAGGGCTCCGTCGAGCTTCCCTCTGAATTCGAAAGAGACGCCGCGGACAATAAGTGCGAAAAGGAGCAGTACCAGTGCGGAGTAAAGATTGCTGAACATAAGGGCATAGGTTGTCGGGAAGGCGGCAAAAGTGGCTCCTCCTGCAGTCAGCAGCCATACTTCATTGCCATCCCAGACCGGACCGATGCTGTTGATCAGGACACGTTTTTCCGTGTCGTTCCTGGCAATAATGCCGGAAAGAAAGCCGGTGCCGAGGACAAAGCCGTCGAGCATGAAATAGACTGCCCATAATACCGCCCAAAGTACGAACCATGTGATCTGGAATATGGAAATATCCATGGTTTATCCCCTCCCCTGAACATTTATGATATTTGACAGGTCACTGTCAGGACCTTTTTTGGCATATTTGACCAGCAGATAGATATCGATCGCCCCCAGAACACCGTAGAGCACGGTAAACCCAAGCAGTGAGAGCAGGACCTGGGTCGCAGTTACCGATTTTGACACTGAATCGGCTGTTTTAAGAACCCCGTAGACAATCCAGGGCTGCCTGCCCAACTCAGCTACCAGCCAGCCAAGCTGCTCGGCAAGATAGGGGAGGGGTATCGACAGTACCATGAGGTTCAGAAACAGCCGGTTGTCTTCGAACTTGTCTCGGCGTGATAAGAAGATCCCGGCAAGACTGAGAAGGATCATGAGGGTGCCGATGGCGACCATCAGGCGGAAGCTGTAAAAAACAGGTGTCACTGGTGGGCGCAGTGCTTTGGGGAACTCCTTCAGCCCTTTGATCTCGGCATTGGTGTCATGGAAGGCAAGGAAGCTGAGCATCCCCGGTATTTTCAGCGCCTCTAATGAATTGCACTCCTGAGCGGCATTCGGAACCAGCAGCAGGCACATTTCAGCGTTCTTCTTCGTCTCCCAGATAGATTCCATGGCGGCAAACTTGGCCGGCTGCACTTTGGCGATCTCGATGGCGTGGAAGTCGCCCGAAATGCCGACGATCATCGAGGCGATAAAGCCCCAGACAGCGGCAAACCTGAAAGAGCGCTTGAAAAAATCGACTTCATTCTTCTTGAGAAGATGCCAGGCCGAGATGCCCATGATGACAAAGGCAGCGAGTGCGTATCCCGAGAGAAGGGTATGGGAGAACTTGATCAATCCGTACGTATTGGTGAAAACCGCGAGGGGGTCTGTCATCTCGGCCCGGCCGTTTCGAATGGCAAAACCGACAGGATTCTGCATCCATGCGTTGGCCTGAAGGATGAAGAGGGCCGAAAGATTCGTGCCGATAGCAGCAAGCCAGATAGTGGTTGCGTGAACTTTCTTTGAAACCTTCTTCCAGCCGAAAATCCAGACGCCGATAAATACCGACTCGAGGAAGAAGGTGACCGTTGCCTCGACAGCCAGAGGGGCTCCGAAAATATCGCCGACGTACCGTGAATACTCGGCCCAGTTGAGCCCGAACTGAAACTCCATGGTAATACCGGTGACAACTCCGAGCGCAAAGTTTATGAGGAAGAGTTTCCCCCAGAACTTTGTCATGCGCAGCCAGGTCTCATCGCCGGTTGTTACATACTTCGTCTCCATCCAGGCGGTCATGATAGAGAGACCGAGCGTCAGCGGGACAAATATCCAGTGAAACATGCATGTCGCCGCAAACTGTAACTGGCTCAAAAACAGAACGTCCATTACTTTACCTCCTCATCCCTGTGTTAAATGTACCTAATAGGACTTATTTTATCTCATATTCAGGCAAAAAAAAGGGGGTCCCCCCTATTTTTTTTCTTTGGCAAGATCCTCAAGAGTTACTGAGTCCAGAATCGATGAGACCTCACCCTGTATTTTACGCCATATCGGATGCACCATGCATTCAGCTTCACGAGTGCACATGCCTTCTCCGGAGAGGCATCTATTCGGCATGATCGGACCTTCGACAGCTTCTACTACCTGGCGAAGGGTTATCTTTGCTGCCGGTCTTCCGAGAAGGAAGCCCCCGCCGGTCCCCCTGAAAGAGTTCACCAGGCCGAGCTTGGCAAAGCTCTGGAATATCTTTGCGAGGAATGTCTGTGATACGCCGGTAGCATCTGCGACGTCACTGACAAGTACGACCTTGCCGACAGGCTGCTTGGCCAGATACACTATTCCCCTGATCGCATATTCACCCTTTCGGGTTAACTCCATCATGCTTAATCCCTTAAAGACCTTTTTTATCTTTTTTACAATGATGAGAAAAAAGAGTCAAGAAAATTTTGTATCGGAATTTAAAGTTTGCAACGAAAGAAGGGAGCGACCGGTTGTGCGCTCCCTTCTTTCGTTATTGCAGATTGCTGACGAGTTATTTAACCGCCATCTATTTCCCCATATCGTGGGGAACAATGACCGCTGTTGACTTCGTTGTCCTGTTTCCCGCCTGATCCGTGACGACAGCAGTTATGGTGTAGACCCTGCCGTCCATGTCGTTCCCGTCGCGCCATGCCTCCAGCAGCACCGTATCTCCAAGTTTAAGCCCCTGAAGATTGTACTTGCCGTATTCGTCGGCAACAGAGACAGTCACGTCCCTAACGTCCACACCAAAGGTAGCCACGTTTCCGGCAATGACTACAGGGACAAGCTTCTTATTCGGCGGCCAGATCTGGTTAGGGCTGGCGCTGATGGTCACTTCAGGAGCCTTGGGCACGTAAAGGATTGTAGCATTGGCTGTTGTCCGGTTGTCAGCCAGATCTGTGGCTGTCGCCTGTAGCCGGTTCTCTCCCTCCTGCATCCCGGCGAGCGACATCCGCCAACTGGTGGTTGTCGGATACTCCACAGCGCCGACTGTGGCGGTAGCACAGCTGACAACCACAATTGCCCCATCCTCTCTGGTGCCTTTTACGATCTGACTCGATGCATTGGTCGGGCTGCAGACCGGATCGATGGTCATGTTCGGCGGGGTTTTATCAAAGATGATGTTGCGCTGGGCGATAGTCTGCGTACCTATTTCGTTACTGGCGGTTATAGTGATCGGGTAGAGCTTTTCGTCTGTGAAGATGACGATCTGGGAGAAGATGTCATTAACCACCGGCGGTGTGAGGATGACTCCGTCCATTGCTACGGTTAAGCCTACAGCGGAGTAAGGGTCAGAAACCTTGCCGCTGATGGTCATGCTGCTTTTGTTGGTACGGATATCCTGGGATGGCTCGGTGATTGCCAGTGACGGCCTCTGGTCGTCGAACAGCACGCTCCGCTTCTGGCTGCTCGTGTTTCCAGCCAAATCTGTGGCGGTTATTTCGATGGTGTTCCAGCGTGGTTCGGGAAGCACTGTGGCCGAGAAGCGGTTGCCGTCCATGATTACCGGCTGGATGATGCCATTAAGCTTGGAGGTGACGGTTGAGGTTTCATCTACGCTCCCTTTAACTTCTATTGGGGAGATGGCTGTTTTGCTGTTATCTGCTGGAGCGTCTATGGTCAGGTTTGGTGCTTTCTGGTCGAAGTGGATGGTGCGGCTGTCAACTGCCTTGTTTCCTGCCATGTCGATGGCTTTGACCTCTACAGTATTGTCAGGATTTTTGAGCAACAGGGCCTGACTGAAGGAACCGTCACCGGCAACCGATACGACGGCACAATTAACATCAAGACTGGCGACTCCGGAATTATCCCGCACCGTTCCGGAGATATTGAGCACTTCCTTGTTTGTATAGCTGCCGTCGCTCAGAGTAGAGACCGTCAGGACCGGCGGGATGGTGTCAACCGTAAACGTTACTGAAATGGGATTACTTTGGTTACCCGCCAAATCAAAGCCTCTGAACTTGACGGTTCGCACACCGTTGTCGGCAACCGCTGGCTGCCATGACAGTGCATATTTGCCAATGGCGGGGTCTGCAACCGGAAGGCTATTCCAGATTCCATCGTATATCTGATATTCGACCCTCTCCATACCGGAAGCATTATCAGCTGCAATGATGGACAGGTTTACAGGTGAACTATACAGAGTATCTTTTACAGGAATGACAATGATTACAATCGGTGGCGTTGTGTCCTTGACTGCAAATGAACTGCTGGCAAGGGAATTCACGCTCCCCGGCTGCTCAAGCTGCATGACCACCAGATAGCTTTTCAGGGTCAGCCCGGCTGTCGGTAAAACCACTTGGCCGGTTAAAGATCCAATCGCAGGGACAACGATGCTCTTCATTGGTTCCAACAGTTTTATCACCTGGGTTGAATCAGGATCGACAATGAGGAGTTTCACCGTTGCATTGGGGATCTCTTCATTTCCTTTATTCGCAAGCGAAAAGGTAATAGTCCCATCTGATCCAAATTCGATGGAACTGGGCAGCATCGAAACTGTCCCAGTAACTCCGGTAGCCTTAACCGTGGAGCCAACTATTGCAAACGTTGATTGAGTCGTGCTTAAAAGCGTTGCTCCGTCGAAAACATCAGATTTTACTGTGTACGCGCCCTTCGGGAATACGGCGCTGTTCCAGTTGGTAGCCAACTCAACTGTCTGGTTGGTTGCAAGTTGAGGTATGGTCTTCGCATCAGTGAACAGAATCAGCCCCTGGTCATTGACTATGCTTGTTTTTGCGGTCAGTGCCGAGAAGATGTAATTGGGGCTCAAACTTTGAATATTCGCTTTAATTGCAACACGTTCATTGGCGGAATAGGAAGCCTTATCCGTTGTCACTTTTGAATTCAGGGTCATAGTCGGCTGGATTTTGAAAGTGGCAATAGACTCCCCCACCTGCCTGTTGTTTTCGGAAAGGAAGAGATGGGCTCGATAATCTCCGGCAAGGATGGAACCGGTATTGAAGGCAAGGTTGGCAAACTCTTTGATCGTTCCGGAGGTTAAACTCTGCGTCGGCAAGAGTGCAACTTCTTTGGCCAATATGCCCTGGCTGTCTTCGACTATTATTCTTGCATCGATGGTTCTTGCATACTCGCTGAGGTTATTGACCCTCACATTGAGCAGGACGTTTTCATTTGCCGGATAGGCAGATTTATCCGAGGTAATCGTGCTGTCAAAAGCAGAATTCAAAACCCTTGCATACTGGGGGTCCAGCTCAGTCCGCACCTGCTTACCGTTCGGATCAACATAAGTCAGTTCCAGCTTGTGACTAATCAGTCGCTGTTCCCCTGCCGCCGGATTCTTTATAACCAGATCCAAACCGAGATCCTGAAAAGAGTCTGCCGGAAAGCTGTCGAACCGCCATTCGATAACGGTCCGATCTCCGACTACATTAATACTGTAGGGGGTTTTGGAATATGACGAGCTATCAATATCAATAGTATTGGTGGAGATAGTATCAATGAGGCGCACATCTTTAAGGGTAGGGACGCCGAATAGAGATATCGGCGATTTGGTCAGATTGCCAACCCCATCAGCTACCCGCAAGACACCACTCCCCGGCAATTTTGGGTCCAACAGCGAGATCGAGAAATAGGCGGTCAATGCACCTGGAACAAACGGGAGACGATCCAGCTTCAGATTTGTTGCCCCTGCTTCCAGCTCCACCTTAAATATCCCTGTATCCTGATCTATAATTCCATTACTATTCGGAACATTGTTGCCACGGCGGTCAATAATGCCGTTGTTATTCAGATCCTCACCAGCATCCAGCAGTCCATTGGCATTAATATCTTCGCTGTCCGTAGCGATCCCCTGGATGGTGTCACCAACCTGGTTAAGTTTTACATTCGGCGCAAAGCTGTCCCCTCCCTGATTGATCGGCTGGAACGACATTCCCCCTGGGTAGCCGTATGAATTAGCATAGCCAAAACCATATACATATATGCCGAGAGGCGCATCCGAACTGATTACATGAGCACCAGTTGAAATTTGGACTTGAGCTCCGCTGAAACCACTGGAGCCAATTGTCGTAAAGAGGGCTGAGTTAACAGGGGTTCCATCCAAAGTGACAGATATTATAGATGAACTTGGCGCTACAATGTTCACGAAATTAGGGGAAAATCCAGAAATAGCACTGAAAGTATATTGGCGTAAAAACTGCTCTGTGGGAGGAATTAGTATCATGAAAGGGTCAGCATTGACATTATATGCTCCATCAATTACACCATCAAATTGAAAACTAGTAGAATATTGAGCCACCAGAGTCGGCGCGCTCGTTTCTATCTGTGAGCGATCAGTCAGGACTGTTTCATAGAATTTCCCACGATTCAACGTTGCTACAACTGCGCCATTGATTTTCACAGCAGTATTGTCCTGCGAGGCAAGAATGCGGAAGTTGTCTCCTTTCATACGAGTTGCCAACGGTATGCTAAGAAAAGATTTCCCCCATGTGCTAACTGGTGGCATCATTTCCACAAGATGATCAGCCGTTGCCTTTACAATGGGGACATTGGCCATACTTGCTCCGCTCATCACAGCGACAGGCGCCGAGGAAGTTATTATGGTCCCGGTAAGATCGGCATCTTTCGTGCCAGATATCTGATAAGTGTCGCCGCTATTAAGGGAAGCTGTGAACGGAATTCCGGCAGGGCGGCCTCTTGATTCCACTGAAGGGGTAATCGTCACAGTCGTATTGTCAAATACACCGATAACAGCTATTTGAGAAGGAAAGTCGTATTTTGGCGAAGTCGAATACCATAACCCTGTATAGCTCATGGCAATATATTCAAGTCCTAACACGTCTACTGGGAACGCCAGAAATGCATCCGATGATGCATATGCCAGGTTTGCTCCATAGACTGTGATTTCGTTCTGCGCAACTACATGTACCCCGAGCTTTGCAATGGTTTTTTCACCGAGGGACATAGCAGCAACTGGAATGGCAACCGTTGTTACTTTATTTGCTTGAACAACAAAAGGTTGAATGAAATTCAATCCTGGAATGGTGACTGTGCCTTGAGTATCCTGTTTGCCGGAAATAGACAGAAACAAAGATCGGTTTGTACCAAGATTTCCGTAATTGGGTTGAAAGGCAAAGTAAAACTCGGTTCCGGCGCTGTCAGGGGCAGCATGAAGCGTTAGCGGAGCAAATATCCACAGGGCAAGCATTATTATCGAAAGGAAAACCGATTTCTTTATTAATGAGTTCATTTCGTCTCCACCCCCTTCAATCTGATGTTGAGCCGGATCCGCTTGTCCCCATCAGGGATAAGCGTTGTGGGGGTGAGGCTTTGACTTGGTTCTATGCGGATACCAGGAGCTACGGTAACTACTCCGCCGACAAGGCTTGCCGGCATCGGTCCGGAGGTTATCTTTACCTGTGACGGATGCTCCCCGCTTTTGGTAAATGTGAAGGGAAAGCTCTCCAGCAGAATGGATTTGGAGGTTTCTGTTGGCAAAGCTGTGATCGTTCCTGTTCCTGAATGGAGGACAACCCCGTCAGGGCTCTTCCAGTCGTAACTAAAGACTACTTCTGTCGGTATGTTCGAGCGGTTGACAAAGGCAGCTTGCAGCCCGATTTGTTCGGTCGCTCCAAGGTTGGTATATCTCGGGAAAGGGGTCAAGGTAAGCGAAGCAATGGCCTGGGTTGGTTCTATGGTGATCTTATGGGATTGCTGAGCGATTACCATGGATTCAAGTCCTGTTACGCTTGCGTCTTCCATTATTTTGACGATGATACTGTACGCTCCCGGCGGAAGATAACCCGTATTCCAGGGGATACTGACAGTCCTGATAATGCCCGGCTGGAACGTAATGCTGGGCAGGAGAACCCCATCGGCATTGGGCGCAGTTGCTTGCAGATTAGTGACAACCTCCCCTTGGGCATTCAGTATTGAGGCGTTGATCGTAGCGGTTACAGGGAGGATGTCAGAGTTGAGTATCTCCGCCGTGACGGTAACATCGGCATACGCTTGGTAGATCTCCTTGCCTGTCGTAACGGAAACAATCCCCACTTTAACGGGACTTGCAGCAAGACTGAAATCGACCATGTAAATGCCATGGTACTGATTGTATATATTGTAGCTCTTGCTGTCATAGCCGGTGGCTGAAGCTTTCAGCTCGAATCCCAGCAGGTTTATCCCTTGGATCGTATAAGCGCCGGTGGCGTCGGTTTTAGCCTTAAGGGTAGTCCCTGTCACGAAAACCTCTGCATCAGCAATTGGTACGTTTGTCAGGCTGTCGGTCACTTGTCCGCTGATTGAGGTGGAAGCCGGTGTCAACTCCAGCATTTGCGTGACTAGGTCAGTGACTCCGCCTGCGACAATAGTTATCAGGGAATTCGAACCCCAGGCATAATAACCCGCAGCAGTGATTGAAATGAAATAACTGCCCGGATCTATGTTCGTCAGGGAGTATTGCCCAGTCGCATTTGTCGATGTTGTATAGCTCTTTGTTCCAGTGATGGAAACAACTGCTCCGGCAATGGGAACTGATGAGATTTTATCTACCATCATTCCTTTAAGCTCACCAGTTGCCCCCGACGATTGAGTGATAGAGAGGGCGGGGCTGAACATCATCACTCCACCGGCAGAAATCGTTCCAGTCCCGTTGATAGCGGCATAACCTGCCTTAGAGGTGGATAGAGTAATAATCCCTGGAATAACATCGACAATCTTGAATGCACCGTCTGCAGTTGTAACAGCTGTCCAAGTAGCCGTTCCGGTTACGGTGATGACGACTCCGGCGATGGGAGAGCCGGTTGCTGCATCGGTGATGACCCCTTGGACAATCCCGGTAGGTGACGCAACGGCAAGGGTGAGTGTGCCGAGGTTGACGATACTTCCGGCCAAGACAGTCGTTGTAAGATTCCCTGAGGCATAACCGCTTAATGCAAACAATATCTGTTGGCTCCCTTGGGGGATATTGGCAAGCCTGAACGCCCCGGCACTATCCGTTGAAGCTATAATGGTCGGGTTTCCGGCAAGGGAAACGGTAACTCCGGCCAGTGGCTCACTGGTGGCGGCACTGACGACCTTGCCGTTAAGGGTTCCGGTTGTGGGTGGCAGCGGCGGCGGTGTCGGCTTGTTTTCCGAATAGTGGAGTGCCCGCAAAGCCAGGGCAGTGCTGTACGGGTCCTGGAGCCAGGAACCATCGGCAGACTGGTTTGTGGTCAGAAAGCCGACCGCCTTGCCGAGGACAGTTGCGTCAGTTATCACGGCAACGACAGCGGTGTAGGCCAGGGCGGTTTCGTGAATTGTCGAGGAAGGGCTCCCGAAGCCGCCATCGCTGTTCTGCCGGACAAGCAGATAGCTGGTTGCCTTGTTGAGAGATGTAGCGAGTAAGGTGGTCTGGGCAAATTGCTGGATAGTTCTTGAGACCAGCGCTGTGACGTGAATGCTGCTGTCGTCCCCTGCGACAAATCCCCAGCCACCGTCAAGGTTCTGGGTTGAAGTGAGGTAGTTGAGAGCAGATGTTATGGTGGTCTGGTCAGCATAATTGGCGGCTTTGAGTGCCTGGAGGGCAAGGTTGGTGTCGAGGATGTTTATTGTATAATCCTCATCTCCACCCCAGGCGCCTTTGAGTTGATCTAATGAGGGCATTAGGGCGTCAGCGTTGCCGTTGGCAAGTGCAAGGACGCGGATGCGTCCGGCAATGGGATCGACTCCCTGGAGCGTTTGTCCCTGTAGCCATGTAACACCGGTGCTATAGGCTGTTCCGCCGGTCTGATTCAGGAGTTTCAGGGTTTCCAGTGCGGAGATGGTGGTAGCTGTCGTCTCGACTAGTGAAGTGCCAGCTCCCCAAGTGCCGTCGGGGTTTTGGGATGATGAGAGATAGCTGAGGCCGCTTGAAATTTGGGGTAACTGGGCATGTGCCGTCGTGGAGAATACCAACGTGAAAAGCACCGTTACTGTAATGAACAACTGCCATTTATGCATAATTCCTCCAGGCTACAATACGTTACCCATCCCATTCACTATTTCTGCAACTGCTGTTCAAATCTGTATATTGCGTATTCACCTTTTTTCTTGTTCACCGGGTAAGCATTTTTTATATAAATATTGCCATTGCCGATAACAATATAGTTAGACGTTTCAGCGTCGCCTTCTTCGGCATTATCAATAACCTTTGATATATTGGTTTTGCCTTCAATCGCTATTGAAGTTATAACTTCTGCTCTATCGTCAAATTTGACAATTTCACTCTTACTGTTTCTTGTAACCAACGCATACAATATATTTTTAGAATCTATACCAATTAATCTCCAGAATTCAGCATTGTAAGTAACTTTCTGTTTCGATATAATTTCCCCGGATGGTCCAACTTTAACAAAATCAGGCCAGTACCACATGTAATATAAATTCATATCATTATCTATAAATCCGACTGGTTTTTGATTTAAAATATCTTTAGGTAAATAGTAACTACTGTAATCAATAATTTTTTCTAGATTGTTGTTGAGCGCATGCATCCTGATTTTTTTACCTTTTGAATAATTTTCAGCTCTGAATATATTTTTATCATTTAATCTAAAAATAGCATCATAATTTAAAGTATTTATAAGATTACCATCACTATTAAATACGAATATTCTGTTATAAGGCTTGATTTTACTATCTATAAAAAGCAAGTCACCTGTAGAAGATACCTCTAGCAATCTACCAAGTGATTTTTTATCATCAATGTTCAGCTCTATAGTTTTTATGCTATTTCCTCCTTTTCCGTAGACTAGTACTGACGCATTATGATTTATATAAACGTTATCTAAATCATCAACAGCTACATTAATATTATTAACAGTAAACGGAATAAATACATTAACTTTTCGCAATATATAATTATGACTTAACTTATGTGAGTTAGCTATATCTTTTCCATAACTATTAGTCACATAACTTAGAACCATAAACACAATGTAACTCAAAACTATCATGCAAGTTGTTTTCATTATCTCTCCTTTATTACTTGTTCGGTCTACAGACATTATTATTGATATTTTTTGAAAAGTATTTTGGTGAAGACTCAATTACTTCATTAAACTGACCACAAGAATCGTTGCCACCTAATTTAGGTCTTGTAGGATCAATTAGCTCACAATCAATAAATATACATTCCTTTGGAGTTCCCTTTGGAGCGTCGTCTTTAGATTGATAGCAGGGACGACCTGATGCGTGCAGTACTGTTTCACCGGTAACAGGTGTGCCGGGGTCTGCATGCGGTGGCCATATTATAGTGTTAATACCAGCCTCTATACCGACATGAGTTAACCCCTGATTCCACATGATGTCCCCAGCTGTACGATCAGCATAGGGACGGCTCCAATCCATTGCAGAACACAAATTGTATTGATTTCTTGCGTTTCCTTTTGGCATATAAATACCTGCTGTTTCATGAACTTCATGTACAAAGCCAGAACAATCTACTCCGGTTTCAATCTCTTTTCCGCCCCATACATATGGCGTCCCGACAAATGCTTTAGCAATAAAAACAATTCGTTGCCCCCAAAACGAGCGATTTGCGAGCATAGAAAAAACTGATTGCTCTTGCGATGGATTTCTTAGGGAATCACTCGTGGCAGATGTCCCTCCACCTGCAAGCCCGCCACTGATCATGTAACCCGCAGCACCTGTATCGGGATTCATGACTATATATCCAGTACCAGTCCATTGGTTATAAGTCACTTCTGATTGTGGAATTATTACTTTCTTCCCAGCATTCACGGCATTTTCAATATCATTTTTCACTACGTCACTTGCCTGAAGTTGGGGTAACATATCTATTCGATTAGCGCTGTCAATGGAAAGCAGAGGAACATTTCTTTCTGATGCAAGCTTAAGTAGCCTTACAGCTGAAACCGAAGGAAGATCAAAGAAAACTTCCAGTATTCGGCTCTCCCAACTGGATGCCGAGAGTCCGGAGAGTATCATAAAGTCCTTTTCCAGCGTCTTGTCCTTTGCAGGCGAAAAAACACTTTTGATATTTCTCGCCACATCAATATTAACGCTTCCTTCGGATACCGTTCGCGGTATTCCGAATAAATAATTTACTGAGATGCCGTGTTTGACCAGAGCCTCTGAAGGCTGGTGCCGGTATTCGAGTTGCATAGTCTTTGCATAGACATCATTTTCAAAACCGATATGATAGAAATATGAATAGCCTATGGAATTGAGGAGTTGACCCAGAAGATCATCGAGGGTGATATCAGCGGCATCGTATCGTTTTGCATTCTCGAAAAGTGCCGCAATGTTTTTAGAAGACGCCGCGCTCGGTGTATTCTGCGAGGGTAGAACTATGGCTGAATAATCTCCAGCAGTGATGACATGTTGAACGCGATCCATATCACCATCCGGTCCTGAAAAGCTAATATCAAGACTTTGGTCTTTCCCAAGGCCAATGGCGGCTCCGGAAGCTACAGTAGCGCCGTTTATCTTCAAAACCGGTTTTACATTTAGCAAATAGGGAGGAACGGCAAGCATCTTCCCGCCGTACTGTGCAACTAAGGATTCATCAGTTGATGTGGCGGGCTCATAGGAAAGCGTGACGCGTTTATCTGCAAGAGTGCTAAGCCAGCCTGTGTAGTTAATGCCGGAGGTGCCCTCAAATGCGTCTCCTCCAATCTGAATACTGATTGAGTACCGGTAAGGCAGTGGTATTTCACTGAACTGGCCAGCTTTTATAATGACTTTATAGGGCAAGGTGCCTAAGAGAAATGGATATTCTTTCTTGACGATGCTCCTTGAATGACTAACAGCGGAAGTTCCGAAAACGTCCTCGATGG
Organism: Geobacter sp.; assembly: GCA_009886125.1. GTDB lineage: Bacteria > Desulfobacterota > Desulfuromonadia > Geobacterales > DSM-12255 > VEOV01. The sequence goes on along the minus strand of VFJK01000007.1, from coordinate 42,880 downwards.
TGGCATTGGGGAGATTTGTATCAACAAAATCGACAAGGCGCTTGCCATAGTCCTGGTATGCAGTAACATCACGTGGGTCTCTTATGTACGATTCCAAGAACTGCGCGGCACTGAAACCCATGAGAGAATACATGTCCATCCCTTTTTGAGAGGTATATTGCTTGAAGCTTGGATCAAGGGGAATCCAGGTATCTCCCTGCTTATGAACTGCACCTCGCGAGGGATTATAATCAATCCATGCAGAAACCCATACATGCTCAATTTGTACGGCCTTAATTGTGCCTCCAGTAGTCGCAATTTTTATTGGAATACCCTGGGTCGCAAGCATTGAAATGGCCATCATCGGATCAGTCACACCAAGCCAACTCATGACCCTTTCTATCGGAATTTCAACAGTCCCGTAGACATATTTTGCGGCGATGTTGGAAGCTCTCAGTAGTGCAATCAATAGACTTGCCTGGTCAAAATCGTTTCCGGCACACTCCAGCATTGTTTGTTGAGAGCCTTTGAGTGAGCCATAATATGCTTGGTAATCAATATTGTTCCTTACCCACTCGTAGATCCTCACCGGACTGTTCCCCAGTTCCAGCGCCTTGGCCCTGATTTCCGGGGTGAGCTGGACTTCTACTGTTTCGGCAAGACCATCCGACGGCAATAGCCCGGCAACCGAGCCGTTGGCTGCAACCATGATCCGCTTGGTGCTTCTCCAGGCGTGCTTGTTTTTTTTGAGATCCTTGTCAAACTCCTCCTTCTTGAGCCGCGGCTCCCGCTTCAGGGCTTTTGGCTGCCGATGGGGAAGATTGTTGGGATCGAGCTTCTGGTGGCGCGACGGGGCCTTTACCTTTGCCAGGTGCTGACGGCTCTTCTCCAGCGCCGTCTCTACCTCAGCACCCTTGGCGCTTTCAACAAGTGAGATGTTCCTCTTCAATTCATTCAGGTTGTCGTCGTAGTGTTTGACGAACTTGGCATGCCGCGACAGGATTTCAGCTGGAAGTTTGGCGGCCTTCAGCTGTTGCTCGGTAGCAGCGAATTCGGTGCGGATGGCTGTGTCGAGGGTCTCCAGTTCACCCTTGCGGGCGATCAGCTTCTGCTTCTTGCCGGCATGATCTGTTTTTTGGTCGCAGAGGTTGGCAGACAGTTCGTCGGTGAGTTTGGCAAAGCGTTCTTCTGCCCCCTCGCTCTTCTTTGCCGGAGCCTGAGTCTTGGCCTTTTTGACGGCATCCTGTGCTGCATGGGCGACAGAAAAAAGGCCGCCAGAGGTCCAGGTAAAAAATGACAGTACAACCGCTGCGATGATCCTTGAGTGTTTGCGAAACATATATCCCTCCATAAACTCAATAATTCAGTTTTTCAGTCACAGAACGCAAAAAACCGCCCAATCAGCAATTGCTGGCCCGAGCGGTTCCATAACGACACGAAAAATGGACCATGTGGCACCATTTAACCTCTCCAGATTTTTAATGCAATACAATGAGTGTTTGCTAAATACGCCGTTCTAATTAAGGTGTCAATTGAAAACAGGAGGTTAATAAGCTATTGCACGGAGCGCCGAAGAAAAAGAGGAAATTATGGGTCGTCAATCGTCCGGTTTGCTGCGGAGATTTTTTTTGAGGGAAGTAATGCGTTTGTGAGAGAGTCTTTTCTCTTTGGCAGATCTCGGGACTTTTGTAGCTCTTCGTACCTTCCGTCTTTGCTGCAGTTTCAGGAGAGCCTCCCGCAGGCGCCGCATGGCAGTTTCCCGGTTTCGCAGCTGTGACCTTGACTCGGATGCCTGGACAGTTATCCCTGTCGGGATATGCCGTATCCTGACAGCAGAGTCTGTGGTATTTCTATGCTGTCCACCAGGTCCTGATGCGCGAAAAAAATCTATTGAAATGTCTGACTCGTTTATCTCGATGCTCAAAAGCGCCTCTTTTGTTCGATAATGCAAACTATATGTTCATGAAGAGTAAATATGGTGTCGTAAGTTGCTGTCGCTGCTCACTATTGTCATATTTTATTAGAATATAACGGGAAAATCTGCTAAAAAACATATGTCTTTGTCCAGACAGTATATATTCCGGGAGATGAAATGATCAAGACTAACAACCTGAAGATAAAGAGTATCACGCCGATCATAGCTCCGACAGACCTTCGTCAGGTTTTTCCGATGAATGAAGGCGGGAGTGAATTCATAACATCCAGTCGCGAGCAGATCAAGGCGATTCTCAGAGGCTCTGACCGGCGCCTTATGGTCGTTGTCGGTCCCTGTTCGATTCATGACCCGATCGGTGCAATCGATTACGCAAATCGTCTGTCGGCTCTTGCCGCTGAACTTTCAGATCAACTGTTTATCATCATGAGGGTCTATTTCGAAAAACCAAGGACAACCGTCGGCTGGAAGGGGGTCATCAATGACCCTGATATGGACGGTACACACAAGATATCGAAAGGACTCGGAATCGCCCGCAACCTGCTCTGCAAGATTACGTCGCTGCGGCTGCCGGTAGCAAATGAGATGCTTGATCCGATCACTCCGGAATACCTTGCTGACATGATCTGCTGGGGGGCGATCGGAGCACGTACCACCGAGTCGCAGACCCACAGGGAGCTTGCCAGCGGGCTTTCGTTCCCAATCGGGTTCAAGAACGGCACTGACGGTAATCTTCAGATCGCTCTTGATGCGATGATAGCGGCTCTGCACCCGCACAGCTTCCTCGGCATAAACCGCGAGGGGCTTACCTCGATTGTCCAGACAACCGGTAATCCTGAAGTGCATATAGTGCTCCGGGGGAGCGGTAAGAAACCGAACTATATGCCGGAAGATATACTGAAGACCGAGGAGATGCTTGAAAAAGCCGGGATTCTCCCGACGATTATGGTCGACTGCAGCCATGGCAACTCGGAGAAAGACCACGAGAAGCAGCCTGCAGTGCTCAATGCAGTCCTGTCGCAGATCGAGGCGGGGAACAGGTCAATATCAGGGGTCATGATTGAGAGCTATCTGCAGAACGGGAATCAGTCTATATCGGCGGATCTGTCAAAACTCAAGTACGGCATTTCAATCACTGACAAGTGCATAGACTGGGCAACTACCGAACGGATTCTCCGTGATGCCCATAAGAGGCTGAAAAAATGCGGCGGCCGTCGGCTACCCGAAAAGTAACGATCCCGGCTGAAACCGTGACGGTGAGAGCCGTCTCTCACTACAACGCTCTGCTTCTGCATCATTAGCGGCATTTCCAGCGGCTGGCCCATATCAACCGGAATAAACAATCGCAACGTCATTGCTCGAAGCCCCGCTGTTTCCGTTCGATACGGCTCTCACCGTCACGGATTCAAGAGACTCCTTAACCGGTCACTCCGGCATGTCATTGAGAGTCACATCAATGGCAATGCCGGTTTTTTCTTTCAGTGTTTGATGTACCTTCTGCCACGAGACTTTGTCAGTCGCATGATGTTTCTTCAGCAGCCGGCTTACCTCGGATGACAGATCCTCGACATACTCATAAGAGTCGTTATTCACCTCCAGGAACACTTTCCCCCCTTCGGTGACTTCAACCTTGACCGGCTGGTAGATGATCTCCCCGTACATAGGCACAGATACTTCCCTGAACAGTTTCTCCATATGCTCCGGCATCACCCTGATGCATCCGTGGCTGCTGTAGCTGTTTATCGACGCAGGCCGTGTCGTGCTGTGGATGAGGATCCCGGAGAGGGTGGTTCTCATGGCATATTTTCCAAGAGGGTTTTTTGGCCCCGGGGGGATGACCTCCAGTACTTCTTCACCATTTTCTTCCATCTCTTTCTGAATCGATGGCGGGATCCGCCAGGTCGGATTCTCTTTTTTGTCGATAATCTGGAATTTACCTACCGGGGTGCGCCAGATCGTGCTTTCCTTCTTTTTTGATATTCCAAGAGCAACAGGGTAACTTGCAGATACTTTGCCGTTACGGAAAAAGTACAGGCTTCTGTCAGGGATATTGACGACTATGCCGTTGCGTATCAGTTTCGGCACGATTCTGCGGTTGTTGTAGCGGATCTTCTGGTCAGGTGTGAGCAATGCATCAATTTTCAGGCTGTTCATTTTGGCAAGGTCTCTTAAGCGGACACCCAGTTTTGAGGCGACAAGCCTTAATGTCTCCTTTTTCTTTACCAGGTAGATGCCTTTCCCGCCGACAATACGGTTAGAGAGCCTGGTCTCTGTGAAATCATCGTCAGAGGTCTGATCGGTCGGTAAAAAAGGTTTTGAATCAGGCGGGAGGTCAGTCACGACAGGTATTGTCTTTGTGCTGCTGCTTATCGGTGCAAAAACCGGTCGGTCGGGGAGTTGTTTTATGGAGGAGGTCTGTTCCTCCTTGATCTTGTAACTGAGCAGGAGTTTGCCTTTCAGAATGGCAAGAGAGAACATCTGTTCGGCATCATTAATCTCACCGCGGATATAGCTTCTTTCAGCATCTTCAATCGTGGCTGCAAAACTTTTGAACTCTTCCGGGCTTCTTGTTATGACTCTGGTCGCCCGGAGGATATTCAGCAGTTCGAATGCATCGTGTCGCAAAGGAGCTGCCAATGCTGAGGAGTCAGCAATCGGTGCTGCAAAAAGGAGTAGCAGAAGAATGATCCGTAGCATGCAGATAACTCTAACCCTTGATAAATTCATGTGCTGGATTTTATTTTGCCGGGATAATGCCGTATTTTTCCATCCTGTAGATAAGAGTATGCCGCGGGATCTTCAGGAAACGCGCAGCAGCAGTCTGGTTCCAGCCCGAACGGTTCAACGCTTCGGTTACTACCTCCTGCTCCAGTTTTTCCAGAGAGTACCCCTCCTCCGGGAGATTGATTACTTTAGCCGAGGATATCAGGCCTTCCGTAGAGCGAACCTTGTCAGGAATATCATCCAAAGTCAAGTTGTCACTGCTGCGCATTATCAGCAGCCGCTCTGTCAGATTCTCAAGCTCCCTGACATTCCCGGGCCAGCTGTATCTCTCCAGTGCAGCGAGAGACGGTTCGTCAAATACAACTTTTTCTGCACCGTGCTTGATGCAGAAGTGCTTCAGCAAAAGCCGTATATCATTTTTCCGCTCACGTAAAGGGGGTAGATGGATCGGTATGACTGCAAGCCGGTAGTAGAGGTCTTCCCTGAAGGTCAACTCTCCCAGTGCTTTTTCGATATCCAGATTTGTAGCGGCGATGACTCTGAAGTCGATGCTGCGGGGGGTGGAGCCTCCAACAGGCTCAACGGCCTTCTCTTGCAGTGCTCGCAACAGTTTTGGCTGAAGCTCGAGCGGAAGTTCTCCCACCTCATCGAGGAAGATGGTCCCTCCATCAGCAAGTTCGAATTTCCCCGGTTTATCTTTGACTGCTCCGGTGAAAGCCCCTTTGAGATGTCCGAACAGTTCACTCTCCAGAAGGTCTCGCGGGATGGCTGAGCAGTTGATAGCGATGAAAGGGGAGCCCCTCCTGTCGCTCAAGGCATGAATGGAGCGGGCGATAAGCTCTTTACCGGTACCGGATTCGCCCGTGATAAGGACGGATGCCTCGGTGTCAGCGACTTTCCGGACTATGGAAAAGACCTTATCCATCTGAGGAGAGGACCCGACAACTGTTCTGAAGTCGCTTCGGTCTGCCAGTTCCTCCTTTAACTTCCGGTTTTCTGCCTCGACATCGATCAACTGCAAGGCCTTCGCAACGGTAAGCAGAAGTTCATCGCGGTTGAACGGCTTGGTTATATAGTCGTACGCACCAGCCTTCATCGCCTGCACAGCAATGTCGACCGTACCGAAGGCCGTTATCATGATGACCAGTGTCTCCGGTGAACATGCCTTTATTGAGCCCAGCAGCTGCATCCCGTCCATCCCCGGCATCTTCATGTCAGTGATCACCAGTGGGGACGGAGCTGCAGAGAAAAGGGCAATCCCTTCCTCTCCTGAGCCGGCTGCAGTCACTTCATATCCGGCTTTCTGAAGATTGAATTCAAGAACCCTTCTGAGTGAGGCATCGTCATCGATTATCAGGATCTTATGCTTCATGAAGCTCCTTCTCTTACCGTAACGGCAGACTGACGACAACTGTCGTCGCGCTCTCGGGTTTACTGTCGATCTTCAGGCTCCCGCCATGCCCTTCGATGATCTTTCTGGTCACGGCAAGTCCCAGACCTGTTCCGTCAGCTTTCGTCGTGAAAAACGGCTCGAATATCCGGTCAATGATAGTGCTGTCGATGCCGGTTCCAGTGTCCTTGAAGGTTATTTCTGCCGCTGAATCGGTCATCCTGGTGTCGATCGAGACTGTTCCCCCCGGCAGGGTCGCCTGCAGAGCATTGTTGATGATGTTCAGAAAAGCCTGTCTGAGCTTCTCCCCGTCACCTTGTGTGATGATCTTGACGCTTTTCCGGAATTCGGGGAGCAGCTCGATCCCCTGATCCCTTGCCAGGTTTTCAGTGAGCTTGACAATCGTCTCCAGCTCTTCGGTGATGGAGCAGCTGCTCATCTCAAAAGGCTGCTGGCGGGCCATTTTAAGAAAATCTTCAACGACATTGTTCAGCCGCTCCGTCTCCTTTATCTGTATCTCTATAAATTCATGCTTTTGAGTGCCTGGGGGGTAGTCGTCCTTGAGGATCTCGGCGGTCCCTCGAATAGAGCCGAGCGGGTTCCGTATCTCATGCGCCAGTACGGCTGCCATTTCGCCGAGAGACGAGAGTTTTTCCGAGCGACGGAGCTGTTCCTCAACGGCGATGATCCTGTCGGATTGTGTCTGGAGTTTTTTGTAAGACTCTTCAAGCCCCTCCGCAGTCTGCTGAAGCTGAAGGCTCCGTTCCTGCTCCCGCTGTGACAGCAGACCGGTAAGGCTTCCGACTATGTTGTAGAGGAGTATTTCGAGATACTTCTCCATCTCCATAGTGAAGTGCCCTCCCCACTGGAAGAGGATATGAGGGGTATAGGCGATACTGACGATGATAGCGCATCCGAGCCCACCCCTGAAGCCGAACCAGAGAGCGGCAAGGATTATCGGGATGTAGTAGAAACGCTGGTAGATGTCGTGCAGGTAGTGAAGATGCAGAGGGGTCAGGTAGTGGAGAAGGCTGATGCAGAGGATCGCTGAGAAAATTATTGCTATCCGGAGGGATGAAGATCTCATGGCAGAGATTTCAGCTCTTCAGGTGATTGGCGATGCTGTCTGTGTCGAGCGTCACTTCAGTCTGAACCCCGGTTGCCATTTCTTTCAAGGGCGCCTTCCCTGAGGCAAGTTCAGATTCTCCGATGATCAGGGTAAAACTGCAGGAGAGTTTGTCAGCGCGCCGCATCTGGCTTTTCATGCTCTTGCCGTCATAGTCGAATTCGACCGATACTCCTCTCGCCTGGAGTTCGCAGGCGATGCTGAAAGCCCTCCGCTCCGACTGTTCGCCCAGTGCGACAATGAAAAGATCAGGTGAGGAAGAGAATTTTGCTGCATCAAGCAGCAGGGCAACCCGTTCGACCCCCACGGCAAAGCCGATACCAGTTACCTGTGGCCCGCCGAGATCCGAAATCAATCCGTCGTATCTTCCCCCGGCAGCAACTGCACTCTGGGCACCGAGCAGACCTGTCACCATCTCAAAAGTTGTCCGGGTATAGTAGTCAAGACCCCGTACCATCCTGTTGTTGATCCGGTACCGGGTCGAGACAAGTTCGAGATACTCACGGGTCGATGCAAAGTGGGTGTCACATCCGGTACAGAGATGCTCAAGCATGGCAGGAGCGCCGGCGGTTGCGGTTTTGCAGCCTTCGACCTTGCAGTCAAGTGCTCGCAGGGGATTGGTTTCAAAGCGACGGCAACAGTCTTCGCAGAGTGCATCAAGTTTTAACCGGAGGAACTCTTTCAGCGTTTCACGGTAGGCAGGACGGCATTCAGGGCAGCCGAGAGAGTTTATCTCAAGCGTCGGTTCATCCAGTTCGAGTTCAGTAAAGAACCGGGAGAGCATGGTCAGGACCTGAGCGTCTATCTTGGGATTCGCGACACCGGTGACCTCGGCCCCGATCTGATGGAACTGACGGTAGCGGCCTTTTTGCGGGCGTTCGTAGCGGAACATGGGTCCCATGTAGTAAAGTTTACTGAGAGGGTCGAGAGCATAAAGCTTGTGCTCGATGAAAGCCCTCATGACGCCGGCAGTCCCTTCAGGCCGGAGAGTTATACGGTTCTCACCCTTGTCGATGAAGGAGTACATCTCTTTTTCAACTATGTCGGTGGTGTCTCCGATGGAGCGGGCAAAAAGATCGGTCTTCTCAAGTATGGGGACGCGGATTTCGGAAAAGCCGAAGCGGCTGAATACATCTCTGGCAGCTGCTTCTATATGGTGCCACTTCTCTACTTCGCCGGGGAGGATATCGTTAAAGCCTTTTATAGCCGTTATAGACACTCTTTGTGCTCCATATCTGGCCCTGCAAGGCTTTCTGACATATGGGCGACAATGTTCTTGCCGCTTGCTTTGCCGTGATACATAGCACGGTCTGCCATCTCCAGCAGTTCGAGTTTGGATTTAGTGTCTTCAGGAAAGCATGCGAAGCCAAGGCTGGCAGTCAGTTTTGCGTGACGACTTCCATCAATCGGAAAAAGGTGGCTGTCAATCGTCTTCCGGATACGCTCTGCGACAATCGATGCGCCCTGTCTGCCGGTTTCGATGAGGATGATCGTGTATTCGTCTCCGCCGTACCTTATGACGATGTCAACTTCACGAACGGATTTTTTGAGAACGCCACCGATCTCCTTGAGTACACGACTGCCGATAAGATGCCCGTAAGAATCATTGACGGTTTTAAGCGAATCGACATCAAGGAATATGACCGACATGCTCAACCCGTAGCGCTCGGCCCTCTTGATCTCACGCTCAAGGGCTATCTCCAGATATCTGTAGTTGTAGAGCCCTGTCAGTTCATCAATGTTGAGGAGGTCTTTGGCAACTGAGTACCGCCCGGCGTTTTCAAGGGCAAGAGTAGACTGTTCCATCAGAAAGTGGATGTTACCGGACTTTTCCGGGGGGATCAAAGCTCTGCCTGTGTTGTTCAGGATGACAATGACTCCCTGGAGGCCGGATTTGCTGCTGAGCGGCAGGATAAGGAACTCAGCCTCTTCTCCGGTCGGGGGATCAGCCAGATTTATCTTCAGGTTGACCGGGTCGGAAAAGGTCTCTTCCTCCCAATTGAATACCAGCTTGATCTCTTCATTGAGTCGGTCGGCCTCCTCACTTGAGAGTCCTTTGCTCTCCATGAGATAAATATCCCTGCTTGCATCCCTGAGGCAGGAAAAGCCTTTTTCAGACCCTGTCTCCTTGATGACAGCCTCCAGAACCAACGACTGTATCCTGTCTATGTCTATGCAGTTAGCTATGGTCTGGCTTGTCTGGAAAAGCCGGATCTGGTCTTTAAGCCCCTGGTTCTCATCCAGCAGCCGCCTCTGCTCCATGGAGAGCTTGATGACATGCTTGAACTCGTCATGGCTGATCGGCTTGATAAGATAGTCCCTGGCACCGTTTTTGAGCGCATAGATGGCTGACTCCATGTTCCCATATCCGGTGACTACAATGACTTCAGTGTCACTATCCAGCTGTTTTGCCCGAGCGAGAACGTCAAGACCGCTTATATCCTGAAGCACCATATCGGTGACCACAAGATCGTAGCTGCCGTTTGCGAGCCTGAAGAGGGCTTCATTGCCTGATGATGCCGTGTCTACATGATAACCGTCTTCTCTAAGGAGATCGGAAAAAATTTCCCTGAAAAAGGCATCATCTTCTACTAATAGGATCTTACCCATCGAAATGCTCCAGATAAGGGAATAGAGAGAAATATTATATCGTTCTAAAAATACAGAACAATGATTGAGGTGTCAATTAAATTGCCTTTTTAAAAGCTGATATTACGGGCTTTTCGCCACTTTTCGGAAAGATGACAGTCACTGTGCCGTCAAGATCTGTTCTGAATGTTTTTATGCCGCGTTCTGACAATTTATCAAGAGTCTCGATGGCCGGGAGTCTGAAACTGTTGTTGTAGCCCGCACCTATAAGGGCGATTTCAGGCGAGACGGCATCGAGAAAGCGGTGAAAGGAGGAGTAGCGGCTTCCATGGTGAGCTACTTTAAGAAGAGACGACCGGAGTTCTACCCCTTGCTGAACCAGATCGTACTCTGTTGCAACGCCGATATCTCCGGTAAACAGGGCTGAAAAGCAGTCTGATTCCAGACGCAGAACAAGAGAAGTCTCATTCAGGTCATCATGCATCAGGTGAAGCGATTTTGCCGCAAAGGGGTACAGGCATTGTACCTGTATACCGGAAATTTCTCTCTGTGGAGAACCGGAGTTGCAGATTCTGATAGGAATGCCGCGTTGCTCAAGGATCACTTTGAGCCGGCGATAATGCTCTCCCGAGTTGATCCCGCTTTCCCAGAATTCTCCGACCGGCAGCTCGGATGCGACGGCTTGAACCCCCTGGAGGTGGTCGGGATGAGCGTGAGTCAGCACCAGGTAATCGATCTTCCTGACACCTGATCTCCGTAACACCGGAAGAATCAGCTTCTTTCCGACATCCCATCCGTTTTCAAAAAGGGAACCTCCTCCGTCAATAAGCATTCGCTCACCATTGCTGAAGGTTATGAGTGTAGATTCCCCCTGGCCGACACTGAGGAAGTCGATTTTGAGTGCAAAATCAGTTCCTTTGTTCGGGAGTTGATGGAGGAGGATGATGAAGAACGGTGCTGATACAAGAAGGATATACTTTGCACGAATGTCCTTAATGACAGTCATCAGCAGAAGTGCAGTCAGGAAGATAATGATGTCCGCTTCTGACGGAATGAATACCGGGAGCAGAGGTATCCGGTCCAGCCACGAGATTATCGTGTTCGAAATGGTTACCAGAAAACCGGCTGCCTTGAGAAGCCAGGCTGCAATGGCCGGAGTCGGAAAAATCAGCGGGAGAGAAGCGAATCCGCTCACGACAGCACCGTATCCGAGTATCGGTACGATGAAAAAATTGCTGATGATCCCGGTGACAGAACTCTGCTGGAAGTAGAATGCAACCGGGAGGTATGTTGCTGACACTGCAGCTAATGATGCTGCGGCGAAGAGGATGAGGTTCCGTTTCCAGCTTGCATCTACCGGCTCGAATCTTTTCATGATCATTGGGGTCAGGATCGTCATGCCCCATAGTGCAAGGAATGAGAGCTGAAAAGAGATGTCGTAAAGATTTGCAGGGTTGATGAGCAGCAGCGTCATTGCTGCCAGTGCAAGCGAGTTCAGATGATCTGATTCCTGTTCCAGAAGGAGTCCGATCATCAGAACGACAAGCATCAGTACCGATCGTGAGGTTGCCGGTGCAGCCCCTGAAAGGAACATGTAATAGAGGACAATCGGCAGAGTCGCGATGCAGGCGAAGCGTCTGAAGTTCAGGTACAGGAGCAGGGTCGGAAAGATCCTGGAGATGATTAAACAGAGCTGAAAAAGGGCGATTGTGACGATTCCGACGTGAAAGCCGGAGATAGAGAGAATGTGGTTGACGCCTGTTCTGCTGTAGGAGTCTTTCATCTCCTGAGGGATGTCAGATATGTCACCTATGAGAAGTGCTTTCATGATCCCTCCTTCAGTCCCGGGGAGAGTCTTCATGATAAAATCGCCGATACGTCTTGCCATGGTGTCGAAATGCCGCTGGAATCCCGATCCATTGGTGCCGGGGAGCAGAACGATATCAGCATCGCTCTTTACAAATGACGTCGCAACAATACCTTTCAGAGCATAGAACCGCTCGGTGTCGAACTCTCCTGGTGTTCCGAGGTTTCTGGGCGGCCGCAGTTTTCCGGTAAAACGTACCCTGTCGCCACTGTAGAGTGCTCTTGAACTGCTCCCTACCCGTAACAGGAGCATTCCGTTCAGATGAACCGGTGCCTTATCCGACTCCAGAGGCTTTACCGAGTCAGCTCTGACCAGAAGCCTGTAGCCGCCATCTTTGAATTCGGGGCGCTGGGCAACGGTCCCTTCTGCCGTATAAAGGATGTTGATCTGCTGCTCCAGGGCAGAGCGCTGCTGCGGATCTCCGATAAGAACCTGCTGTATCATCAGGTTTCCGGCAATGAGCAGGAGCGGGGAAAGACCCAGTGAGAGGAAATTCCCGGATTTGAAAAAGACAAATGGAACAGGAAGCAGCAGCAGGCAGAATTTCAGCGGCGCAGGGAGAAATATGCCGAGACCCACTGCCGCGGCGATTCCCAGAGATAAAAAGCAGAACGGGAGGAGGAGAGGGGGGAGCCGGAGCACGGCTTTCAAGTCATCTTCTCTCTTTGAACTTTTCCTGAAGCGACTTGAGAATGCTGTCGAGCTCTTCAGGTTTTATCAATGAGTCGCTTTTCCGGGATGATTTTGCCACAGATGCATAATCAGACGGTGCTGTCAGCTTTTTGCTGATCTCGATGACGTCGACGCCTCCTGCCGTAGGGACCAGCAGCTGAAGCGAGGTGTCACCTTTAGGGAGCCTGAAGGTCCCGGCGTCCACCCAGTCAAGGGAAGGGGCGCCCTTGACCGTTACCGAATTTGAAGCAAAACCGGCAGTCAGCTCTCCACCCAGAAAGTGAACCCGTATTCCATACACCGATAAGCTGTCCGTCTGCAGAGGGATGGAGAGAGTCGCCGGCGAATTTCCTGCCCGCAACCATGTGGGAGCAACAGGTTTGCCCAGCATCTGTTTGTCAGTGACATAAAAACCGGCAGGGGGTGGCGATATGGCTCCGACCCTGACTATCTTTTTTAGATACTCTTTATCTTCGGGCAGCTGCTGTTCAAGAGATAGCAGCGCCGCTGTTACCTCGTCAACTGCTCCTCCAGTCAGCGGGGCAGCGGGACTCCATCCGGCAAGGGGTTCGACTGGTGCGAATGAGGGCGCGGTAAGGATGATATAGTCGATTGCGCCACCGGGTGGAATCACTGCGTTGAAGTCGAGGAATCCGGCGGTTATGACAGCCTGCCCCAGCACGGACTCTTTAAACTTCGGGCCGCTGTTAAGCTTGAAGGCTTTGCCGGCAATTGACCAGAGCTGGTTATCCCCCTGGGCAGAAACTTTGACCGTGTATCTGCCTGATATCGGTATGAAGACCCTGAAGTGGACTGCTGCCGGTGAGCTTGGTCCATGTAGCCAGCCAGCGCCGGAGAATGGACCGAAAAGAAGATAGTTTCTGAAGGAAACATTATCGTCCTGCCGGTCATACGCATCCTCGGCTTCGAATTTGAAGGTCCTGTTCCCCCTTAGAATGGTAAAGTAATCCTTATCCACCGGCTTGTCCGGAAGCCCTTCTCCCCACCCGAGGGTGTCTACGAGTTTTTGTGCAAAAGCGGACTGGGTAATTGAAGAAACAGCCGTGATTTCTGCAGCAGTTGCTTTTCCGGAAAACGCTACCATTGTTGCGGCCAGTATAAAAAACAGGACTCTTTGCATAGTCGTTCCTCCGACAGCTGTTGATGATGGAAGGGAACTATAACATATCATCCGCTATATGGAAAGCAGGGTGAAGATGGTGGAATGATCAAAATAGTTTACAGAGATTCTGGCAGGAAAATGATTTTGCTGTTATAATCGTTTCGATTTTTCAGCAGTAATCTTTCCAAAGGGAGCAGCAGGCATGTCATTTCACGGAGAACTTGAGCATCTGCCAATAGTGGATGTGATCCAGCTCATAAATTCCAGCAGAAAATCGGGTCTCCTTACTGTCAGTGGCCGTAAAGGGGAGAGCCAGCTGGTTTTCAAGGATGGGTTCATCGTCAGTGCCTCCCATCTCAACAACAGCGTCAGGATAGGGCAACTTCTTGTCGATATGGGGCTGATCTCTCAGGAGCAGCTGGAGCAGGGGCTCAAGAAGCAGCAGCTTGATGGAGATGCCAGAAAACCGCTTGCAATAACCCTGATCGAGATGGAACTGGTTCAGGAGAAGGATGCATATAAAGGCCTGCAGCACCTGATCGAAATGACTATTGTCGAGATCCTGACCTGGAAAAAAGGTAAATTCACACTAGAGCACCATGTGGAGGTGGCTGACAGCGAGTTCAGGTACTATCCCGAGAAGATGGACCATGAGGTCAACCTGAATACGCAGAGTATCCTGATGGATGCCTTGCGCATATTTGACGAAAGGAAGCGTGACGGGCTGATCGATGATGACTCTGAAGAGTCTGAGGCTATGGCAGCGATAGTCGAAGAGCTCATATCGGTCGACGACCTTGGCCTTTCCGAGATTGATCAGATAACGGCCAGACTGCCACAGGCTTTTTCCGGGGCTGCAGAGTTTGACCCGATGAGCTTCCAGAGGGCACGGATTACTGAAATTGCGCCGCATCTGTCCGAGTCTGACAAGGAAAAACTTGCTTCACTCCTCGCCAGTCATACTCATGCTCCCGGTGTCGACTCAGTCAGTGAGACCTCACTCCCCCCGGTAGTGATCTTCAGCTCGGACAGTCTGCTGATCTATACGCTGGAGGTTTTGTCGCGGAGTTTCGGGGTTGACCTGAAACCCTGCGGGAGTGCCGAGGAGTTCGAGGCCCAGGCGCAGTCAGTCGTAAAGAACGGAACTGTTCTTCGTACTATCATCGATGCACCGTCATCTATCGGTAACGGCGCCTGTAAGTCGGTGCTCGACCTTCAAAAAAATCTCTCGAAACGATTCGAAGGTATCATCATGGTCCAGCTTGAACAGGGACAGGGAATCGGCTTTACCCTGGATTCGTACCGGTGCGGGGTGAGGACGGTGCTGCCGAAGCCTTGCCTGCAATCAGGATCAGACTCTTTTACCGATGACTATATCGGCCTGATCAATTTTCTTCCGGAACACGTCCTGAACTGCTGATTCAACGATAATTCTGGTAAAGCAGTTTCGCGGTGACGAGCAGTACGACTGTTATGAATACCGGGCGGATGAATTTTGCCCCTCTTAGAATCACCAGGTTCGCTCCGATCCTGGCCCCGGCAAACTGTGCGATCCCCATCAGAATCCCTTCCAGCAGATGTACCTGCCCAGCCATAAGAAACACCACAAGAGCGACGATGTTGCTCGTAAAGTTCATGACCTTTGTATGTGCAGTTGCTTTGACCAGCGAGCAGCCCAGCAGCAGTACAAATGCCATTGCCCAGAACGAGCCGGTCCCCGGCCCGAAAAATCCGTCATAAAAGCCTATCGAGAGCCCGAACAGCGGGTAGAAGATCTTCGGGGAAAGCCGGGCGTGTATATCTTCAGAGCCCAGCCTGGGGGTGAGAAGCGTGTACACGGCAATCGCAATGAGCAGCCATGGCACAAGATGTCTGAGGATAGCCGGATCGAGCCGCTGTATGGCCAGAACTCCGGCAACTGCACCGGCGGCTGTCCAGATGATGCCGGTGATACACTCTGACAGCTTTACCGTGCCGCTCCTGACAAAGTGGAGCATGGCGCTGCCGGAGCCGAAAGATGCCTGGAGTTTGTTCGTGCCGAGGGCAACTTGGGGTGGGAGGCCGATACCCATGAGTACCGGGACGGTAATCAGTCCGCCCCCCCCGGCCACAGCATCTATAAGGCCGGCTACAAAAGCGGCGGTAATGAGAAGCAGCATGGTTAACGGATCTGGCATGGTTGGTTGAGGGTTAAATGGTTAAGTAGTTAAGTAGTTTAGTAGTTTAGTAGTTTAGTAGTTTAGTAGTTAAGGTGGAGTTTGACAACTCAACTGATGCTTAGATGGCTTTGCGCCACGAGAGCCGCTTCTCCAGCGTTCTGGAGAGAGAGGTGAATGCGTAGCAGAGGATAAAATAGACAACAGCTATGAAGAAGAAGATCTCGGTCGGGAACGCCATGGTCCGGTTATTGATCTGCGTCCCTACATGGGTAAGTTCTGATACTCCGACGATGAATGCAAGGGAAGTGTCTTTGATGAGAGAGACGAACTGGTTCACAAAAGAGGGGATCATGTTTCTCAGCCCCTGCGGAAGGATTATGTAGACCATCGCCTGCCAATGTTTCAGCCCGGTCGATATGGCCGCTTCCATCTGCCCGTTCGGGATCCCTTCGATCCCGGCCCTGACGATCTGCGACATATAGGCGGAGGTGAAGATCGTCAGCCCGAGGATGACGGTCTGTGTTTCCGGGAAGCCTTTGCCAAAGAGTGCCGGGAGAAGAAAATACATCCAGAAGATGACCATGAGGAGCGGTATGCCGCGAATAGTGTTGATAACCAGCATGACCGGCCAGCTGATCCATCTGTGCCTGGAGACGCTGAGCAGTCCGAGGATGAGTCCACCGACAAACGAGAGTATGCAGGAGGCGACGGCCAGGTACATGGTCAGCCCGAGGCCTCCCAAAGGTCCTTCAGGCCATCGGCCGACCATGAAGTAGACAAAGTTGGTTGATATTACCTGAAAATTGGAGAGGAAGGTCACGTCATGCCGCCTTGTGGAGCTTAAGGACCCGCTCGTTATACTGGTCCACAAGGAAGGTTATGATAATGGATATCGCCAGGTAGACGAGAGTCGCTGCAGTAAATGCTTCAAACCCCTTGAACGTATAGCTTTCCACCTGGCGCGCCTGATAGGTTAGCTCCATGACACCGATGGTCATGGCCAGAGATGAGTTCTTCGCAAGATTCAGGAACTGGTTTACCAAGGGGGGGACCGTTATCCTGACGGCCTGCGGAAGGATGATGAACTGCATGGCCCGAAGATAAGAAAAACCGCTGCTTTGTGCCGCTTCCATCTGCTCTTTCGGGATCGAGAGGACACCGGAGCGGATATCCTCGGCGATAAACGCCGAAGTGTAGATGGTCAGGGCGATGAGACCGGCGGCAAATTCAAAGCTGGTGCTGTTCAGCCATTCATTGACAACGGTCGGCAGCAGTTTGTATGAGCCGAAGTACCAGAAAAATATCTGGACAAGAAGAGGGGTATTCCTGGTGAACTCAAGGAAGACGCACGCGCTCCATCTGAAGACCTTTAGATGGCTCATCCGCATGACTGCGACAACAAGTCCGAGCAGAAAAGAGAGGATTATTCCGGCAACTGACAGCTGAAGTGTCACTTTGAGGCCGGAGACAAGCCAGTCGTGATATTGTCCTGTCAGGATTATTGACCAGTCGAATTTGTAGGAGAGCACGAAAACTCCGTAAGTTGAATCCGCAGCGGTGAGAACCGTCTCTCACTGCAACGCCTCTGCTTCTGCATCAGCAATGAATTAATCATCTACAGAGCAGTTCCCGACATGCTTGCATTCTTGCATTGCCGGGCGATGTGCCCCGGCTGTTTTCGTTCGATCCGGCTCTCACCGCAACGGATTCAGTCTCTGGTTGAAGGCTGAAGGGCAAGCCATCGTCCCTTCAGCCTTCGGAATTACTTGTCAGCTGTTATCTTGAAGCTGCGCAGAAGGTGGAAATCGGTTTTCGGTCCGAACCATTTGTCGAAAATCTTCTGTGCTTCTCCGCTCTTCTCCATCTCAAGGATGGTCTTGTTTACGAAGTCTACAAAGTTCTTGTCACCTTTTCGCATCCCGAGGCCGTAAGGTTCGTCAGAGAGCTGTACATTCGGGATCTCGTATTTTCCTTTTTCAGGTGATTTGGCAAGTATGCCTGCCAGGATGGCTTCGTCGGTCGTCACAGCCTGGACTTTTCCCTGTTGAAGGGCAAGAAATGCCTGAGGGTAGTCATCAAAAGAGAGAACAGTAGCAGTCGGTAACGCTTTCTTTACGTTCTGTTCTGATGTAGAGCCTTTTGCCGTACCGATCTTCTTTCCTTCCAGGTCCTTCAGTGCCTTCATACTCCCCTTTTTGGTGATGAATTTCTGGCCGGTAAAGAAGTAGGTGTGGCTGAAATCGATCTGTTTTGCCCTTTCCGGGTTTTTTGTCATCGTGGCAGCAATGATATCAATATTCCCCTCCTGAAGCTGAGGCATCCTGCTGGCAGAGGTTACCGGCTTCAGTTCGACCTTTACGCCGAGTTTTTTGGCGATCGCGTTGATGAAGTCGATGTCGTAGCCGATGATCGTGCGGGTCTTTTCATCGATGTATCCGAACGGCGGGAGCGAGTCTTTTACCCCTGCGACCAGAACCCCTTTTTTCTTCACTTCAGCAAGGGTGTCTGCCGGTGCGGCTGCAAAGCTTTTCGCCGCTACTGCAACAACTGCGGCCATCATGAATAGTGCAACGAGTTTTTTCATTTGTCTTACCTCCGTTGAAAGTGAACAGGCAGACGGATCGTGCTGCCTGTAGGAATCTCTCAGCTGCAGAGAGCTCCGTGCATTGGTGTCAAGAGCTGGTTTAAAAACTGTTTTGCCCGGTCATGCTGCGGATTGCAGAAGAAATCCGCAGGAGGAGCCTCTTCAAGAATAGTACCTGCATCCATAAATACAACCTGGTGAGCCACCTCCCGGGCAAATCCCATCTCATGGGTAACCACAACCATGGTCATCCCGCTTTTTGCAAGGTCCTGCATGACAGCCAGGACTTCACCGATCATCTCCGGATCGAGTGCGGATGTAGGTTCGTCAAAGAGCATTATCCGGGGCTTCATCGCAAGGCCCCTCGCTATGGCAACGCGCTGCTGCTGTCCGCCGGAGAGCTGAGCGGGATAGGCGTCACGTTTTTCCGCGAGATCGACTCGTGTCAGGAGCTGCATGGCCTGCTCTTCAGCATCTTTTCGGGAGAGGTTGCGAAGCTTGATCGGGGCGAGGGTGATGTTATTGATAACAGAGAGATGAGGGTAGAGGTTGAACTGCTGGAAAACAAAACCTATTTCAGCTCTCAGCTTGTTGATGTCTGTTTTCCTGTCAGAGAGATCCATTCCGTCGACAATCAGCGTGCCGTTGTTAATCGCTTCAAGCTGATTGATGGTTCTGATCAGGGTCGATTTGCCTGAACCTGAAGGCCCGCAGACAACAACGACTTCACCCTGCTTGACATGAAGGTTTATGCTGTTAAGAACATGGAGAGGGCCAAACCACTTGTTGACATCTGTGAAATGAATCACTGGCGACTCCTGAAGCTGCTGATACGAAATAGTTTCACAGCCTGAAAATTGTTTTATACACTAAAACATCTTATCTGAAAAGTGAATCCGGAAAATGTATGCACTGACACTATCTATGGACAGGCATAATGACATCGGCTAGACTTTTCGTAATTTGCTGGAAAGCACTGGAGCATACATGGCCAGAACGACATCACCTGCTGAAGAGTTGCTCTACAATCCCTGTGAAGCCGAGATCATCTCTGTTGCCGATCTTACCCCTGACGAGAAGCTTTTCTCCCTCAGAATGACCGACAACAGGCCGTTGGGGCATCTCCCCGGCCAGTTTGTCCAGCTCTCCATCCCGGGGTATACCGAAGCCCCGATTTCAGTGGCATCATCCCCCACACGAACAGGTTTTTTCGATCTGGCGATCCGCCGGGCCGGTACTCTGACCGCTGAGATGCATAGAAAAGTTCCGGGTGACACGGTCGGTATCAGAGGGCCGTTCGGCAGCAGTTTTGATCTTACGGCATTTCAGGGGAAAGACCTTCTGCTGATTTCCGGTGGCTGCGGGCTTGCTCCGCTCAGATCACTGATTCAGTACTGCCAGGACTGTCGTGATGAGTTCGCCAGGGTTGCTGTCATCTATGGAGCCAGAAACCCGGACGCACTTCTTTTTAAAAATGATCTTGCCGAGTGGAGAAACTCTCCGGCTTTCGACTGTTCTGTCACCGTCGATAATGTCAGTGGGGGTGACTGTTTTTACGGGTCAGTCGGTCTGCTGCCGGCACTCATACCGCCTCTCGAAGTAATCCCGAAAAACACCATTGCTGTTGTTGTCGGGCCTCCACCGATGTATCGGGCCGTTATTGAAGAGCTGAAGAAAAAAGGGATGGCAAGCAGTCGTATACTGCTTTCGCTTGAAAGGCAGATGCGTTGCGGTGTCGGCAAATGCGGGCACTGTACGATAGAGCACCTGTACTGCTGCACCGACGGGCCGGTATTCCGGCTTGACCAGGTAGAAGGGGTGAGGGGGGCGATATGAAGCGGACCTTTACCGTCTGCCCATACTGCGGAACGGGCTGCATGTTCTATCTGCTGAGCGATGGTAATCGGCTTGTCGGTGTGGAGCCGAGCCGGAATCATCCGGTGAGCAGGGGAGGGCTTTGCGTCAAGGGGTGGAACGCCTTCTCCTTTGTCGGGCATCCTGACCGGCTTACCGTTCCGCTGGTCAGGAAAGACGGGGAGCTGGTTCCGGTCTCATGGGATGAGGCTCTTGCAAGAGTTGTTTCCGGGCTAAGGAGCGTACAGGGTAGGTATGGTAAAGATTCGATTATGTTTGCCTCCTCTGCCAAGGCGACGAACGAGGAGAATTTTCTCCTGATGAAGCTGGCAAGGAGGGTTTTCGGGACGAACAATATCGATCATTGTGCGCGGCTCTGCCACTCTTCGACCGTTGTCGGGCTTGCCGAGACATTCGGCTCCGGAGCCATGACAAACTCGATCGACTGCATTGACAAGGCAGACCTTATTTTCGTGATCGGATCGAATACGACCGAACAGCATCCGCTGATCGGGACACGGATCATCAATGCTGCCAAAAGAGGCGCAAAGCTGATCGTCGCTGATAACAGGGTCATCAGGCTTGCCCGGCATGCGGACAGTCACCTCAGGCATAAGAACGGCAGTGATGTAGCGCTTCTCTCAGGGATGATGCAGGTGATAATCAGCGAAGGGCTTGAAAATAGAGCGTTTATCGACTCACGGACTGAAGGCTACCATGAGTTTGCCGAGTCAGTCCGGGAGTGGACACCGGAGCGCGCAGCCTCTTTCACCGGGCTTTCAGCAGCAGAGATCAGTGACGCTGCCCGGCAGTATGCAGCTGCCGGGTCGGCAATGATCTTCTACTCCATGGGGATAACACAGCATACTCATGGCGTTGATAATGTCAGGTGCATCGCAAATCTTGCCATGCTGACAGGAAATGTGGGGCGAGAAGGAACCGGGGTCAACCCTCTTCGCGGGCAGAACAATGTCCAGGGTGGGTGCGATATGGGAGCGCTTCCGGATCTTTACAGCGGCTATCAGAAGGTTGCGGATCCATCGGTCAGATTGAAATTTGAAAAAGCCTGGGGTGGTGCGCTGCTGCCTGCTACTCCGGGACTGCCTCTGACCCTTGCAATGAACGCAGCTGCCCGCGGTGATCTGAAAGGGATGTTCATCATGGGAGAGAACCCCCTGATCTCCGATCCCGATCAGGCTCACGTTTTGGCTGCACTCCAGTCGCTGGAACTGTTGGTGGTGCAGGATATCTTTCTGACAGAGACGGCACAGCTGGCGGATGTTGTCCTCCCGGCAGCCTGTTTTGCCGAGAAGGACGGCAGTTTTACCAACACAGAGCGGCGGATCCAGCTTCTGAAAAAAGCGGTTGAACCTCCCGGGGAAGCGAAGGCTGACTGGGAAATCATCTGCGGGGTGGCTGCTGCTGCCGGTTTTTACGGAATGAAATATGAAAACACTTCCGGGATCATGGCTGAGATCGCCTCTCTAACGCCGATTTATGCCGGGGTGAGTCACCGCCGGCTGCCACTTGCCGGTTTGCAGTGGCCATGCACGGATGCAGACCATCCGGGTACGCCGATCCTCCACCGGGAGAGATTCTCGCGGGGTCTCGGCAAATTCGTCCCGGTGACATACAGGCCCCCGGCTGAAACTCCTGATGACGCATATCCATTTGTCCTTACTACCGGCAGGACCTATTTTCACTGGCATACCGGCAGTATGACGCGGCGGACTCATCTCCTGGACCGGGAGGAGAATCGGGCTTTCGTGGAGATGAACCCGGATGACGCAACGAAACTCGGGATAAAGGGTGGCGAAAGAGCAGTTGTTTCAAGTCGCAGGGGCGAGATCACGGTTTTTACAAAGCTGACAGATGTTGTCCCTCCAGGAGTACTGTTCATGCCGTTTCATTTTGCCGAAGGGGCTGCTAATGCCCTTACGAACAACGAGCTCGATCCTGAATCGCATATCCCGGAGTTCAAGGTTTCGGCTGTACGGGTCAGGAGGGCCGGATGAAAACAGTTATTCCTGATAGGCTTCAGGAGTTCTTTATCGGTTTCACGGATGAGTTTGAGGTGAAAGTGCCTGTGCTGACAACTGAAGGGGAGAGAGTCTTCGCATCCCCTTTTGACGGCCCGCCGGCACTGTCCGGAGGAGCTCTTGCGGCAAAGCCGACAGCTGTTTTTTTCCCACAGCAGGATGGAGTGATCTCCATTGGGTCAGAAGGCTTGCTGCACGCATCGTCAGCTAAACCTCTTTTTGTTGCCGGTTTTACACCGCGAGACCTGCTTTGTCTCCGTTTTATCGATCGTTTTTTTGCTGAGGGTTATCGTGACGACATCTACTTCAGTCGCCGTAAAGGGGCGCTCATTGCTGCTGTTTCCGGTTTTTCCGGAGCTTCTGGCGGGTTTGTCCCGCTCTCCGGAGGGGCGTGTGATCTTGAGTTTGTCTTTGACGGGGCTGTCTGGATTGTCGTCCCGTATAGTGAGCCCGGGAAGCGAATAGCCGCACGAATCCCTGATGATGCGGCTGATGATGCTCTTGCCGCATTGCTGGAAAAGTCCGGCGGATGTGTCGATGAAGATGCTGCCATCATCCAGGCGGCATCAAAACTCCTCTTGAACGAGATGGTGCCTGACCGTTTCTGGGACAGTGTCGCTGAAAGCTGTATCCAGTGTACTGGCTGCAATCTTGTCTGCCCGACGTGCACCTGCTTCGGGGTTCAGGACTGGCGCTATCCAGACAGGGTGGAGCGGAGCAGGATGTGGGACTCCTGCCAGCTTGAAGGGTTCATGCGTGAGGCGAGCGGCCATAACCCGCTCGGTACGGAAGGCTTGCGGACGCGTCGCAGGATTCATCACAAGCTGGCAGCAGACCGGACAAAATGGGGCGAGATAAGCTGCTTTCTCTGCGGCAGATGTGATGCGGCCTGTCCGACCGGGATCGGGATAGTGGCGGTTTCAAGGATGATCGTGGAAAGGTTCAGCTGAAAGAGGTGCAGATAATCAACTGTAACGAAGCCCCCGAGGATGTAACTTCGGGGGCTTCGTTATTTCCATTTTATTTGTGAAAGAAGGCTTCTACCTCCTATAGTTCTTGCCGCTTGAAGTACGCTGCAGATAACCTTTCAAGCCGCTTGATCCGTTGATCGGTGTCGGGTTCGCTGCTCTAGAAAGGACTCCGGCAGAACCGGCATGAACAGCTGTCGAGTAGGCAGTGAAGGAGAGCTTGTCTGTTACAGACCCTGTAGCAGTGTAGTTTGAATTCGAGTAGGTCGTTGTACCTGTCTGCAGGTACTGGATCGAGTCGAAGATCAGGAGTCTACCGTAAGAGCGGTTATGGACGAAAGAGCCCTTCTCGGATTTGAGCAGTTTCAGATTCTGGCATGCGCCCATGGTCTTGGCGCCACTGCCGCCAGTGATCTGTGTCGTCCAGTTTTTGATTGCGTCGCTTGAGGTCCCTGCTGCTGCGCCAGCTGCCGACTTGAAGAAATAGGGGTAGTTGGCGTCGTTGTAGTAAATCCCTTGCTCCTGAAGGGTAAATATAAAGAAGTCAAAAAGACGATCCCAGATCACCTTCTCTTCTTCGATGAACTCGGACATGGGCATATCGGTCCCGTTATGGCAGCCATAACAGCCTCTGGTGTAGGTCGATCCTGACTGGGAGGCATTCGCAGTTTCTAGCGCGCCATAGGAGTGGGAGCTGGAGTTCCATGAGCCGCCCATATGGCAGGCGAGGCATTGGCCGTCAGTCCCTGTGGTAAGCCGTGCACCGGAAGCTGTCACGGTTGCATTCGTGGTGGTGAGATAGTTTTCCATGCCGAGCCTGCCGTGGTTCCAGTTCGCCTTCCTGCCCACCATCTCGTCGCCTACAGCGATTGCCGGCTGCTGGGCAGTTGCTGCTGCTGCCAGTATTATCACTCCGTCGGCTTTTACGCCATACTGGGTTGGATAGCGAATGTCGCTTGTGTAGAACTTGAATCCCCCCTTGCCATAGAAGACAGCTGCTGCGGCAAGGTAGTGAGCGTTCTTGAAGCTGACATTGGTAAAGCTGGTAATGGCATTAATGGATGCGCCACCTTCACGACCGGAATGACAGGGGATGCAGAGATTGGAGAGGCCGACATTTTTGAAGACCAGGGGGCTGTTTCCACTATTATAAGGTGCGCTGAAAGCGCCTAGCTGACGAATGCTGTTCTTGAAATTGCTGCTCAAGTGGCATGCCCTGCAGGTCAGGACTTCTCGTTTTTTATCCCCTGCAGCCGCCCATGTTGACTGTGGAAGGGTGAAATTTGATTCTGCGTAGTTGATAAAACCGGTTGCCGTGTGGCAACGAATGCAATCAACGGATTGCTTGAAATCCCTGTTTGCCCAGGCAACACCGTTCACATCGCCGTGGCCGGACCTGGCCCATGCCGTGCGTTGTTCACTGCCGAGTCCCAGGAGAGGATTATGTGGTTCATGACAACTTGAGCAGGATTTCTGATAATTGGTCGTCACATACATTGCTGCATGTATGCCGGCACCGGTGAAATTATTGAAGTGGCTCGTGCCTATGGAACTTATTTTGAAATTTCTCCCGTTATTATGGCAGCCAAAGCATTTGCCGGCAGAGTCAGGATCAGCAATAGGTGGATTCTGGTGAAGCCTGGTCATGTCATGACAGGTTGTGCAGTCAGCAAGTTCTTTTGAACCGCCACCATGACAGCTGGAGCAGCTTGTCCCGTTTTGTCCATGAGCTGCAGCATGACAGTTACGACAACTTGCCGGGGTGATATATTGATAATGATACCCGTGACAGTCGACGCATCCTGCCCCCTCGGCCGTATTATGAGCCGAAAGTTGCCACTGTGCAGTTATGTTGACGCCTGAGGCCGTAGAAACGCTTCTCTGGTTGGTCGCATGACAACTAAAGCATTCACGGGAAGAGACAGAGGCCAATGAGGTTACGGAGGAGGATTCTCCGCTCATGCCGCTCCCGCAACCTGCGATCATACCCGCTGCAATTGATAAAAGCGAAGCCACCAGGCAAAGTTTTAAAGGTACTGTTTTCATCTGAAATCCTCCTCTGACTGCTTGACTTATACCAAAAAAAGTAGAGAAAATACATGGTAAAATTCTTATTTTAAAATTTGTTTCCAAGGAAAAAAAGTTGGTCAAGCTGCATGCTCCGGGAAGAGTGCTTCTGCTGATACTTCTTACAGTATCGCTTACAGTATCGAGTCAATGGCATCAAAGTCGATCTCTTTCTCCGCGTGATCCTTGATCCAGTTGAGCTTTTCGACATCCTCAACGGTTATTTTCGCAACATCCTCACTCAGTGCTGTGTAGACATCTGCGGTTGTCTCGAGAATCCGGATATACGGTATGCCGCTGTCTTCAACTATCTTCTGGCTGATCTCGGATACAGGGTTGCGGCCGGTGATGATCAGACCGGCGATTTTTTCCTGATATTCAGGTATGTGATAGAGGGATGAAATCGTAACCAGCAGCTCATCCCTCGATCCGGTGACAACCACAAGGGTATCCTCCAGCAGGCTGTCAACAACCCTTTGTGACGATGCAGCTCCGAGTTGTATATCGTGAATGATCCTGCTTCTCTCTTTTGGTTTTGCACGAAGCGGCAGGCCGAAAAGTCTTGAGATGTGGCCCAGGGTAGGATTGGCAAGAATCGGTGAGTAATTGAATCCTCCGGTGATCTTGAGTCCACTATCAGCAAAAGCCAAACGAACAAGGTCGATGATCTGGTTCCTTTTGTCATATCTGACCTTGTTGATCACGGCCAGGCGGACATCTGCCTTCTCTTTTTCGAAAAGTGCCATATTGAGCCGGAGCGAGTCTACCACGCTTCCGATGCCGCTCCCTGCGACTATGACAACAGGCGCTTCGAGCAGATGCGCAACCCTCGCGTTGTTGAGGCCGATGATCGATCCGACCCCTGCATGACCTGCTCCTTCGATGATCAGGAAGTCATACTTTTTCTCAAGCTCTCTGACCGCTGACACCACACTCAGCTCAAGCTCTTCCTGACGGATCTTTCCTGCGAGGAAGTCTTTTGTAAAGTTTTTGTGAAGTGCAACAGGTGACATGAGGTGGATATCTTCCTCAAGTCCGTAGGCTTTTGCCATCAGAACTGCATCCATATCTACCATGCGATCACCGAACATCTCGATTTTCGGACCTATCGGCTTAATGAAGCCGACTTTGCTGTATTTCTTCCGTGCCAGGTGCATCAGTGAGACACTCATGGTCGTTTTGCCGCAGTTTTGCCCGGTCGCTGCAATGTAGAGTTTTTTGCTCATAATGGATACCTCTGGATATGATGATATTAAAGGCTGGAGTATTATGCACTATTGATTAAAGTAAAAAAATAATTTATAAGTAAATTGGATTTTACCTGTACGAACTTTGTGAGTAAAACATATTGTCGTGTAAGGACGGTTTTGAATAAAGATTTTTTTCGAAAGTTTTTGCTAGAATCCGTGAAATCGTGCAGTTACACAGGCGACACCTTGTATGCCTCTCTCTTTGATTGCGTAGTGGGGAGGACGGAACAACACTCAAGGGAGTGATACATATAGAAGGGGGCATTATGCGAACGCATCGAAACACTTTTCTTGCACTGTTTGCAGCGGCGATTATTTTCGGGAGTTTTTCTCAAGCGTATGCCATACCGGCGTTCAGCAGAGAACATAACACCGAATGT
This sequence comes from Geobacter sp., assembly GCA_009886125.1. Taxonomy (GTDB): domain Bacteria; phylum Desulfobacterota; class Desulfuromonadia; order Geobacterales; family DSM-12255; genus VEOV01. Next base: position 16,176 of record VFJK01000007.1, on the reverse strand, counting down.
GCCACATGCCATACTATTTTCCCGGAACTGAACGAGTACGGAGATGCATTCCTGAAAAACGGTTTTGTCTGGAACAAGCATAAGAAGGTGGAAGAGAAGGCGAAGCCAGAAAAAGATGCAGGCATAAAGGGTGAAGGGGATCCCGATATGCTCTTGAAATTAAAAGAGATCGCAGCGGTGAATACGAAAACATCAAGTGAAGAGCCGCAGGTCGCTGCTGCAGCCGGCAAGAACGAGGCTTTATTGCTCGCCGGCCTTCCGCAGACGGTTCCGCTTTCAATTTCCGGCACACTGAACGCTTCTTATAACGATGCTCTCGCCTATGACAAGGTCGACTTCTCAACAAGAGCCGTTTCGCTTTTAAGCGGCGGTGTGTTAAAAGACAAAATCGGTTTTTACCTGAAATACAATCTGTACGCTGAGGGGGTATTCAACCCGGCGGCGAGCAATACACCATTGAATAGTAACTCTCCTTACGCCAATGATCTTGAGGAGTTCTATCTTGTCTGGCGGAATGTTCTCGGGACGCCGCTTAACCTCAAGGCCGGGCGGTTCCGTCCTCAGCTGTCTCTCTGGAAGAAGAGCAACAAGGCCGGCATATCCGATATGCCGACGACCAGTTATCGGGCGGGCAGTTCAAATTTCACAGCAGATTCTGCTGAGGATGCCATAGAAGCAAACGGAATACTTTTCAACCGTCTTTATTTTGCTGTTGGCGGTGTGGACCGAAACGGCCAGGATACAAACGAAGGGTATGCACATCTTTCGCTGAAGATAGGCGGGTCTGATTTCAAGGCCAAAGAGCCTGAGATCGACCTAGACACCGAAAGCATTTTCGACTATATATATCTTGTCATCGGCGGGTACGGGTATTCGGGCAGAAACTCGATAAGCCTCTCCTCGACACAGCGTAATAACTTTTACCGGACAGGGGTGGATCTGGACCTGGTCATCAAGAGCGCCAGGCTCAAATTTGGCTGGGCAAGGGGCCAGGACAACAATCCTGACTTCTCTTCGCACATCCAGAGTGAAACAAATGTCTATACCGCTCAGGCTGATTTAATGCTCACTACGGAGCTTCTAGCTTTTTTCCGTTACGAGTATCTTCAATCCTGGGACGGGCAGATCACCAGAAGGTATATCCCGGCACTGGCCTTCGCCCCGGTCCAGAATACAAAGGTTACACTTGAATACCAGCACACTACAGCAAATTCCTATCCCGATGACAACAAGATGGTCCTACTCGGGATAAGGACGGCTTTCTAAGGACGATAAGGGAGAGATACTATGAGAATAATTATCACACTGATCATTGTTGCCCTGTTTGCCAGCACTTCAACCCCGGCTCATGCAAAGATAAAGTCTGTAGGGAAAGGGGACAAGATGAATTTTGATCCTGGGCAGATCCCTTCAGATATGAAGACCGCATTCGAGATCATGAAGGTGAAGTGCATTCAGTGCCACACCCAGGAGAGGACCGTTATAGCGATCCAGACCGGTATTGCACCGGTAACCGGGCAACCGTTCGACAAGCAGGCGACCAAGGCTTACGGCATCAAGATGCTGCGCAAGCCTAAATCCAATATGTCGAGAGATGATGTCAAGTTGGTAGTCAATCTGATGAATTATCTGATCGATGAGGCTGCAAAGCCATAAGGAAATAAAAAGACCTGGTCAGCTGTTTCTGATCAGGTCTTTTGAAATCATCTTCTGAAATTCTGGATTTTTACTCTTCTTTCGCAATCCTTATGACCTGAAGAACCCCCGGCATTCCGGCGACCTCGTCATTATCGAGCTTTTCTGTGTCGCCTATTACTCCAATGATTGTTCTGTTGGCACCTGTCGACTGGTGTATGTCAAAGTCCCTGTCTATCAGAAACTCCTTTACATGGACCAGTTCACTCTCTGCAGCCGATTTCTTCATAATGATAAGCATTTCCTACGCTCCTTTCGTTTCAGGCTCTTCAGGGTGAGTCATTATACGTTCGAGCCGCCTTGATTCATCAATGACCCTCTCGAAAAGTCTGACAACAGCACCGTTATCCAGCGGGCCTGTATTATCGCCTTTCATTCGCTCAAATATCCGTTTCTCACGAGAAGGGTCATAGACAGGGAGACCGGTGGATTTTTTAATCCGGCCTATTTTAAGGGCAAGATTTGCCCGCCTGTTGAACATACTCAGCAGTTCACTGTCCAGCCTGTCGATCTCTTCCCTGTAGCTGCTTATATTTTCAGAAACTTTTTCGGACATAAGTATCTTTCTTCCAGTGAATGTCATCCCTCTCGGGGTAGTCTATGTTGTAGTGGAGTCCGCGCGATTCCTGGCGCTGCATGGCACATCGTACGATGAGCTCTGCTACGGTAGCGATATTCCTGAGCTCTATCAGATCTGAAGTGATAATGAAGTCCCAGTAATAGTCTTCGATCTCTTCCTGAACAAGCCTGATCCTTCGTAAAGCGCGTTTCAGCCTCTTTACGGAGCGGACGATGCCGACATAGTTGGACATGCAGCGGCGGATCTCATCCCAGTTTTGCGAAACAATGACCATCTCGTCGCTGTTTGTGGCTGTTCCGGAGTCCCATTCCGGGACAGCAGGCAGAGCGTGCCGTTCAGCATTCAATTCGCTGAGTATATGCCGGTACGCGCAGCCGGCATATACCGCTGCCTCAAGCAGCGAGTTGCTGGCCAGGCGGTTTGCGCCATGAAGTCCGGTGAAGGCGACTTCTCCGATTGCATACAGGTGTTTTATGTTTGTCTCTGCATGGCTGTCGACAGCAACGCCACCGCAGAGATAGTGGGCAGCAGGGACAACAGGGAGAGGAGAGGCCGTCATGTCGAGCCCGTATTCGAGGCAGGTCTGGTAAATGTTCGGGAAACGGCTTCTGATGTACTCCGGTTCCCTGTGGGTTATATCGAGGAAGACGCAGTCGTCTCCGTACGTCTTCATCTCGTTGTCGATTGCACGGGCGACGATGTCTCGCGGAGCCAGATCTTTCAGCGGGTGATATTTCTCCATAAATGCTGTTCCGTCTCGGCGGCGGAGAACCGCACCCTCGCCCCTGACCGCTTCCGAAATGAGGAATGACTTGGCGTGAGAGTGGTAAAGCGTTGTGGGGTGAAACTGCATGAACTCCATGTTTGCTATGTCAGCACCTGCCCGGTACGCCATCGCGACGCCGTCACCGGTCGCTACATCAGGGTTGCAGGTGTACAGATATACTTTTCCTGCTCCGCCGGTTGCAAGCAGGGTGAAGCGAGCAGTGAAGGTCATAACACCCTCTTTTGCGATAGCCAGCACATAGGCGCCGAGACAGCGGTTAGGCTTCATCCTTTTGTGTGTTATCTTTGCCTCGGTGATAAGGTCAATTGCTATATGGTTTTCATAGATCGTTATGTTCGGGTGGTTTCTGGCAGCAGCGACCAACGCCCGCTCTATTTCTCGACCGGTCACATCGTCTGCATGAAGAATTCTTCGCTGGCTGTGCCCCCCCTCACGGGTTAGGTCGAATGTGTCGCCGCTTGTCGTGAATTTGACTCCCCAGTCTATAAGGCTCTGAATTGTCGGGGGCCCTTCCTCTACCACCATCCGGACGACATCTTCATGGCAGATGCCTGCCCCGGCGACAAGCGTATCCTCGACATGTGCGTCAAAGGTATCCTCTTTTGAGAAGACAGAGGCGATCCCCCCTTGCGCATAGTTTGTCGCGGACTCGGTTATTTCGCGTTTCGACACCACAGCAACAGTTCCATGTGCGGCAGCCTTCAATGCAAATGAAAGACCTGCTATACCACTTCCCAATACAAGGAAATCACAATCTATTTTCATTTATAGTGCTCCGGTAGATTCAATTCGTGGAAAAATTATTTACCTGCCACCCTCATTTGTCAACAGTTTTACCCGGTAACTCCATAAAGAGTTCCCTGCTGAAGTGACATGCTGCAAGATGTCCCGGTGTTTTCTCTTCAAGCTGAGGAGACTGCTCAGAGCAGATCTGTTTGCTGAACGGGCACCTGGGATGGAAGTGGCAGCCTGATGGAGGCGAAACGGCTGAGGGGATGTCTCCCCGGACGGCAACAGATGCTTTCACTGCAGAGGTGCTCAGGTCAGGAATAGCTGAAAGCAGGGCTCTTGTGTAGGGGTGAAGCGGTGAGGTGAAGAGGTCATCGGTACTCCCCTGCTCCACAATGCGGCCCAGATACATGATCGCTACGCGGCTGCTGAGATGGCGTATGACAGCAAGATCATGAGAGATGATCAGGTAGGATAATCCGAAACTTTTCTGGAGTTCGATGAGAAGGTTTATTATCTGGGCCTGTATTGATATATCGAGTGCTGACAGGGGCTCATCGGCAATTATTACGCGGGGTTTGACAGCAAGAGCCCTGGCAATGCCGATTCTCTGTCGCTGCCCTCCGGAGAATTCATGCGGATATCGGTCATACTGTCCCGACGGAAGACCTACCCGGTCCATGAGGTCCAGCACCTGTTTTTTGATATCATTTTTCGGGGCAAGGCGATGGATGATCATCGGTTCGGCGATTATCTCCCCGATTCTCATGCGCGGGTTCAAGGATGAAAAGGGGTCTTGAAAGACCATCTGGACAGCACGTCTGAAGTTACTCTCAGCATTCCTGTGGATTCCCGACAGCCGAGCACCGTTAAAGAAGAGTTCTCCCGAAGTAGGTTGCATAAGGCCCATCATCAGGCGTGCAACAGTAGATTTACCGCAGCCTGATTCACCGGCAAGGCCGAGAGTTTCTCCCTTCCCGAGAGAGAGGGAGACGCTGTCTACAGCAGTTATGGTCTTTGCGGTTGCAAATGGAGATGCAGAGAGCTGGAACTGTTTTCTAAGCGCTCTTGCTTCGAGAATGTTCATCAGGAGATCACCGCCCAGCATGCGACATGATGTTCCGGTTCGATCTCAATGGTCGGAGGAAAGGCGCTTGAGCAGCGCTCCAGTCTGCAGGGGCATCTGCTTGCAAAGGGGCATCCGGAATAGGATGAGTCCAGCGGCAGAATCATTCCTTTGATGGTGGGGATCAACTCTCCCGGCGTGCAGCGCTGCGGCAGAGATGCAAGGAGTCCCTTGGTGTAAGGGTGCTGCGGGTTATCCATGATACGTCCTGTGCGGGCTGACTCCACTGCAAATCCGGAATACATTATTATGGTCCTGTCCGCACGTTCGGCAACTATCCCGATATTATGAGTTATCAGCAGCAGGCTCATCCCGATCTCCTGCTTCAGGCGGTCGATCAATTCGAGGATCTGGGCCTGGATGGTGACATCAAGAGCGGTTGTCGGTTCGTCAGCAATAAGAAGGCGAGGAGCGCAGGCAAGTGCCATCGCGATCATCGAGCGCTGTTTCATCCCGCCTGAGAGCTGATGAGGGTAAGAGTGGTAGTGTTGTTCCGCTGAAGGTATTCCGACCAGAGAAAGGAGTTTTACCGCCTCTGTCTCGGCAGCGTGCTTAGGGATGGGATTATGGCTTCTGATCGCTTCGCTGATCTGGAATCCGGTCGTCAGGACAGGGTTCAGAGAGGTCATCGGCTCCTGAAAAATCATCGAGATGGCGGAGCCGCGCAGCTTCCGCATACTCTCCTCGTCTAGATCAAGGAGGTTACTCCCTTCCAGCAGGATCTTCCCCCCGGTGATTTCTCCAGGTTTCTGCAGTAAGCGCATTATTGAAAAAGCAGTAACACTTTTGCCGCAGCCTGACTCCCCGACCAGAGCGATTGTCTCCCCGCTGCGGATGTCAAAGGAAAGAGAGCTGACAGCTCTGATCCTGCTGCCGCCGGCTACCGGGAACTCGACCGAGAGATCCTTTACGGCAAGAAGTTTTTCGGGTGCTTTCGTTTGGAGTGATGCTGGGGTCATGGGGGGTAGTTATAACATCAAAAACCGGGTTAGGCAAATGAGAGAGTTGCGGTTTTGGTGACGGGATGAATCTCAGGCAGCAGCGAAGGCAGTCTGGTCCAACACGAGAGACCCTGTTGCAAAGAAAGGGAATGCACCATTTTCGAGAAGCTCGACAAAGACAGGGACGATAGCAGGGTCGAACTGGGCGCCGGCATTGTCAGTCAACTCGTTCAGGGCAATATCGAGAGAGAGGGCTTTACGATAAGGCCTGTCAGAAGTCATTGCATCAAAAGAGTCGGCAATAGCGAGTATTCTTGACTCCAGCAGCAGGTCGTCCCCTGATACCCTGTTGGGATAGCCTTTGCCATCAAATCGCTCGTGATGCTGCAGGATGCAGAGTCTTACATCACTCAGGAACTCTATCGGTTCAAGTATCCGGATGCCGATTTCAGGATGCAACTGCAGGTCGGAGACATCTTCGGGTGAGAGTTTTCCTATTTTGTGCAGGAGAGAAAGATTTATGCCGATCTTGCCGATGTCATGGAGGACTGCAGCTCGCTCCATTATTTTCAGGCGATCCTGCGGAAGTCCGAGTTTTTTCGCTATGGCAACACTGTATTTGGTCACACGTTCAGAATGACCTCTGGTATAGCTGTCACTTGCCTCAATCGCTGAGACAAGAGCGTGGATTGTATTCAGGTACGTTTTCTGCTGTTCTTCATACAGCATTGAATTCTTGATCGCAATACTTGCCTGAGCGGCGATAGTAGTCAATAGTCCCAGTTCCTCGTTCGTATACGTTGATCCGTCATTCTTGTTTACTACTGTGATTGTCCCGATAACATCATCCTTGACAATCAGCGGTGCGCAGATAAGGGTCTTTCTTTCATATCCGAGAGCGCTGAAACGATCGAACTGCGGAGCATCGTTTATGTCGGCTATCAGAAGCGGTTTGGCGTTGTTGATTACCCATCCGGACACGCTGGAGTCCTTTATGGGGATATAGGTCTCACCGACAGTGTAATCATCATGCCCGACAAGCGTGTTAACACGAAGTGCATCCCTCTGTTTGTCGTGGATTATTATGTAGCCGATGTTGGCATGAAGGGTTTCAATCGTTGTGTCAACAATAAGCCGGAAAATGTTTTCATTTTCCATATTTGAGTTGATGGCAAGGCCGACCTTGTAGAGTGTCGATAACCTGGCAACAACTTTTTCCAGGTTGTAGTTCTTGTCTTCAAGTTCGCCGGCGAGATCGGCAATCTTGTAGTTAGCCTCTTCTATCTCTTCGATCCTCTCTTCAAGGGTTACATTCAAGGACTCTATTTCATTTATCTGGGTTTCAAGTTTCTGATTCAGGTGGTGGACTTCACGGTGGTGGGTAAGTTTCCCCTGGGCCAAAGCAAGATCGCGTTCATGGGTGATTGCCGTATCCATAACGGCATTCAGCTGTTTGACCATATGGTTGAAGTGATTGCTCAGATGCTTCATCTCAGTGCTGCTTTCTATGACAATGCTGGTGTCAAAATCCCCGTTTTCGACTCTCTGCATGGAGGCGATAAGGCGTTTAATAGGTTTATCCACATAGAAGATGAGAAAGGCGGACATGGTGAGTATGATCATCAGGATGATAGCGATGGTGGATTTGATCTCATTATTCCGCATGGAAACCATGATGCTTCTCATGTATTCAATGGAGGTGTTTACCTGGAGTATCCCGAGTACCTCGGTAGTGGGGCTGTGGCAGCCGTGGCATGCAGGTGCATTTCTGATGAGGGAGATCGAGGTGAATGTCTGGAGATTGTCGAGTATTGTCGAGTTACCACGTTTTATGACGGACATGTCCTGCTTGGGGACTGAAGTCCCTATTTCTACAGGATTTGCAGAGTTCAGAATCATCCCTTCCGGGTCAAGAATCCTGATTGATGTTATATGGCTCGAATTGTTAAGGCGGGAGAGTATTGATCTGACTTCATCGGAGCGGCCGCTCCGCATTGCATCAGAGATGCTGCTCTTGATGGTTTCGTTCAGAAGCTGGATATTCGCGTCGGTTATTTTGTGAACAAGCTGTTTCTGATGCCTGAAGTTCGTATACGTAGCGGCTGACAGGAAAATGATTATCAGCCCGCAGACAGTACCGAGTATTTTTACTTTCAGAGAGTTCATGGTCATTAGTGCTCTTGAACCTTTAAAGTTGTGCATGGCTTTATTTCGCAGTTTCTTCAAGTTATATAGCGGTTAAGTTAAGCTAATTAATAATTTTATTCCAATTCCGGTAAGCCCGTTCAGCCTGTGAGAGATTCTCCGTGATGCCTGGCTGTAAGGGGCTCATGCTGTATACAGAATCAGAAAATCATGAAAAGTAATAATAGCTTATTAAACTCTTCTCCAGTTTGATGCGGTCATTGATGCCGATATCATTAACTTAGCAATTCATTTGCCAATTGCGACATTATCTGAAAAAAGTTCATCTCCGGAGCAATTGCGGTAAAAGCTGCCGGATTATCTGTTGACGGGGTGAGCCTTTTATGATTTTTATTACATTTTTAAGGAGGAGAGCTATTGCCACTGTTTCGTGTATGTTTATGTCTCCTTATTACCATTGCTGTCGCTGTAACTTCCTCAGCTGCTATCAGGTCTGAAAGCATCCGTATTGCTATTCTGAAGGGAACAGACGAGTTGCGGCTCGACGGTGACGGGCTGCTCGCTGCAGATGAGAAGGGAAATCCGGTACTTCTCTCCCCGCCCTGTTCCATCCGCAAAGGATCCGATAACACGGTCATTGCTGCCGGGAAGCCATTCAAACGCCTGACGGTATCTGCGCCATCCGTAATCCGGATAAACGGCAAGAGCTACCGGGGGCTCGTTGATCTGTATCCTTCTGAAAAAGGTCTACTTGTAGTCAATGAAATCCCGATTGAAGAGTATCTGATCGGTCTGATCAACTGCGAAATATCATCGCTCTGGCCTGTAGAGGCAGTAAAAGCCCAGGCGGTTATCGCCCGCTCCTACGCTATCTATCAGAAAGATGCCAGAAGGGGTGCTCTCTATCACCTTGAATCCAGCGTCATGGACCAGGTCTATGAGGGGGTGGATATTGAAGACAACCGGGCGGCCAGGGCGGTGCAGGAAACGGCGGGAGAAGTGCTCGGCTACTCCGGCGCAGTGATCCAGGCGTTCTATCACTCTAACTGCGGAGGCCATACGGAAGCTGCCCAGAATGTCTGGGGTGCCGACCTCCCCTACCTCCAGGGGGTAGACTGCAAATACTGTCTTACTGCGCCATCTTCAAAATGGGAGCAGACTCTGCCGTTGAAAAAAATAGAGTCTCAACTCAAGTCTGCCGGGTATCAGGTCGGAGGGCTTTACAATATACGGGCCGGCAGGATCAACCGAAGCGGGCGTCTCCAGGATCTTACCCTGTCCCACTCTCGAAACGATCTGGTGATATCTGCGGTTAATTTCAGAAAGGCTGTCGGCTATTCAGTTATCAAGAGCACGAACTTTTCGATACGGCTCAGTGGGAATAATGCAATATTTGCCGGCTTCGGCAATGGGCACGGTGTCGGACTCTGCCAATGGGGCTCCAAGCAGCGGGCCGGTGATGGGTTTAACTACCGTGAGATTCTCTCCTATTACTATCCAGGAGCAAGGATCGAAAAGCTGAAACAGAAATAATGATCAATATGCGTCGTGAAGAGTACCATTTTACCCTCCCGCCCGAGTCGATAGCTACCGAGCCACCGGCAGAGAGGGAGTCGGCGAGGCTGATGACTATCGACCGGCGCAGCGGGAATATTGAGGAGACCACCGTCACTTCACTGCCTGCACTGCTCCGTCCTTTCGACCTTCTGGTCCTGAACGATACGAAGGTCATTCCGGCAAGGCTTTACGGACAGAAAAGTACCGGAGGGAAGGTCGAGATATTCCTTGTCCGTCGTCTGGTCGGTGAGGGTGAGATCTGGGAGGCGCTGCTACGCTCATCAAAACCCCTTCTGCCCGGAGCCGTCATAACGCTTGCCGAAAAGGTCTCCGCCACGATAGTCTCTTCAGGAGAAGGTGAGACCCGTACCGTATCTTTTTCCGGAATGGTTGATTTTTTCGATTGGCTTGACCGAAACGGTGCAGTACCTCTCCCCCCCTACATAAAAAGGTCGCCCCATGAAAAAGACCGTGACCGTTACCAGACTGTCTTTGCGAAGGAACGAGGGGCGGTTGCCGCACCTACTGCCGGGCTGCACTTTACAGAAACCTTGCTTGACCGCATCAGGTCCGGAGGGGTAGAGGTCGCAACAATAACCCTCCATGTAGGGCCCGGGACTTTTATGCCAGTCCGGACAGAAGATCTTCGTGAACACCGGATGCACAGCGAGCGCTACAGCGTCCCTGCAGAGACGGTTGCGGCTGTTGCCAGGTGCAGGGCCGCCGGAGGAAGAGTCATTGCCGTCGGTACCACAGTCGCCCGTACTCTGGAGTATGCAGCTGTCGGGGATCTCCCCCGTGCCGGGGAGGGTGAGGCAGACATCTTCATCTATCCCGGCTATGAGTTTAAAGTCGTCAATGGATTGATCACCAATTTCCATCTTCCGGAATCCACGCTACTCATGCTCGTAGCTGCATTTGCGGGCAGGGAGAGGGTCCTAGATGCCTATAAACAGGCTGTTGATGGAGGATTCAGGTTCTACAGTTACGGCGATGCCATGTTTATAAGCTAAAACCTTGTAACTTCTAAAACCAACCCCCCTCAATCCCCCCTTGTCAGGGGGGAAGCTTTGAAGTCTCCCCTGACAAGGGGAGATTTAGAGGGGTTTGATGCGAAAGTAAAAGAGTTACTTGGTCCTATGGATTAATTATGGAAAAAGCGACATCACCCCCTGAACTGACTCCCATGATGCGGCAGTATCTGGAGATAAAATCTTCTTACCCGGATGCGATCCTCTTTTTCCGTCTTGGCGATTTCTATGAGATGTTTCTCGATGATGCGGTAAAGGCTTCAAGGCTTCTGGATATCACCCTTACTTCCCGGAACAAAAGCACAGAAGGGGGTGACATCCCGCTGTGCGGCATCCCGTACCACTCCGCGACCCCTTACATTGCAAAACTTATCGAGGCAGGCGAAAAGGTTGCGATCTGTGAGCAGGTCGAAGATCCGAAAAGCGCCAAAGGGATAGTCCGCCGTGAAGTGGTCAAGGTGATCACGCCCGGTCTGGTGACAGAAGCCGACTCGCTCTCCCCCAAAGAGAACAACTTTCTTCTGGCTGTCATCCATCTGGCCCCGACAGTGATAGGCCTCGCGACAGTGGATCTCTCAACCGGGTACTTCAGGGCAACCGAGTTCGAATCGGAGGAGGCTCTGCTCGCCGAAGCCTCCTGCGCATCTCCACGCGAACTGCTTCTTCCGCAGAGGATGCGAGATTCGGCGATCCACAAAAAGGTCCTGCTTGATGTTTCGCCGATTGTCACCTTCATCGATGCGTGGGTGGAGGATGACGAATATGCGGTCCGTCTCTTCGATGAAAAGTTCGCTGTTCACCCGGATTCACTCTGCCAGGGGATGAAAGGTGCCGCTGCAGCTGCCTCAATGATTCTTCACTATCTGAAGGAGACTCAGAAAGGGGGGGCATTTCATCTCCGTGAGCTTGCGACCTACCGGAGCAGGGAGTTCCTGCTCCTTGACGATACCACCCGGCGGAATCTCGAGCTTACCAGGACAATGGCTGAAGGCAGACGGAAAGGCTCCCTGCTCGGACTGATGGACCACACGGTTACGCCGATGGGTGCCAGAAAGCTGAAAGAGTGGATCAATTATCCGCTCGTATCTGTGGATGAGATCCGCCTCAGGCTCGATTCTGTTGAAGAACTTTTTGCCGGACATGCTCTGCGTGAGGCCCTCTCTGCTGAGATCGAAGGGATCTCCGATCTGGAGCGTCTCAACGGAAGGATAAGCCTTGCATCTGCATCTGCAAGGGATATGGTAGCACTCAGGGACTCTATGGAAAGATTGCCTTCAGTCACCCGTGCTGCTGCCGGATGCAGCGCAGACCTTCTGAAGCGTTCTGTTTCCGGGATCGACCTCCTTGAAGATGTTTCCGGGCTCATCAGAAGCGCAATTGCTGAGGACCCTCCTTTTCTCCTGCGGGATGGCGGTGTGATCGCCGACGGATACAACAGTGAGCTGGACGATCTGCGCAGCATCAGCCGGGAAGGAAAAGGATTTATTGCAAAGCTGGAAGCGAAGGAGAAGCAGCGCACCGGCATCAGTTCTCTGAAAATCAGATACAACAAGGTTTTCGGCTATTACATCGAGCTCACAAAATCCAACCTCTCTGATATACCGGACGATTATATACGCAGGCAGACCCTGGCAAACGCCGAACGATTCATCACCCCTGAACTGAAAGAGTATGAAGAGAAGGTGCTGGGAGCGGAGGAGCGGATCTCCGGGCTTGAGTACTCACTTTTTCAGGAGGTGCGCACGTTTGTTGCAGCGGAAGGTGGGCGGATCGCGGTTACTGCTGACAATGTCGCGACAATCGACGTGCTGCTCTCATTTGCAGAGATCGCCCGCCGGGCTGACTACTGTCGCCCCGAAGTAAACACCGGGGATTCGATCGCCATAATCGAAGGGCGTCATCCGGTGATCGAATCGCTTTCCCTTGGAGAGCGCTTTGTCCCGAACGATATCCAGCTGGACAATGAGAACAACCAGCTGCTTATCATCACCGGTCCGAATATGGCCGGCAAATCTACCTTCATGAGACAGGTGGCGCTCATTACCCTGATGGCGCAGATGGGGAGCTTTGTGCCGGCTGCTTCAGCAGCCATCGGTGTGACGGACAGGATATTCACCCGGGTGGGGGCATCTGATAACCTTGCGAAAGGTCAGTCGACCTTCATGATGGAGATGACAGAGACTGCCAACATCCTCAGGAATGCTACTCCGAAGAGCCTTGTCATACTTGATGAGATCGGTCGGGGGACCTCCACATTCGACGGGATATCCATTGCCTGGGCTGTTGCGGAGTTTCTCCACGACTCGAGCGAGCATAAGGCGAAAACCCTTTTTGCAACGCACTATCACGAGATGACGGAACTTTCTGTGACCCGCAGCGGGGTAAAGAACTTCAATATTGCTGTCCGGGAGTGGAACGACCAGGTGATATTCCTGAGAAAAATTGTTCCCGGCGGGGCATCCCACTCATATGGCATCCAGGTTGCAAGGCTTGCTGGATTGCCGGTATCGGTCATCGAACGTTCAAAGGAGATTCTGAGGAATCTTGAAAAAGGTGAGTTTTCCGAAGAAGGGGTGCCCCGGATCTCAAAAGGCCGGCGTTCAAGCCAGACCGAACCCTCTCCGCAGCTCTCGCTTTTTGATGACGGTTCTGCCCGTTTAATGCAAAGAGTGAAAGAGGTCGATGTGTCCTCCATAACTCCCCTTGAAGCGCTGAACTTCCTGGATCAACTCAAAAGGATGCTCTGATGTTCCGTAGAATTTTATGTATAAGTACTCTGCTCCTTGCAATCCTTTTTGCCATCAATGTGTGCGCTGAGGAGTCAGGCAAGAAAAAGGGCTCATCTCCCCAGGCGAAGAAACTCGCGACTGCAAAGAAAAAGAAGAAACCAGCCAAGAGCCGATCCCTCAAATCTTCAAAAAAAGTGAAAAAACCGCTTCCGCTTGTTGTTGAAAAGCCGGTGCTCCAGCCAGCGCAGCTGACAGAGGTCCGTCACTGGACAACACCGGATTACACGAGAGTTGCGGTCACCTTGACGCATGATGCCCCTTTCGAGAAGCATGAGATCGCCAAAACCCCCGGATCAGGTATTCTCAGCAGGATCTTTTTTGATGTGAACGGGGCAAAACTTGCGCCAGGGGTAAAAGATATAACCATCGGGGATGGATTTCTCAAGAGCGTGCGGGTAGCCCAGTACAGAGCCGACACCGTCAGGGTCGTACTGGATGTCGATAACATAAAGGAGTACAAGATATTCACCTTTTCCGACCCGTTCAGGATCATTGTCGATGTGAAAGGGGAGAAACGGGCCGAGATAAGCAGCCTTTCGCCTGTACTGACTGCGCCGGCCGCGGTGGCCGACCCTGCTGTGAAAGTGCCGCCAAAACCCCTGCCTGAAATCCAGAAAGAGTCGATTGTTTTAAAACCCCTGCCGCGGCAGAAGATGAAACCCGGAAAGATCCGAAGGATAGTCGTGGATCCGGGCCATGGCGGTAAGGACCCTGGAGCTGTGGGGCATAGCGGGCTTCAGGAAAAGGATGTCGTGCTTTCCATGGGGCTGATCCTTGCCAGGAAGCTGAAGGACGAGCTTGGCATAGATGCGGTTATGACACGATCGACTGATGTGTTTATCGAGCTTCAGGAGAGAACCGCGATCGCCAATCAGGTGGGAGCTGACCTTTTCGTCTCGATCCATGCAAATGCTTCCCTGAACAGGAGCGCAGCAGGCATCGAGACCTATTATCTCAATCTTGCCAAGACCGAGAAGGCTGCACAACTTGCAGCCAGAGAGAACGGGACCTCACTGGAAAAGGTGAGCCTGCTCCAGGCGGTACTGTTCGATCTCATGGCCAACTACAAGCTGAATGACTCTGCACACCTTGCTGAAGAGGTTCAGAAAGCCCTCTACAAGCGGCTCTCCGGCAGCTATCCATCGACGAAGAACCTGGGCGTGAAGCAGGGACCGTTCTACGTCCTGGTCGGTGCGACCATGCCGAGTATCCTTGTCGAGAGCGCATTTTTAAGCAATGAGAAGGAGGAGGTCCGGCTCAAGGACCCTGCCTTCCATGAACAGGTGGCTGAAGGGATTCTCGATGGGATCATCTCGTACATTGCTTCGCTGAAGTAGAGATATATCGGGGCAGTCTCTTAACTTAACTGTAACAGCAGAGTCGGCAAAAGATATGAAGCTCTGGAAGTATACGCATTGAACTCAAGACATCCCGCCACAACCAGATTCCTGAACAATGGCTTATTTGACGGTCTGAATTCGTTTGCCGAGATCGAAGCCCGGATTTCAGCTCTTCCCAGCAATAAGGAAATCGGAGACGCTTTCGAGGTATTCGCGGAAGCGTATCTTGTCACCCAAAAAATTGTCCAGGCACGGGAAATATGGCCGTTCGAGGCCATTCCTCTGGAGCAGCGCAAAGCCATCGGGCTTGACACCGGCACAGACAAAGGAGTCGATGGCACCTACCGGACTATCGACGGTGAACTGCGAGCTTATCAGGTCAAGTTCAGGAGCCGCCGCCCATCTCTGACTTGGGATGAGCTTTCAACCTTCATGGGACTGACAGACCAAGTCAGCCAGCGTGTCTTGTTCACCAACTGCGAAGCCTTGCCAAGTCTCATGCGAGATCGCAGCGGTTTTGTCGCTATCCGTGGCAGTGATCTCGACCGTCTCACAGCAATAGACCTCGAAGCCATGCGTCGATGGCTGCAAGGCAGTCAAATCAAGCTACCTCGCAAGGAACCTCAACCACATCAGTTAGAGGCGCTTGACGCTATCAATAGTAGCCTTAACGACAATGATCGGGCCACCGTCGTAATGGCCTGTGGAACCGGCAAAACCTTGGTTGCCCTCTGGGCAGCGGAACGTCGTAACTGTCGCAATATGCTCGTGCTGGTCCCTTCGCTGGCCCTGGTACGCCAAATGCTGCATGAATGGCTGCGAGAGACCGCCACGGAAAACCTGACCTTTCTCTGCGTCTGTTCCGACCCCACCGTGGCCAAGGGTGCAGATGACCTGATCGTCCATCAAGCCGATCTTGATTTTCCCGTTACAACCGAAAGTGCCTCTGTCCGTAAATTCCTCACCAGTCCGTTTGAAGGAGTGAAGGTGGTTTTTTCCACCTACCAGTCGGCTCATGTCGTCGCGGAAGGTATGGAACAGGCATTCGATCTCGGCATCTTCGACGAGGCACACAAGACCGCCGGACGCATCGGAACCCACTTCAACTTTGCCTTGGATGACAACAATTTGCCCATCCTCAAACGCCTCTTTTTTACCGCAACACCCCGCCATTACGACATCCGCAAGAAGGATAAGGAAAGCGAGTCAACGCTGGTGTACTCAATGGACAGGCCGGATGTCTACGGCCCGGTCGTCTAAGGCGGAGCACGGTAACTTAAATGTTCCGTTTAAGTGGCACACTGGTTTAGGGAGTTGGCTAAGTACACAACGAAAATCTAAAAAAATTGGTTCGTCTCAGACAACAGTGCGTAAATCGCACTTTTAAAAGTTGAAAAGCATGAGTTCCTTCAGGTAGTTATGGAAGTGCGACCAACCATATCTATCTTTTAGGAGG